>JAZNCU010000074.1:0-6359 GCA_045587745.1 Eubacteriales bacterium | reverse complement strand
ACTCCTTGGCTCACAGAACGACATGGCTACGATCCGACTTGGATACATATATGAAAAACAAAGAAATCGGCGGTGCGGCTGTATTTATGTACAGCTCCATCGCATTGACCGCCCTGCTGGCGGCGGTGTTTTTTGATGCTCAGTTCATTATTGTTCAACGCTTTAACCGCCCGATCGTTCTCAGGTTTATGAACAGGCTCGCAAGCCGAGAAAAATCGGTGTGTACGCCGCCACTAAAATAAAAAAGGAGCAAAAGCCATGCTCTGTCCTCACGCTAAAAAATGCAGCGGATGTCAGCTGCAAAATATGGAATACTGCGACCAGCTCTCGTTTAAGCAGGCAAAGCTTATCAAGCTGCTCGGAATGTACGGACACGTCGATAAAATTATCGGCATGGAGGATCCTCTTCACTACCGAAACAAGGTGCAGGCGGCATTCTCTTTCCGACGCGGCAGGATCGTATCGGGAGTTTATCAATCGGCAACGGGTGCCGTGGTGCCGGTAGACGAGTGTCTGCTCGAGGACGTAGGCGCTGACAGAATTATCGTCACGGTACGCAGACTCTGCGCCGATTTTAACATTAAGGCGTTTGACTCCCGTACGGGCAAGGGGTTTTTGCGGCACGTTATGGTACGCAAGAGCGAAAAAAGCGGAAAATATATGGTTGTGCTCGTGACGGCAAGGGGCGATTTCCGCTCGAAAAGGAAGTTTGCCGAGGAGCTTTTGCGTCGCCATCCCGAAATCGAAACGCTCCTGCACAGCATAAACAACACCGACAAGGGGCTTATGCTCGGGAACTCCTGCGAAATCCTGCACGGAGACGGATATATTACCGACAGCCTTTGCGGACTCGACTTCCGAATCAGCCCGACGGCGTTTTTCCAGGTCAACCACAGTCAGACCGAGCGCCTTTACGGGATAGCCGCCGAGCTTGCAGCCCTTACGGGGAATGAAACCCTGCTCGATGCCTACTGCGGAACGGGCACGGTGGGACTGATTCTCGCCAAAAGCGCAGGGCGTGTTATCGGCGTGGAGATAAACCGTGATTCGGTTGAGGACGCAAAACACAACGCACGCATTAACGGAATCGAGAATACCCGATTTTACGCCGCCGATGCGGGTAGATTTATGGATGAGCTTGCCGAAAGCGGCGAGAGGATCGACGTTGTCGTTACCGATCCGCCGAGAGCCGGATGCAGTCCCGCATTCTTAAAAAGCCTTATTTCGCTTGCACCCGAGCGGGTGGTTTATATCTCCTGCAACCCCACTACCCTCTCCCGTGACCTTTACACCCTCAAAAAGGGAGGATATAAAATCAAAAAGATCCGTCCCGTCGACCTGTTCCCCTACACCGAGCATATCGAAACGGTAGTTCTGCTGACTCGGTAGCGCAAATCCAAAAATCGAAGGAGAAGCATATGGAAATCACAGGAAAAACCGTAACAATCAGACCGATGACAAAAAAGGAGTGCCATGCGTATCTCCGTAAATATATCCCCCTGTCGGGAAGCTATACCTACAGCGAGGAGACCGCCGACACCGTTTTTCAAAAAATCGAGCAGGAACAGGAAAAATCTCCCGTGCTTGGAATATTTACTCGTCAGAACGAGATAATCGGCAGAGTACGTGTGTTCCGCATCGTCAACTCCGAGCAGAGATGCGAGTTGGAGCTGGAGCTTGCAAACGAGAGCTATATGGGCAAGGGGCTCGGCACCGATGCGGCACGGCTGGCACTCAGGCTGATAAAGGAAAAGCTTGGAATGAAGCGTGTCTACGCCGATGTCGCTCCCGATAACGCAAGGGCAAAACGAGTGCTTGAAAAATGCGGCTTTAACGGGATAAAGGATTTCCCCGACAGGCTTTCGTATATGGTGCGGCTGTGAAACCGAAAAAACAAGGACAGAGGACTTTGCGTCCCCTGTCCTTTTGTTTTGCTGTTATTTGGTGATCAGCCGAGATTGTAGGTACCAAGCACGACACGTTTGAGCATTAAATAGTCGGTTGCATTGACGTTTCCGTCGCCGTTGATATCAGCCGCGGCTTTTTTCTGGTCCGAAAGGGCAAACGTTCCGAGTACCGCGCGCTTGAGCATAAGATAGTCGGTTGCGTTAACGTTTCCGTCACCGTTTACGTCACCCTTCGGCACGGGGTTGTCGAGCGTGACCGTTCCGTCTGCTGAAACCGTGCCGTCGGTGCAGTAGACGGTATAGTTGCCCGAATCGAGGTCCCAATCATCTCCCTTTTCTACCGCAAGCCACTCCTCGCAGCTTCCGTCGTAACTGATGTCCTTGAGTGCGCCACAGCGCTCAAACGCATAGTCAAATATAACGGTGACGCTTGCGGGAATTTCCACGCTGACAAGAGAGGCACAGCCGTAAAACGCAGAGTAATCTATTGTGGTAATACCCTCAGGTATAACAATACTTTCAAGCGAGGCACAGATGCTGAACACAACGCTATTTATCTCGGTAATACCCTCGGGAATAACGAAACTTGACAGCGAAGTGCAGGATTCAAAAGCTCCGGCACCTATATAAGTTACACTGTCGGGAAGGTCAATTCCCACAAGGGCGGAGCATCCGTAAAAGGCGCAGTCGCATATTTCGACTACACTCGGCAGATAAACGCCTGCAAGCGAACAGCAACCGAAAAATGCATAATAATTTATCGTCACAGCGTTCGGTAAAGATACGGCTGTAAGCGAGCTACAGCTCCAAAATGCATTCTCGCCTACCGAGGTGACTCCGGACATTTGAATTTCCGAGAGCTTTCCGCACCAACTAAATGCAGAGTCGCCTATAACCGTTACGCTGTCGGGAAGGTCAACGCTCTCAAGCGAGGTGCAGAAAACAAATGCAAAATCACCGACTGCTGTTATGCCGTTCTGAAGAACAACCGCGGTTATGCTGTCGCGGTAGTCGTGCCAGGGAGCAAAACCTTCGTTATAATCCCACATCTCTCCCGCGCCGGAAATGGCGAGAGTGCCTGTGTCAGCATCAAACTCATAGGTAAGACTGTCGCCGCAATTACCTTTATTGCGTATGACCGTTCCGTGCTTTGAAACAGTTCCGTCCGTACAGTAAACGGTGTAGTTGCCGGTGTTATCGTCCAAGACGCCTGCCTCTTTAAAAGCAAGCCACTCATCGCACGTTCCGCTGTAGCTTATGCTCGTTAGCGAGCTGCATCCGAAAAACGCATAATCGTCTATGGACGTAATGCCTTCGGGCATAACAATGCTAGTTAGCGAGCTGCAATCGTAAAACGCACCCTTGCCTATAGTCATAACACTGTCGGGTATCTCGATGCTCTCAAGCGAGGTGCATCCGGAAAACGCACTGTAGCCTATTGAGGTAACGCTATCGGGAATGTCTATGCTCGTTAGCGAGGTGCATCCGGAAAACGCCCGCTCGCCTATCGAGGTAACACCGTTTTGGATAACGATATTGGTAATTTCCTTTCGGTAGTTATACCAGGGAGCCAAGCTTTCGTCAGCATAATTATCCATCGTTCCTCTGCCGGAAATGGTGAGGGTGCCTGTGTCAGCATCAAACTCATAGGTGATGCCGTTTTCTTCCTCGGGATCTTCGGGCTCGGGCTCGGGGTCCTCGGGGTCTTCGGGCTCAACCTCGGGTGCTTCAACAAGAACGCCGAAGTGAGCAATAAAGTTGCGCACACCGATGGTGTTTGCATTGTCGCCGTCGATATAGGAGGTCTTGGATGCGCTGAATGTACTGTAATTGTTGTACGTGCCGATATAGTAGGTAGTGCCTCCGACGTCTGCGTTAAGCGCATCGAGATCCTCGTTATAGGTGAACACCATAGTGGGATCGGTTACGAAGACCACGTTGATATAGGCACCGCTCTTGACGATCTCGAGGTAGGTTTTTATGCCATCGTTGAGGAAGTATACCCGGATCCCGCCCTCGACTTCCTCGACATAAAGGTCAACCGCCTCGGAAACGTCCTCGCTGGCCGCGTAGTAATAGCCGTTCATCTCGCCTGTGAGGTAGAGGGTTTTGCCAAGATTGTTCTGCTCTATATAGAACTTGTAAGCAACGCCGGGAACGGGGTTCTCAACAAGCTCGGGAACGAGCACTACGGAGTCCTCGGGAACCGCCGCGCCGGAATCGAGCTCCGACTTAAAATCTTCTCCGCGTAAGCCGGGATCCGCCTCGGCAAAAGCAGAAAGCAGCGATGCCGGCACAAGAGCCGCCACCATAGAGATTGCGATCAGCAAAGAAACAAACCTTTTCATCAGTAATTACCTTTCTTTATTTTAAATTTTAACTCCCCGACAGCGGCTCCGTTTGATTTGTTGATCACGGATGCCGTGTCGGGAATTTTTTAATTATTAGCCTCGTACGGAATGAATTTTACCAGGGCTTCCAGGAACGGAGAAAGATACGCTCCTCCGTAACGGGTTTTGACGGATCGAACCGCTTGCCCGAGCCGTCAATAAACCACTCGGTATGCCTGAGGTCAACGGCATCGGTGCTCAGAACCTCTCCTTTTTTTACGGAAATGTTCATATAGGCTCCGAGATCGAACTGCACGGTGCAGTATTCCACTCCGTCCAGCCACGTACTGCTCAAAAATTCAACACGCTCGTTGATATACCTTTTGACCGAGCTTGCGGTGGTTTTGTTCACTACGGTGGTGTGCAGCTCGTAAAACAGGTTGCTCCAGCGCTGAGCGTTCATTTTCGTTGCGCTTGCAATCATTTCGGCTCGCTCGTCAATGCCCGTTTCGGTCAGCTCGTTAAGAAACGGCAAAAACTCGCTCTCATAAATCTCGACCATACGGCTGTAAAAACGTTCGTTATTATAAAGCGCAGGATAATAAACCGCTCCCCCGTATCCCGTACCGTAACGGGCAATAAACGCCTGCGGCACGCTGTTTCGGACAGGGCTGTTGCCAAACGCCATATCGTAATCCCAAACGGGGCCTGCATAAAACACGCCGCCCTTGCTGTAAAAATAGCTGCTGCAAAGGTCGGAATCGATGTTTCCGGATATCTCGTCGATAAGATATCGCTTTGCCCAGGAATCTATATCGATAATATCAAAATTTCCCGCAAGAACAGCCGACTCCATTCGGTTGACGGCGAGCATCATCTGCTCACGCTCCCTGTCGGTGGGCCTTTCGGGCTCGGTAAGCTCAACGGTGCGTCCGAGCGAGGAGGTAAAGGGATTGTTAAGGGTATTCCAACGGTCGGTAAGGTCTACCTTGGCAAGAAAATCTCCCGATGCTTTATCGAGATCAAGCCGCTCGCTGTCTATCTCGGCCTTTTCGCTGATGAGATAAAGCCCGTTGTATTTGCCGTTGAGATAAAGATCTACGTACTCGCATTTCGGTGCATATTCAAACCCAACCGCATTTGCCATATCGCTGACGATTTTATTATTCAGCGCCGCCGCATCGGTTGCATTGGCGAGAAGCACCCATTTTTTTGCGGGGTTCATTCCCAAAAAGCCTGCTCGCTCGGGCAGTGTGATCAGGTAGGGCTTTTTTGCAAGCTCCCAGGTATAGTTACCCCTGCCCTCGATTACTCCGATCACCTCGGTCTCAATACTGCCGTCTGCGCCGAGAAGGGTGTATTTTGCATCCTCCTCGTGGTCCTTGTCGGAATCGACGGCTGTCATTTTGCCGCTTCCCGTATCAACGAAAAGTGTTGCCACGTTTGCCGATTGCATAAATCGGAGCCCCGATTTTTTGCCGCCCATTTTGATAGTATGTATTGCCGAAAAATCGTACAGCGCACAGGTGGTGGACTCGGTAACCTCCTCGTTGTCGATAACAAGATCTCCTCGGCAGTTCTCGCAAAAACGAATCCTTTCGGGATTTGCGTAGGAGGGCAGAAACACGTAATATGTGCCGTCCGACTTGTGGGGACAGATTATATTTGCACCCACCGCCTTACGGCTGCAAAAGCAGAGCGTTATCTCGGGCGCATCGACACTCGGCTGACCCGACACTGTGTCCGAGCCCGAGATTGTACCCTCGGACGTCAAATCCTGCCCGTTGCAGGAGCATAGCAGTGCGGTACAGGCTGTAAGCACAAGAAATATTGAAATATATATTTGAAAACGGTGCTTCACGTTAAACCCCCCCTTTTTGCTTTTGTTAAGCCATTTTAGCACATCTCCGTCTGCCCGTCAAGTTTTCTCACGTGGCTAATTTACTTGTTGCGAAACGGGCGGAAATATGTTATACTGAGCTGATACAACACAGCGCACAAATCAACAAAAGCACAGAGCGGGGGATGAATAATGTTTGAGGCAGTTTTACAGGCAATAAAGGATGCCGACCGCATCATCATACACAGGCACACACGCCCGGACGGGGATGCTATGGGCAGT
>JAZNCU010000073.1:0-7489 GCA_045587745.1 Eubacteriales bacterium | reverse complement strand
CCTCGGTTATTTTTTCGTCCATTATATTCACTCCCTCTGTTAAATATTTTATTTCAGTATTGTTATAGACAGACAGACAAAAAAAGTTTTTATAATATTTTTTATATTTTTTTGTGTCTATTGTCTGTCTTATTGTCTATTGTCTGTCTTGTTTGTCTTGTTTGTCTTGTTTGTCTGTCTATATACACGCTATCACTCTCTGATTGAATTATACCGCTTTCTTACTCCCATGTCATCCCGCGCTTGTCCCGTAAAAATCGCATTTATTTTACGCAAAAACAGGAAAAAGTTAAAAAAAGCTATTGACAAACCGCTTTTTGTGTGGTAGTATAGCCAAGTCAATGATTCCAAAGACAGTAGGCACGAAAGTTTAATGGTCTTACCGCCTGCCGAGGAGTTAATAAGATTTTACGGTCTTTTTATGCTCCTTTGCAGTCGCAAGGGAGCATTTTTCGTGTAATCAATATGGAGGTGAACATTTTGGCAAACGCTACAATTCTCGAGCAAAAAAAGCAGATAGTCAGTGATATAGCCGACAAGATGCAGAATGCTGCGGGCGGTGTTCTCGTCAACTACCAGGGTACTACCGTTGTTGATGATACCAAACTCCGTTCCGATCTGAGAAATGCAGGTGTTGAGTACGTTGTAGTTAAAAACACCCTCGTTTCCAAGGCATGTGACATCGTTGGTTTTGAGAAGCTCAAAGAGGTTCTCACCGGCATGACCGCACTTGCTACCTGTAAGGACGATCCCATTGCTTCCGCAAAAATCCTCGCTGCTTTTGCAAAAGATCACGATAATTTCGTTCTTAAAGCAGGATTTGTTGAGGGTAAAGAGCTTGACGCAGCAGGCGTTAAAGAGCTTGCAGCTACTCCTTCCAAGGAAGTTCTTATCGGCAGACTTATGGGCTCTCTCCAGTCCTCGCTCTACGGCTTCACTTACGGCATCAATGCTCTTATTGAGAAGCTCGAGGGCGGCGACAGCGCAGCAGCTGATGAGGCTCCTGCAGCTGAAGAAGCTCCCGCCGAGGCTGCTCCCGAGGCAACCGAAGCAACCGAAACCGCTGAATAATTTTTATTACTAAATACGGAGGAAAATTAAAATGGAAAAAATTAACCAGATTCTCGAAATTATCGACACTCTTACTATTCTTGAACTCAAAGATCTCGTTAGCGCTCTCGAGGAGAAGTACGGCGTATCCGCAGCTCCCGTAGCAGTAGCAGCAGGCCCCGCAGTTGTTGCAGAAGCAGCTGAGGAGAAGACCGAATTTGACGTTGAGCTCACCTCCTTCGACGAGGCTGCTAAGCTCAAGGTTATCAAGGCTGTTAAAGACATCACCGGTCTCGGACTCGGTGAGGCTAAGGAAATCGTTGTCGGCGCTCCCAAAATGGTTAAGACCGGCGTTTCCAAGGAAGAGGCAGAGTCTCTCAAAGCTCAGCTCGAAGAGGCCGGCGCAAAGATCACCCTCAAATAATAGGGCTTTACACGCTTTCAAAAAGCACTTCATCGAGGCGCACTTCATTACGGAGTGCGCCTCAGTTATATTCGCCTGACGGCGAGTGATATTGCTTCGCAGTGATATTATCTGACGATAGTGATATTGCCCTTCGGGCAGTTTTACGGGCGAATATAATACCACTGAAACCTTAAGGTTTCAATATCACTTTTGCCTTCAGGCAAAAATATCACTGCAAACGCCGGTTTGCAATAGCACTTTACCCGCCGAGAAGAACACTTTTTATTTTTCGGCAAGTATTTACCTTTTTCAAAGTATGTAACCCACTATGACACTTTCACAATCCTTGTGCAAAGTTTCTTTTGTTTTGTTAAGATAAAAAACCGAGAGAGACAACTTCTTTACGAAGTGTCCCTCTCCGAAGTGCTTTTTGTTTTTGTTGACTTAATGTATGTTTTATGTTATATTTAATTGAATTTTACAATACAAAGAGGATATAACCATGGCAAAATACGAGTATATCGAGCACGGCACGGTCGATTTGAAGATCCCGCGCCATACCGTTATCAAAAGGCTCAGGTCACTTGAGGGGCTTGCAAGGGGCGAGCATGCAAACAGGAACAGAATACTTCTTGCCTGTGACCCCGAGGGTCACGTAACTATGGGTATTTGCATTGAGACTACCAGAGGCTATATGATGACCAAAGCATCCTACGCCGTTCACGCCGAGCTGCTTGAAAATACCCCCGGTGTTACAACGGTGCGGATATTCTCCTCGCACAAGCAGGTCAATTCTTTGGTCCGGAAAATCATAAGGCTGGTCGGATTTGCCTTTTCTCTCATTTTGTATGCTCTGTTGATATACCTGTATCAGTTCCCTATCATACTCGCCGTGCCTGCTTTTGCCTTTACTGCAATGCTTTTGTACGTTATGACGGTGCATAGGAAGGGAGAGATCGAGGGCAGTAAGGACACCTATATCGGCCTGATGATTGACGAATTAAAATCCAAGCTCGAGGCCGTAAAACGCTGGAACGATTAGGCCTCACCGTCGGGGACGCCGGTCACATTAATTCGTCCACAAAGCTTTTTGCTGCTTATTTACAAAAAAAGAGAGAACGCTTCGGATATAAACCGATTTGTTCTCTCTTTTGTTTTCTTATTTACCCAACAATTCCTTGACCACGGGGTAAATCGCCTCCGCCATCGACATCTGACCGAGGTCGTTGGGATGGAGGATGTCAACTGCATACAGATCACGCATTTCTTTTGTGAAAAAGCTTCCGCTGTCAACAAAGCGGACGAGCTTGTCACCCTTGGACAGCGCATACTCATAGGTGTCACGAACAACGCTGATACGCTCCTCATCGGCTTTGGTGCGCTCATAATAATAAGGATGCGTCACAAAAACGATGGGCAGGTCGGGACGCGCCTTACGGATAAGCTCATAGAAGGGTCGGTGGGTCTCCCTAAGATGATCAACGCTTGGTGCGTTGTAATCGTAATCCATAACGAAGCAGGACATAGGACGGGATGCGATATACTCGGCAACGACAAGCTCACCGAGCGCACTGCCCGAAAATCCAAAGTTACTGCAATCGGCATCGAGAGCACGGCAAATTATGTTTGCATAGCTGTTTGCGGGGCGGGAAACGCAACCGCCCTGCGTGATGGAGGAGCCGTAAAAGCCGATAGGCGCATATGCACGCTTTGTAGGCGCACCGACACGGCTTCCCGACGGGAATCCGATCTCGACCTTTGAAACACCGCCGTAAAGAGGAAGGTTGATCATAACCTCCTTAACTCCGTCCCTGAGGTTGAGAATGCCCGAGTTATAGTAGATATCATCGGCAAAGGTCTGCATCTGACCGCCAACGTAGCGGCGGTCGGTACCGGTTCCGATATAAGCGTCGATGCCGTATACTCCCCTATCGCAAAAATGATGCATTCCTGCGATAACGGAACGCATATCCAGCCTTACCGAGATAGAGGTGGCATCGGTAGAGAACCGTATGCAGGCACCTGCCGTGCATTCGGCAAGAAAGCGGTTGTTATCGGAATACTCGGCTCTGCGGTTGACATCGAGGCGGTAGAACTCGTTTCCGTTATCGCTCGGATGCTTGATGCCGCCGATCTCAAAGGGTGATTTCGTAACGTTTACGTACACGTAGCCCTCGCTGTCGGGGCGCTGACTGTTGAGGAAATAAACCTTGGTCATGTTACTTTTAAGGAGCCGCTCTTTTGATTTTTTGGGTTTGCCAAAAACAAACTTTGCCATAATATATCATCCTTTCGGTATTTTTTCTGACTGCAGTATATCACAGAACATAAATTATTGCAATAATTCCTCGCATATGATATAATTATTTATCAAAAAAAGGAGTCGTGATTATGAAAGACACAGTTTGGCTGGATGAAGAAAGCAATGCTTTGATGTATATTGACCAGACAAGGCTCCCGGGCGAAACGGTCGTTTGCTCCTGTACCGATGCTTTTGACCTTTTTAATGTTATAAAGCGGCTTTCGGTAAGAGGCGCGCCCGCTATCGGTGTAGGTGCGGCAATCGGGCTCTATGCGGCGGCATACAGGTTTGAGGACGAGACCGAGGAGGGATTTATCTACTCATTAAAAAAATCCGCCGATTTTATAAACGGATCCCGGCCTACCGCAGTCAACCTTTCCTGGGCATTGAAACGAATGGTTTGTGCCGCCGAAAAAGCACGCGGAAACGGAGTTCCTGCCCTGAAAGCAGCACTCAAGGACGAGGCGAGGGCAATATTTGACGAGGATATAAAAACCTGCAAAAGCATTGGTACATACGGCGAAAGCCTTATTCCCGAGGGAGGCAGAGTGCTGACTCACTGCAACGCAGGTGCGCTTGCGGCGGTACGCTACGGCACGGCGCTTGCACCGATATATATTGCTTCCGAAAAAGGACGGAAAATCAAGGTTTATGCCGACGAAACGCGCCCCCTGCTTCAAGGCGCACGGCTTACTGCGTTTGAGCTTGCCGACAACGGTATCGACGTAACCCTGATTTGCGACAATATGTCGGCGTCGCTGATGGCAAAGGGCGAGGTCGACTGCATTTTTGTAGGTGCCGACAGGGTTGCCGCTAACGGCGACACCGCCAACAAGATAGGTACTCTGGGGGTTGCCGTCCTTGCAAAGCATTTCGGTGTTCCGTTTTACGTGTGTGCTCCCTTTTCGACCATTGATTTCTCCTGCAAAAGCGGAAATGACATTGTCATTGAGCAGAGAGACAAGGGCGAGGTCACCGATATGTTTTTCAAAAGTAAAATGACCCATAAGGATGCATCGGTCTATAACCCTGCTTTTGACATTACTCCGGCAGAGCTTATCACTGCCATCGTTACCGAAAAAGGTGTTTTCCCGCCCGACACGCTAAAAATCATATAACTCGTATTATTTTTTGAAAATAGTTCCCGAAATCGGCTGACAATAAGGGAAATACCTAAAATTGTGCTTGACTTATCGGCCCAAAAAATGTATAATTGACCTGTTAGTTAAAAAACGATTTTACCGGAGGTAAAAAACAAATGAACTACACGCGTATTTCATACGCCGCCAGGTTCGTACTGCTGATTCTTTGCATTGTTTTGCTTTTTTCGGCAGTATCGTTCGGCGTATATTTTAATGACAACAAGCAGTTTAAGAGTATCTTTGATGAGGATACTATAAGACTCGGACTTGACCTTGCAGGCGGCTCGGTTATCACCTACCAGGCAGTGACCGAGGACAGCGGATCTGCTCTTGACAACGGTATGGAATCCGTTCTTACCGTTATGAGAGACCGTCTTGACAGCGAGGGACTCACCGAGGCTCTTTGCTACAGAGTCGGCGACGATATGATTACCATTGAGATTCCCGACGTTGAGGATCCCAACGAGGCTATCGCCCAGTTTATGCAGACTGCGGTTCTCACCTTCAAGGATTCTTCGGGCAAAACCGTTCTTGAGGGCAAGCACGTTGCACAGGCTGCTCCCGCTTACGACGAGCAGTACGGTTACTACGTTGCTCTTGAGCTTACCACCGACGGCGCAAAGCTTTTCGAGGACGCTACCAGAGTTTCCTACAACAACAAAACTCCCATCAACATTTACATGGACGACACCATTATTTCAAGTCCTACCGCAAGTGAGGTTATCACCGGCGGCAGTGCTATGATTACGGGCTCGTTCGACTATGATACCGTTATCCAGCTCGCTAACTACATCAACGCAGGCGCACTTGCGTACGAGCTTGTTAACGTAGAGCAGAGAACTGTTGGTGCAACCCTTGGTCAGAACTCGCTTTCCACCTCGCTTATCGCAGGTGCGATCGGCATACTTCTCGTTATGCTGTTTATGATCATTTACTACAAGGTTCCCGGCTTGATGGCTTCCATTTCGCTCGTTGCATACGTAGCCCTTCTCGGCCTTGTGCTCATCTTAACTCAGGCAAACCTTACGCTCCCCGGTATCGCCGGTATCGTGCTCTCGATCGGTATGGCTGTTGACGCCAACGTTATCATCTTTGAGAGGATGAAAGAGGAGCTTGCTCTTGGCAAGAGCGTAAAATCTGCTGTAAAAGGCAGCTTTAAGAGAGCTTTTGCCGCTATCGTCGACGCTAACGTCACCACCCTCATCGCCTGCGGAGTTCTTTACTTCCTCGGCTCGGGTACTATCAAGGGATTTGCTTCGACCCTCTTCATCGGCGTTGTAATTTCGCTTATCACCTCCCTCTTGCTCACCAGAGCGCTCCTTAACCTCGGTATCGGCTTCGGCATTACCGGCGTAAAGAAGTACCAGTCTCTCCGCGGAAACCGTACAGGCAACGGAAAATTCCACTTTATCAACAACAAAAAGGTTGCACTTATCGTTGCAGCTCTTGTAGTTGTTACAGGCGTTGTTTCCTTTGCAATCAGAGGATTTAATATCGATATCGACTTCTCGGGCGGTACCGAGATTCAGCTTAACCTCGGCACCGAGGTTACCGATGAGGTTTGCAATAATATCAACGATATCATTGAGAACCACGAGCTTCTCGGTCACGAATACGTTTCCTCTACCACCCGGTCGACCGCTGCCGGTGCAAGCACCACCGCTATCATCCGCACAGGCACCGCCGCTCTCAACAACGAGCAGACTCAGGCACTTGAGGCCGCTATTCTTGCGGCATACCCCAATGCCGATGTCGACGATATTCAGATCACCACCATCGCTCCTACCGTAGGACAGTCGCTTACCAACAAGGCGTTCCTCGCAGTAGCATGTGCCGTTGTTCTGATGCTCGCTTACATCTGGCTCAGATTCGTGCTTTCGTCCGGTCTCGCAGCTATCTTCTGTCTTGCACACGACCTGTTCGTTATGCTCACGGTATACTCGCTGTTCCAGATTCCCATCAACTCGCACATTATCGCCGCTTTCCTTACCATTCTCGGTTACTCGATCAACGCTACGATCATCGTATTCGACCGTGTCCGTGAGAATCAGAAGATCATGGGCGATGCACCGTTCGGTGACATTGTTAATTCCAGTATCCACAGCACTCTCACAAGAAGCATCAACACCACTATTACTACCTTACTCACCATCGGTATGATCTATATTCTCGGTGTTGAGTCCATCAAGAACTTTGCATTCCCGCTTATCGTAGGTATCGTTGCAGGTCTGTTCTCCTCGATATTCCTCGCAGGACTTATCTGGAACACTCTCGACAAGCACATTGGCAAGAACGCTCGCAAGGCTAAAAAAGCAAAAGCCGTCAGCAAGGCGTAAATACTAAAAGGGCGGTGATTGCGAGACTTCCCAAAACGGAAGTCTCGCAGTTTTATTCGCCTCCTGGGGTCAAGTCGGAGGCCAAGCGGTCTTAGGAAGACAATTTCATCACACAACTCCTTGGCCCACAGAACGACATGGCTACGATCCGACTTAAAGCAAAAGCCGTCAGCAAGGCGTAAATACTAAAAGGGCGGTGATTGCGAGACTTCCCAAAACGGAAGTCTCGCAGTTTTATTCGCCTCCTGGGGTC
>JAZNCU010000072.1:0-96621 GCA_045587745.1 Eubacteriales bacterium | reverse complement strand
AAATTTGACTTTTTCTGTTTTGAGTCCGAATGGCAAAAAGAAAATGCGGCCTCAAAAAGCCGCATAAATACTGGGTTTTATAACAAAAACACCATTGAGTCCGAACTTGGGGGTTCAGATTTCAATGGTGTCTTCATATGGCGGAGAGAGAGGGATTCGAACCCTCGTGCGCGTGAGCGCAAACTGATTTCGAGTCAGCCCCGTTATGACCACTTCGATATCTCTCCGTATTTGGTTGTGTTTGAATTTTGCACGGCTTTTGCAAGGCCGGAAGTGAAATGCTGTCATCCAAAATTCAAGAAAAATGAAGCATTTGCGAGATATTGCGAGAAAACAAGAGCTTTCGCGGCTCACCAAGTGATAAGCCCGGCTACCTTTCGAGCCAGCCCCGTTATGACCACTTCGATATCTCTCCATAATTATGATGCAACAGCGTGCATCATAATTATTGAGCTTGATGAGACGAGGCTCAATGAGCTTGCTCATTGAATCCACTTCGCATTCGCAACTCGGAGGTCGGGGAGCTTGCTCACCAGACGTAGAGTTAGCGAATCCTCGCCGTAGACGAGATATCTCTCCTTGATGCATACTGTACATATTTGATTATGTTTGAATTTTGCGCGGCTTTTCCCGACGCTCGACTATTTTATCACGCAAAACCGGATTTTGCAATACTTTTTTCAAAAAAACCGAATTGTTGTTTTGGAAAAAGAAAAAACTAACCGATACAGGAACAAAAAATACCCGAAAAGCGAGGAAAACAATGAGAGAACGCAGTGCAAATAATTTTGACTCGGAAGAAACGATTGCCGATTTTGGGAATACCGACGACTGCAATATGGGCGGCGAGGCACCCGAAGTATCGGGCGTTACCACAAAAAGCGGTGGAAGCTGTATCCACGCACTCGTTATTGCGGGGCAGGTCGAGGGACATTTTGCGGCTTCTCCGCAAACAAAATCCACCAAATACGAGCAGTGTATTCCTGCTCTCGTTGCGGTCGAGGAAAACGATGAGATCGACGGGCTTCTGCTGCTGCTCAACACCATCGGGGGCGATATCGAGGCGGGGCTTGCCATAGCCGAGCTGGTTGCCGGAATGACAAAGCCCACCGTTTCGCTCGTGCTGGGCGGCGGTCATTCGATAGGCGTGCCGCTTGCGGTATCGGCAAGAAGGTCATTTATCGTGCCGAGCGCAACGATGACCCTGCATCCCGTCCGGCTGAACGGGCTTGTTATCGGAGTGCCGCAGACCTTTACAAACCTGGCAAAAATGCAGGACAGAATAGTCGATTTTATCGTACGGCACTCGCACGCCGACGCCGAAACGATAAGGAGCCTGATGACACGCACCGAGGGAATGACAACCGATATCGGCACGGTGCTTGAGGGCAGGGAGGCGGTGGACTACGGAATTATCGATGCCGTAGGCGGTATCGGAGATGCTATCTGCGAGCTCAAGAGAATGATCTCCGAGCGCAAATAACAGTCGGCAATGCAAGCTGTACAGACAAAAAGCCACCCGAAAAAGAGCGATTCTTGTTCGGGTGTTTTTGATTTATGCGGTTTTATCGGGAACGAAAAAGCAAAAGCCTTTCTTTATTGCAGCCTTGGGTATTGCAGGCGCAACGTGAGAGAGAACGTCAAAATTTCAGCGCATGCTTTTCCATATCCACTCTGCCGTCGGGCAGAAACGTTACGCCCTCTGCTTCGAGCAGCCTGCGTTGGCACTGTTCACCGCCGAACGCAAACGATTTGGTCAGGCTTCCGTCCTTCATCACAACACGGTGGCAGGGGATAACTCCCGGCTCGGGATTGGAGTGAAGTGCATACCCGACCACACGTGAAAGGCGGGGGTTTCCCACACACCATGCAATAAAACCGTAGGACGCAACACGGCCTGCCGGTATCTTTTTTACTTCATTATATATCAATTCAAAGGTATTCATGGCGTTACCTCCCGCATTTATTATATCGTACAGCTCCGATTTTATCAATAGGAAAAACGCACCGGGTATTTTTGGTTAAATGTACCGAAAAAGCAAATCCGCCGCGAAAATAATGCAACAATATTTTTTAGCAAATACTATTGACAAATGTGAAAAAGTGGGTATAATAGCATACGGAGTTAGCACTAAGGCATATAGAGTGCTAACGCATAAAACCCGAAAGGAGATTGCTCATGGAGCTCAACGATCGCAAGAAAGCGATACTGAAATCGGTTGTCGATGCCTATATCGCAACGGGTGAGCCGGTCGGATCAAAATACCTTACCACCAAAGAGGAATTCAACGTTTCGAGCGCTACCATCCGCAACGAGATGAGTGAGCTTGAGAACATGGGCTATCTTGAGCAGCCCCATACCTCGGCAGGCCGTGTGCCTACCGCGAAGGGCTATCGCACCTACGTTGAGAACCTTATGGAAAAATATTATCTGGCACTCGAGGAGGTCGAGGTGCTGGACGAGGTTATCAGCAGTAAGCTCAGTGAGCTTGGCAGTCTGATGGAGGAGGCGAGCCACGCACTCGGCGAGGTCACCAACTACACCTCCTTTGCCTTTATCGGCGGAAGCGGAAGCGAGGCCGACCGATACGAGACTGTGTTTATCGACAGCTACAACTTCCTTTTGGTTATGATATGCCGTGACGGCTCGGTCAGGTCAAGGCAGGTCAGAACCCGTGAGCCGGTAGATGCCGCCATTCTCGACACCGCCTGCAGAGCGCTTAACAAATGCTTTACGAACATTACTCCCGAGCAGGTCAACCTCAATACCGTTATCGCTTTTGAAGAGGAAATGGGCGATAATCGGCATTTTGCAACGGTGCTGATGAGGGTGGTCAACGAGATGTTCGGCTCGTTCGACAGCGAAAAGGTGCATATCGACGGCGTTACGAGGCTGCTCTCGCATCCCGAGTTCTTTAATGTTGCAAAGGTGCAGAGCGTGCTCACGCTTATCGAGGAGCGCAAGCGTTTTTCGGAGCTGATGAAAAAGGCGGTGCCCGGACAGACGAGCATTGTGTTCGGAGATGAGGCGCAGGGAATCGCCCCGTCGGATGCGGGATTTGTGTTCCACCCCATCTCGGTGGACGGAAAGGTTATCGGTGCGATAGGCGTTATCGGACCAAAACGAATGGACTACAAAAAGGTTATTGCCTCGCTTGATTATTTTGCCGATGGCATCACATCGCATATGCAGAGGGAAATCGCCGCTATCGACAAAAAGCTGATTGGAGACGGAAATGGACAACGAGAAGATGAATAACAACGAAGAGATAAAAGAGGAGACCTCGGCTCCCGAGGAAAAGGAAGCCAAGCAGGAAAAGGGCGAGAAGGTGTCCAAAAAGGCTCAAAAAGAGTTGGAAGCGCTCAAAGCGAAGGCTGCCGAGACCGAGGACAAATATCTCCGTCTTGCCGCCGAGTACGACAATTTCCGCAAGCGCAGTTCAAAGGAAAAGAGCGATGCATACTCGGATGCCTATTCCGATGCGGTAAAGGCGTTCCTGCCTCTTGCCGACAGCCTTGCACAGGCAAAGGCGTTTGATCCCGAGGATAAAGGGATTCAGGCGCTTGATAAGCTGCTCTCGGATACACTTCTCAAGCTTAACGTCACCGAGATCGAGAGCGACGGTGCACAGTTCGACCCGAATTTCCACAATGCGATCATGCACGAGGAGACCGAAGAGGTCGGTGAAAACGTTATTACCCAGACCTTCCAAAAGGGATACAAATTGGGCGAAAAGGTTATCAGACCTGCAATGGTAAAGGTTGCAAACTGATAAAATTCAGGATTTTATTCACTTCGACATACAGAAAGGATGGTATTTATTATGGCAAAAATTATTGGTATTGACCTCGGAACGACAAACTCCTGTGTTTCGGTATTTGAGGGCGGCGAGCCTACCGTTATTCCCAACGCAGAGGGTAACAGAACTACCCCCTCGGTAGTCGCATTTTCGAAAACCGGCGAGAGAATGGTCGGCCAGGTTGCAAAAAGACAGGCGATCACCAACCCCGACAGAACGATCATTTCGATCAAAAGAGATATGGGCACCAACCGTAAGATAGATATCGACGGCAAGGGCTACACTCCTCAGGAAATCAGCGCAATGATCCTCCAGAAGCTCAAGACCGATGCCGAGAGCTATCTCGGAACAAAGGTTACTCAGGCGGTCATCACCGTCCCTGCATATTTTGGCGATGCACAGCGTCAGGCTACCAAGGATGCAGGCAAGATCGCAGGACTTGAGGTTCTCCGTATTATCAACGAGCCCACTGCTGCCGCACTTGCGTACGGACTTGACAAGGAGCTCGACCAGAAGGTTATGATCTACGACCTCGGCGGCGGTACTTTTGACGTATCGATCCTTGAGATCAGCGACGGTGTGTTTGAGGTTCTTTCCACCGCAGGCGACACCAAGCTCGGCGGCGACGATTTTGACGATAAGATCATCGCCTGGATCGCAGAGACCTTCAGATCCGAGTCGGGAATCGACCTCCGCAGCGACAAAATGGCTATGCAGCGACTCAAGGAGGCTGCCGAGAAGGCAAAGATTGAGCTCTCGGGTATGATGAGCACCAACATCAATCTTCCCTTTATCACCGCAGATGCTACCGGACCCAAGCACTTTGACGCTACTCTTACCAGAGCAAAATTTGACGAGCTTACACGTGATCTCGTTGAGAAAACGATGGGCCCCGTTAAGCAGTCCCTCCGTGATGCGGGACTTCAGCCCTCGCAGGTTGACAAAGTTCTTCTTGTCGGTGGAAGCACCCGTATCCCCGCAGTTTACGAGGCAGTAAAGAGCTTTATCGGCAAGGAGCCCTCCAAGGGAATCAACCCCGACGAGTGCGTTGCAGTCGGCGCCGCTATTCAGGGCGGTGTTCTCGGCGGCGAGGTAAAGGACCTTCTCCTTCTCGACGTTACTCCGCTTTCACTCGGCATTGAGACTCTCGGCGGCGTATTCAACAGAATAATCGACCGTAACACCACTATCCCCGTACAAAAAAGCCAGAACTATTCCACCGCGGCTGACGGACAGACCTCGGTTGAGATTCACGTGCTTCAGGGTGAGCGTGAGATGGCGGCAAACAATACCACTCTCGGCAGATTCCATCTTGACGGAATCGCTCCCGCTCCCAGAGGAGTTCCCCAGATCGAGGTTACCTTTGACATCGACGCTAACGGAATCGTTAACGTAAGTGCAAAGGATAAGGGCACCGGCAAGGAGCAGCATATCACCATTCAGTCCTCCAGCAATATGAGCAAGGAGAGCATCGAGCAGGCAATCAAGGATGCCGAGATGCACGCCGAGGAGGACCGCAAGCAGAGAGAGTCGGTTGAGGTCAAAAACAACGCCGAAAGTATGATATTTGCGTGTGAAAAAACTCTTGCCGATGCAGGCGATAAGCTTACCGATGCCGACAAGGCACCCGTTAATGCCGCAATCACCGCACTCAAGGATGCGGTTGCTTCGGGCGATGTAGAGCGTATCAAGGCCGAGACCGATGCACTTCAGAAGGCGGTTTACGAGGTCAGCTCCAAGCTTTACTCTCAGTCCGCACCCGGCGGCGATGCAGGAGCACAGGGAGGCTTTGACGGCGGCAACGACGACGGCGTATACGATGCCGAGTTTACCGATAACAGCGACAAATAATCAATATTAACTTCATGGGAGAGCCGACGCTCTCCCATTGGAGCGTATTCACGAAAAAGAGGTGAGGGACAGATGGCAGACAAACGGGATTGCTACGAAATACTCGGCATATCTAAGGATGCCACCGATGATCAGATAAAAAAAGCATATCGGAGTATGGCAAAAAAGTATCATCCCGATGCCAATCCCAACGATAAGACCGCCGAGGAAAAATTCAAGGAGGTCAACGAGGCGTATTCCATACTTTCCGACCCCGATAAAAAGGCTCGCTACGACAGCTACGGCTATGCGGGTGTTGATCCCAATGCGGCAGGCTTTGACGGCGGCTTTGGCGGCTTCGGCGGCGGATTTGATATGGGCGACATTTTTGGCGACATATTCGGCGGAATGTTCGGCGGCGGCGGAAGAAGGTCAAATCCAAACGCTCCGAGCAAAGGCAGTGACGTTTCGCTCAGGATTACCATTTCGTTTGAGGAAGCGGCATTCGGATGCAAAAAGGATATCAGCTATACCCGTATAGAGGGCTGTCCCGAGTGCGGCGGAAGCGGAGCGAAAAAAGGAACCTCGGCTACCACCTGTCAGCGATGCGGAGGCAGGGGACGTATTAACGTTCAGCAAAGAACGCCCTTCGGCGTTATGCAAAGCACCTCCGATTGCCCCGAGTGCGGCGGTAAGGGCAGGATAATCAAGGAGCCCTGCGGCGAGTGCCGCGGCAGAGGCACCGTTAAAAAGAACAAAAAGCTTGAGGTTTCCATTCCTGCGGGAATCGATAACGGTCAGCGAGTTCTGCTTCACGGTCAGGGTAATGCGGGCAGTAACGGCGGACCTGCAGGCGATCTCGGAATTACCGTTATGGTAAGGGAGCATTCGCTGTTTGAGCGTGACGGCGTAAACATATATCTCGAAATGCCCGTTTCCTTTACCGATGCGGCACTTGGAGCAAAGATAGTCATTCCCACGCTTGAGGGCAGCGGCGAGCTGACAATTCCCGAGGGTACCCAGAGCGGAAGCACTTTTGCTGTCAAGGGCAGGGGAATCCCCTACGTCAACGGCAAGGGCAGGGGTGATCTGCTTGTCACCGTCAACGTTGAGGTGCCCAAATCGCTTTCCAAAAAACAGCGCAGGGCACTTGAGGATTTTGCCGAGAGCTGTGACGAAAAGAACTATCCAAAGCGTAAAAGCTTTTCGGATAAGATCAAAAAATTGTAAAAAAATTCAAACGGGCATTTTATATGTCCGTTTTTTATTGCTTTTTATTATATATTGTGGTATATTACTATATTGAGATAGAATCGAAAGGACAATGGCAAATGGGAAAGCTGATAGCGATAGACGGACTTGATGCATCGGGAAAGAAAACGCAGACCGAGCTTTTGATGGCTCGCTTTGAAAAAAGCGGAGTACCGCACAAATATGTTTCCTATCCGACCTACGATCCGAGCTGGTCGGCGCAGGTGAATATGTATCTTTCGGGTGCATTCGGAAGCGATCCCGAGTCGGTTAATCCCTATGCCGCAAGTGCCTTTTTTGCTACCGACAGGTACTGCTCCTATATGCTCGACTGGAAAAAGGACTATGATAGCGGAAGCGTGATACTTGCAAATCGCTATGCATCTGCAAATGCGGTGCATCAGCTTTCAAAGCTCGATGAGCTGCAGTATGAGGGATTTCTTGAATGGATAGACGATTATGAATACAAAAAGCTGGCTATCCCACGTCCCGATGCCGTCGTTTATCTCTGTCTGCCTCCGCATCTGTCGCAAAGGCTTCTCGAGAAGCGTTGCGATGAAACGGGTGCGGTCAAGGATATCCACGAGAGCAACAGAGCACATCTCGAGAACAGCTACCGCGCCGCACTCTATTCGGCAAAAAAGCTCGGCTGGATTCAGGTAAACTGCAATAACGGCGAGGAGATACGGTCGGTTGAGGATATTCATGATGAGATAGTCGAGCGGCTTAAAAGGGCCATTCCGGATATCGGACTTTGATTTTTGAAAAACAGGAGAAAATATTATGCACAGAGTTTATTTACTGCTTGCAAACGGATTTGAGGAAGCAGAGGCGATAGTCCCTGCAGACATACTGAAAAGAGCCGGAGCCGAGGTTCTTTTGGCATCGACCGAGGCATCGCTTACGGTTGAGTCGGCTCACGGAATGAAGCTCGTTGCGGATATTATGGTAGGCGAAGTTTCGGTAGATGATGCGGCGTGTATCATTCTGCCGGGCGGTGCCGTCGGTACCGAGCGTCTCGGCTCGGACAGGAGAGTGCTTGCCATTATCGAGGATGCGGTCAAGCTCGGCGTATATATCGGAGCAATCTGCGCCGCACCGTCGATTCTGGGTGATATGCTGCTGCTTGACGGCCGCCGTGTCGCAGTTTATCCCTCGTTTGCGCCTGCGCTCAGCCGTGCGAATATCACGGGTAAAAAGGTTGAGCAGGACGATATTTTTATTACCGCCGAGGGTATGGGCGTTGCTTACGAATTCGGCTTTAAGCTCACCGAGCAGCTTTTCGGCAGAGCCGCCGTATCCGAGATAAAAACAGCGATCCGTTACGAGGGATAAAATATTTCGATTTTTGAAAAACTACGAGGAGGAAGCGATGAAGGACGCAATAAAGCAAAAATTCAACCGCCCGAGCATCACGGCACCCATTTTGGTGCTGGTCGTGCTGATCGGATTGCAGATGTCGCGTATTGCGGTTAAAAACGTATCGTCCGATACGAATATTTTTGTTACGATGGGCGTAATACAGCTATGCGTGCTTGCGCTTCCTTGCATTCTTTATTATCTGCTGAAAGCCAAAAAGCTCGCAACTCCCGTTATGCTTATTTCGGCAAAGGGCGGAAAACTGCTGTTCCTGATCTTTGCCGCCGTGTTTTTTGTGAGCGGAATGCTGCTAATAAAATATTTTTATTACATCACAGGGGGCGGCACCGCCACGCTCGTAAGCATCTACGGTGATTTTTCGGGCAGTGTCGGTGAGTACAGCCACCTTGAAATTGCGCTTGCACTCATAGTTATTCCTGCCGTTTGCGAGGAGTTTTTGTTCCGCGGCGTGATTATGAGTGAGTACGGAGTCTACGGAAGCACAAACGCCATCATAGTATCGGCAATATGCTTTGCAATGCTCCATTTTTCACCCGAAAATATGTTTGTGTACCTGTTTTCGGGACTTTTGTTCGGATTTGTGACTGCGGTCACCCGTTCAATAATCCCTTCTACGGTGCTTCATATAATGAGTAACTTTTTGGCTATCTACGGAAGCGACGTGTTCCTTAGAGTAACGGTCAAAAAGTCGGGGGAATTCTTTATGGGATTCGTGCTGATTGCAATTGTGGGAATCGCTTTCGTGCTGATGCTGTCACGTGTTGAGAGTATCTGCTATGATTACGCCGTATCTCCGCCCGTCACCTCGGTGCCGCCCAAAAGTGCCGACAACTGGCCGAGAGTATTCTTTTCACCTGCATTTTTACTGCTGATTGCCGTGTTTATCTGCTTTACTCTTTTGGTGTAGTAATAACGGCACTAAAAATTCGTTTCCGGCTTTAATGTCTTGGCTAAGGAGGAAAACCGATGTCAGAACAAAAGAACCACTTTGATGAAATATTTGAAATATTGAGCGATCTTGATTCAAAATCAGATAGCTCAAAGCCTCTCGATTCCACCCAAAGCGCAAACGCTCCCGATGAGTCTGCATCCATGACGGAGCCTACCACCGAGGATG
Organism: Eubacteriales bacterium; assembly: GCA_045587745.1. GTDB lineage: Bacteria > Bacillota > Clostridia > Oscillospirales > CAG-382 > Coliplasma. Next base: position 87,243 of record JAZNCU010000072.1, on the reverse strand, counting down.
CCGAGTGCTTTGAGGGCGAGATGCCCGCATCGATATTCAGCCATCTGTCCGAGGACGGTGAATCGGTGCGTCAGGAGCCCGATATAAGCAACCCTCATTTTACCGATGCGGTTGACGATATCACCGAGGAAACTCCCTATGACAACGATCCCGTGCCCGAAACGGAGGAGGATGACGGTGACGAGGAGGAGGTTAAGGAAAAACGCAGCAAAAGGCTGATTTTTGGGATTTTTGACGGACTGAGCGTGTTTGCAAAGGCTCTCGTCTATATCTCTATCGTGGTTATTATGGCGGGATATCTGTCATACTTTATCATCTCGGTCGGCAACGATGTATTTGCGCTTGTCGCACCCGACAGGGAGATAGAGGTCGTCATTCCCGAGGATGCCACCGATGAGCAGGTAGCGGCGATTCTTGAGGAAAACGGCATTATTGAGCATGCATGGGTGTTCAAAATATATATGCAGTATCGCTCGGACGGCGAGGCTACGCAGTATATACCCGGAACCTATATTCTCAATGCCAACGAGAACTATACCCAGCTCATTACGGCACTCACAACGGTCTATAAAGAGCGTGTTGAGGTACGCATCACTATCCCCGAGGGATTTACCGTCGATCAGATAATCGATCTGTTTGTCGAAAACGGAATCGGAACGAAAGAGGGATACGTGCAGGCGATCAATGAGCACCCCTACAAGCACGAGTTTGTTGTACTGCTTGAGGAGATGGGCTACAGCGAGGACCGCAAATACCGTCTTGAGGGATATCTGTTCCCCGATACCTACGATTTTTATACCGATACCCCCGAGGTATACGTTATCAATAAGCTCCTCAACAACTTTAACGATAAGTTCTGGAAGGAGTTCACCAAGAAAAACAGCGAGGGAGTTTCTTACTCGGAGTATTGCTTAGAGGAGTACGGAATGACCTTTGACGATATAATCGTGCTATCGTCAATGGTACAGGCTGAGGGTAAAACGGCGGTGGACTTTGAGTATATCTCATACGTGTTCCATAACCGTCTTTCCCATCCGGGCAGCTTCCCCCGTCTCGAGAGCGATGCGACTATTCAGTACGTGCTTCCCGAGCGAATAAGCGATTCGACCGAGCTTGATATTTCGTTTGATTCGCCATATAATACCTATCTTTACGACGGACTTCCCCCCGGAGGAGTTGCAAACGCAGGTATTGATGCACTGCTTGCCGCAATGTTCCCGTCGCCTCCGCTCGACAGCGACGGTGATGAGATAAACGCCTATTATTTTGTGTCCAATAACGCAGGCAAAACCTATTACGCATCCAGTCTCAGCTCGCATCAGCGTAACGTGGCAAAGGTAAAGCAGGAAAACGAAGCTATGGAAACGGGTGATTACGAGTGATGAAGAATATCAAAAGGCCCGAGCTTCTGTCGCCGGCGGGCAACCTCGAAAAGCTCAGATTTGCCGTTGACTACGGTGCCGATGCCGTTTACTGTGCGCTTGACAGGTTCGGTATGCGCGCACAGGCCGATAACTTTTCGCCCGAGGATATGGCAAATGGCATCGAATACGCTCATCAAAGAGGTAAAAAGGTTTACGTTACTCTCAACGTTATGCCCCGTGACCGGGATTTTGAGGAGCTGCCCTCCTATCTCGGCTTGCTCGGCGAGCTAAAGCCCGATGCCTATATTATCAGTGACCCGGGTGTTATGGAATACGCCAAGCGGTATATCAAAAATCCCGTTATCCACCTATCTACTCAGACGAGCACCGTCAACTCCGCTACTGTCAGCTTCTGGCAAAAGCAGGGAGTCAGCAGGGTAGTGCTGGCAAGGGAGCTTTCGCTCTCCGAGATAGCGGCAATCGCCAAAAACGTTCCCGAGATGGAGATCGAGTGCTTTGTTCACGGTGCGATGTGCGTTTCCTACTCGGGCAGGTGTCTGCTCTCCAACTACTACACGGGCAGGAACGCCAACGAGGGAAAATGTGCTCAGCCCTGCCGCTGGAAGTATTATCTCAGCGAGGAAAAGAGGGGTGAGACGGCTGTCGTTGAGCAGGACTGCGAGGGCACCTACATATTCTCGTCGAGGGATATGCGTATGATCGAGCATATCGACGATCTTGTGAATGCCGGTATCGATTCCTTCAAGATCGAGGGCAGAATGAAGAGCGCCTACTACACCGCTGCCGTCACGAACGCCTACCGCATAGCAATCGATAACTATTTTGAGGGAAAGCCCTATGACGTGCGGCTCGCACGTGAGACCGAGAGCATGAGCCACCGTGAGTTCGGCACGGGATATTATTATTCCTCGCCGTCCGACGATGCCAACGTGTCAAAGGTCAACGAGTACATCAACGACGTTCCGTTTTTGTGTACGGTCAGCGAGTTTGATGCCGAGAGGGGACTTGCAAAATGCATTCAGCGCAACAAGATGTGCGTGGGTGACGAGGCAAATATCCTCTCGCCCGGCACCTTCGGTCGTGACATAGTTATCGGAAAAATGTATGACAGCGAGATGAATCCCATCGAGGATACGAGGCATCCGATGATGGAGTTTTACCTCGAGACCGAGTTTGCGAAAAGCGGAGATATCATCAGAGGAAAGCTATGAAAACACTTGCGTCCCTTGCGGACAGAAAAATAACGGTAATATCGGGGCATTTCGGCACGGGAAAAACAAACGTTGCCGTCAATCTTGCGCTTGATATTGCAAAAAGCGGACAGAAATGCGTGCTTGCCGACCTGGATATAGTCAACCCCTATTTCCGCTCGGCGGACAACGCACGTCTTTTGAGAGAGAACGGGGTCCGTCCGCTTATCCCCGAGTTTGCCAACACAAACGTGGATATTCCGTCGTTGCCTCCCGATTACAACCTGCTCTTTGAGGGTGAGGGGAAATCGGTTGCCGATGTCGGCGGCGACAGTGACGGAGCCGCAGTGCTCGGACTCAGCCGTGATAAGTATATCAAGGCGGGGTACAGAATGTATTTTGTGTATAACCGTTACCGTCCGCTTATTGCCGAGCCGGAGGATGCCTATGCCCTTATGCGGGATATCGAGCGTGTTTCGGGACTTAGGTTTGACGGAATCATCAACAACAGCAATCTCGGAAACGAAACGTCCGTAAAAACCGTTACCGATTCGGTCGGCTGTGCCGAAAGGCTTGCTGAAATATCGGGACTGCCTTTAGTATTGACTACGGCGCTTGCGGAGCTGAATATAGAGTCTGCGGTGCCGATCAACGATATAACGAAAAAACTGTTTTAGGAAAGAGGGAAGTTATGAACAAGGTAACCTTCAAAACCGAATTATGCAAGGGCTGCGGGCTGTGCGTGCTCGCCTGCCCCAAAAAGATAGTCTTCTTGGATGAGTCAAAGCTCAATGCAAAGGGCTATCATCCCGCAACCGTGACCGAGATGGACAAATGTCTTGCCTGCGCGATGTGTGCAACCATGTGTCCCGACGTCGTTATCACTGTAGAGAGAGGTGACAAATAATGGGTGAGAAGCTTTTGATGAAGGGTAACGAGGCTATTGCCGAGGCGGCTATCCGTGCAGGCTGTAAGCTGTTTTTCGGTTATCCTATCACTCCGCAGACCGAGCTTTCGGAATATATGGCAAAGAATATGCCCAAGAGAGGCGGACTTTCGCTCCAGGCTGAGAGCGAGGTTGCTGCAATAAATATGGTGCTCGGTGCCGCAAGCACGGGTGAGAGAGTTATAACCAGCTCGTCTTCCCCCGGAATCAGTCTCAAGAGCGAGGGTATTTCCTACATAATCGGCTCCGACCTGCCCTGTGTTATTGTAAACGTACAGCGCGGCGGCCCCGGTCTCGGCGGTATTCAGCCTGCGCAGAGCGATTATAATCAGGCTACCAAGGCACCCGGACACGGCGACGGCAGAATGCTTGTGCTCGCCCCCAACTCGGTGCAGGAAATGGCTACCCTTACGGGTGAGGCTTTTGACCTTGCCGACATCTACCGTATGCCCTGTATGATTATTGCCGACGGTGCGCTCGGTCAGATGATGGAGCCCGTTGACTTTGAGGATAAGCCGGTCAGGGAGATTCCCGAGAAGGATTGGGCTTGCAGAGGTCATGGCGGCAAGAGAGTTCACAACATCATCAACTCGCTTTATATCGAGCCCGACGTGCTCGAAAAAACGGTGCTTGAGCGATTTGAAAAATACGCCCGTATTGAGGATACCGAGGTAAAATACGAGGAATATCTCACCGAGGATGCCGATATCGTTCTCGTTGCTTACGGCATTACCTCCCGTATCGCAAAAACGGCGGTTCGTCTTGCACGCAAAAAGGGAATCAAGGCAGGACTTTTCAGACCGATTACGCTCTATCCCTTCCCCGCAAAGCAGCTTGACGCACTTGCGGATAACGTAAAATGCCTTCTCTCGGTAGAGATGAATATGGGACAGATGGTCAACGATATCAAGGTTGCCACCAACTGCAAAAAGCCTGTATACCACTATGGCAGAACGGGCGGAATGATTCCTTCTCCCGAGGAGATTCTTGCAAAAATCGAGGAATATAACGGAGGTAACGCATAATGACTGTATTCCAAAAACCTCACGCACTCACCGACGTTCCTTTTCATTACTGTCCCGGATGCACCCACGGTATTATTCACCGCCTCGTTGCCGAGGCTATAGATGAGCTTGGGCTCGAGGATACCACCGTAGGTATCGCTCCCGTCGGCTGCTCGGTGTTTGCTTATAACTATTTTAACTGTGATATGATCGAGGCGCCCCACGGCAGAGCTCCTGCCGTTGCAACGGGCGTAAAGAGAGCTCATCCCGAGCTTACCGTGTTTACCTATCAGGGCGATGGCGACCTTGCCGCTATCGGCACGGCCGAAACTGTTCACGTAGGCGCAAGAGGTGAGAACATCACCATTATCTTCGTCAATAACGCAATCTACGGTATGACCGGCGGTCAGATGGCGCCTACCACGCTTCTCGGTCAGGTTACCACAACCTCGCCCTACGGCAGAATCAGAGAGATCCAGGGTAACCCCGTACGTGTTTGCGAGATGGTAAGCACTCTTGACGGCGTTGCCTACGCCGAGCGTGTTGCGGTTGACTGCGTAAAGAACGTGCTTGCCGCAAAAAAGGCAATCAAAAAGGGCTTTGAGATGCAGATGAACAAAAAAGGCCTCTCTATTATCGAGGTTCTTTCCACCTGCCCCACAAACTGGGGACTCTCGCCTGAGAAATCGCTTGAATGGCTGAGGGAGAATATGATGACTCACTATCCTCTCGGCGTATATAAGGACGTTACGAAGGAGGAAGTAAAATGAGTGCAGTACTTCTTGCAGGATTTGGCGGACAGGGAATTCTGTTCGCAGGTAAACAGCTTGTTACCGCAGGTATGAAAAACGGAAGTTACGTCAGCTGGCTCCCTTCCTACGGTCCCGAGATGCGCGGCGGTACCTGTAACTGCTCAGTAAATATCGACTCGGAGCCCATCGGCTCGCCTCTCGTTACCGCCCCCGATATTCTTATCGCAATGAACAAGCCCTCTCTTATGAAATTTGAGGGTAAGGTCGTCTCGGGCGGTGATATCGTTATCGATTCCTCGCTTATAGACACCGGCAGCACAAGGGCTGACGTCAACGTTTACGCAATACCTGCAACCCGTCTTGCAAACGAGGCAGGATTTTCCAAACTCGCAAACGTCATTATTCTCGGTTATCTTATCAAAAAAACCGGTATTTTTACATACGAGTATTTCAAAAAATGTCTTGCGGAGTCGGCTCCCAAGTCAAAGCCCGAGCTCGCCGAGCTCAATCTCAAGGCGTTTGAGATAGGATACGGTTATGAGGGATAAGCCTGTTTTTGGGGTTATCGTTGCCGCAGGAAGCGGCAGTAGAATGGGCGGAGTTATCAAGCCGCTTATCCAAATCGAGGGCAGAACGCTGTTTGAGCGTGTGCTCGGCGCATTTGAGCAGTCGAGCGTTGATGCAATCACTGTCGTTTGTCCCGAGGATGACAGCCCTTTCAGGGAGCTTGCGGCACATTGTAAAAAGCCCGTTACCTTTACCCGAGGAGGCAGTATGCGTGCCGAGTCGGTGTATAACGGGATTATGGCATCCGAGGGTGCCTATGCGGTTTGCGTTCATGATTGTGCAAGACCCTTCGTTACGGCAGAGATAATTGACTCGGTGTGCGGTTCCGTGCAGGCAACAGGCGCCTCCTGTGCCTGCTCTGCGGTTACCGATACTATTCGGTACGTCGATTTTGAGTCGGGCGAGATATACACCCCCGACCGCAGGCATTTACTCTCGATAATGACCCCGCAGGCATTCTTGACCGAGGTATATACTAATTCGGTCAAAAAAATCGGAGATATTTCGGGCTTTACCGATGAATGCGGTATGCTCGTGTCGGCAGGAGTGAGCGTGGAATACGTTATTTGTCCCTCGGACAACATAAAGCTCACTTCTCCCGAGGACATCACCCTGGCGATTGCCATTGAACGGGTGAGGAAAGAGAATAAAAATGATTAGAATCGGACAGGGATACGATGTTCACCGTCTTGTTTCGGGCAGAAAGCTCATACTCGGCGGAGTAGAGATTCCGCACGAAACAGGGCTTCTCGGTCATTCGGATGCCGACGTGCTTATCCACGCCGTATGCGATGCATTGCTCGGTGCGGCGGCACTCGGGGATATTGGAAAGCATTTCCCCGACAGTGATGCGGGGTACAAAGGAATCGACTCGATGCTTATTCTCGCAGAATGTGCAAAGCTGCTGAAAAACAAGGGCTTTACGGTCAATAACGTCGATTCGACAGTTATTGCACAAAGGCCGAAGATATCTCCTTTTGTTGATAAAATGCGTGAGAATATAGCCAACGCACTCGGAATCGATATATCCCGTGTGAGCGTAAAGGCCACCACCGAGGAAGGCCTCGGCTTTACAGGCAGTGAGGAGGGAATTGCCGCAACGGCAGTTGTGATTATTGATGAGTAACTCATTAAAAGGGAACGTTATCACCCCCGGCGGTATACTTTACGGTGCCACGGTCAGCTATGACGGCGGGATAATTACGGGTATCGAATCGGGAAGCTGTTGTGATTGCGATAACGGACTTACGTATATTGCACCCGGATTTGTGGATATCCACGTTCACGGTGGCGGCGGAAGCGATTTTATGGACGGAACGCCTGGGGCGTATGAGAATGCGCTTGCGCTGCACGCTTCCCACGGCACCGCAACGCTTCTTCCCACAACACTCACGAGCAGTGACGAGGAGCTTTTTCACGCATTTGACGTATACCGCAGGGTACAGGATACCGAGCTTGGAACGATGCTCGGCGGACTTCACCTTGAGGGCCCCTACTTTTCGCCTGCACAGGCGGGAGCGCAGGACCCGAGGTATCTGAGAGTACCCGAGAGGGAGCATTACGAAAAAATACTGTCCGAGGGCAGGGGTATCATCCGCCGTATGTCGGTTGCTCCCGAATTAGAGGGTGCGCTCGAGCTTGGCACAAGGCTCTCCGAGGAAGGTATTTGCGCCTCGATGGGTCATTCGGATGCACTGATTGACACCGTGCGCGAGGCGATCGGAAGGGGATATACCCACCTTACTCATTTTTACAGCGCAATGAGCGGTATGGTGCGTATAGGTGGCTACCGACATCCCGGATTGATTGAGTGCGGCTACATATTTGATTCGCTTACCGTTGAGGTAATTGCCGACGGACGGCATTTACCCGAGTCCATTCTCGGCCTTGTGTTCCGTGCAAAGGGTGTGGAGGGATGCGCTCTGGTCACCGATGCAATGCGCGGTGCAGGGCAGAGCGAGGGCAAAACCATCCTCGGCTCGCTTGCTCACGGGCAGGAATGCTATATTGAGGACGGCGTAGCAAAAATGCCGGGCGGAATGGCTTTTGCCGGAAGCGTCGCTACCGCCGACAAGCTCGTGCGGACGGCAATCTTGGCAGGGGCAAGCCTTGCGGACGCCGTCAGAATGATGTCCGAAACACCTGCAAGGATAGCAGGACTTAATGACCGGGGAATTATTGCCGTCGGAAAGAGAGCCGATTTTACGCTGTTTGACGGCGATATCAACGTAAAATCCGTCATCAGCGGCGGAAAAACGATTTTTGAGGTGAATTAATGTCAGTTATTAAAAGCGGAAGGATAGATAGCCTTACATATAACGCCTACTCGACACGTGACGAGATGGGCGCAGCGGCAGCGGCAGACGTTGCAAATGAGATAAAAAAAATGCTTACCAAGCACGATAGCATCAATATGATTTTCGCTGCGGCACCGAGTCAGAGCGATTTTTTGGCTTGCCTTGTTGCCGATCAAAGCATCGAGTGGGGACGCATCAATGCATTTCACATGGACGAGTACATAGGTCTGCCCGAGGATGCACCTCAGGGCTTTGCGAACTTTTTGAGGAGGGAGCTGTTTGACCTCGTTCCCTTCGGAAGCGTCAACTGCATTGATATTACCGCTTCCGATCCCGAAAAGGAGTGCGAGCGTTATGCAAGGCTGCTTGACGAGAATAAATGCAATATTATTTGTATGGGCATCGGCGAAAACTGCCATATCGCCTTTAACGATCCTCACGTTGCTCGTTTTGACGACCCGCTTGCCGTAAAACCCGTTTCGCTTGACGAGAAATGCCGCAATCAGCAGGTAAACGACGGATGCTTTGCTTCGCTCGACGAGGTACCCACTCACGCAATCACACTTACCATTCCCACGCTTGTTGCGCCCGAGTCGGTATTCTGCATCGTGCCTGCAAAAACAAAGGCAAATGCCGTACGGCGCACTCTTAACGGCAGTATCTCGGAGGAATGCCCTGCAACGATTCTTCGCACACACTCAAATGCAAGGCTCTACCTTGATGCCGACAGTGCCGAATTGATTTGATGAATATATTTAAGAAAGAGCTTTGTGAGGGTGTAAGCCTTTCGGCTGTAAAAACCGATAAGTTCAAATCCGATTTTATAACCGTTTCGTTTGTGCTTCCGCTTTCGGATGTCACGGCATCGGGCTACTCGCTGCTCACTAACCTGTTATCGCTTTCCTGTGCAAAATATCCCACCATGCAAAAGCTCCGAGTGGCAAAGGATGAGCTTTATGCATTGGGGCTTGATACATACGTGCGCCGCTGGGGCGAGCTTTTGCTCGTCACTGCCGAGACGGTTTCGCTTGCCGATTCCTATACTCTATCGGGCGAGGCTAATCTCGAAAAAGCCATAGAAATACTCGGCGAAATACTTTTTGCTCCCGCATTTGAGGACGGGCATTTTATCAGCGAATACGTTGAGAGCGAGAAGCTGTGTCTTACCGAGGAGATATGCTCGGTCATTGAGGACAAGAGGTCGTTTGCGCTCAAAAGAGCCCGTGAGATAATGTGCGAGTCCGAGCCATACGCCGCCGATCCCGACGGTACGGTCGAGGGGGTTGAAGCAATAACCCCCGAAACGCTTACCGAGGTTTACCGCTATTGCCTCAGCTCGCCTGCGGTTGAGATAGTCTACGTTGGCGAGAGCGACGGCGAGAAGGTTTTTGAGCTGATGAAAAGGCATTTGCCGTTTGCTCCGAGAAAGCGTGATATTCCCGAGGGTACGGTACATAAGGTCGGCTCTCTCAAGCGTGTTACCGAACCTACCGATGGCAACCAAAGCGTGCTCGTGCTGGGATTCGGTATGCCGACAACGGTCACTCACGGTGAGCGTGCCGTTCTTTCGGTATTTGACGAGATTTTTGCGGCATCACCTATGAGTAAGCTCTTTACGGGTGTCAGGGAAAAGAGGGGGCTTTGCTACTACTGCAACAGCTACACCTCGGGCAGGAAGAACGTTATGCTCGTTGCCTGCGGAATTTCCCCGAGAAATGCCCAAAAAGCCGAAAAGGCAATACTTTCGGAGCTTGAGAGTATGAAAAAGGGGGAGTTTTCGGACTCCGACGTTGAGAACGCAAAAAAAGCCATCCATCGCTCACTCAGAGCAGTCGAGGGAAGCCTTACGGGGATGAATTCGTTTGCGCTCGGTCAGGCGCTTCACAGCGAGCCTCTCACCCCGGGCGAGATAGGAGCTCTCGTCGACGACGTCGCACGTGATGAGGTCATCGACTTTGCAAATAAAATCGAGCTGGATACCGTTTATCTGCTCAGATCGGAGGGAAAGTGATGGATTTTGTTCTTAAAACCGACCCTATTCTCCGTGAGAGCATTTATGAAATTACTCACGACAGCGGACTGAGGATCATTGTGTCCGAAAAGGATACTCCGACCTCGTTTGCAAATATAACATTCGGCTTTGGCTCTGCCGATGAGGTATACGAAAAAGAGGGAAGGGAATACCGTATTCCTGCCGGAACGGCTCATTTTCTTGAGCATTCTATGTTTGCGCTCCCCGACGGAAGGGATGCATTTGCGCTGTTCGATTCAAAGGGAGGCAACCCCAACGCCTTTACCGACGTGGATAACACCTCCTACCATTTTAGCTGCAGTGAGAATTTTTACGATAACCTTGAGCTGCTGCTCGAGCTGGTGACCAAGCCTCATTTCAACAAAAAAACGGTAGCCAAGGAAAAACCGATCATCACCGAGGAAATCAGCATGTACGACGACAGCCCCGATTACCGCGGCTGGCAGGCGCTGATGAACGGAATGTACAAAAATCATCCCGTGGCACGCTCGGTTGCAGGCAGTGCCGAGTCGGTTGCAAGCATTACTCCCGAAATACTTTTTGCGGCTCACCGTGATTTTTATATCCCTTCCAACGCAGTGCTCGGCGTTTGCGGAAGCGTTGACAGGCACAGGGTGCTCGAGATAGCCGACAGAGCGTTTTCGGGCTATTCTTACTCAGTCCGACCGACTACCGCACCCGAGCCCGAGCAGAGCGGAATCGTGATTCCCCGTGCGGTCAGCTACGGCTCGATAGCAACACCGCTGTTCTTTGCGGGATGTAAGTGCCCGAGTATGGAAAAGAACCCCGATTCGGTCAAAAAGGCTGTTGCGCTCAAATATGCGGTTTCGCTCCTTTTTGGCAGATCGAGTGATTTCTACTGCAAAAATTATGAAAAAGGGCTCATCAACGAGCGTTTTTCGGCAGGTACCGAGATATACGGCGGTGCTTGCAGTATGGTTGTTGCGGGCAGCAGTCCCGAGCCCGACAGGGTATACGGGCTGATGCTCGAGGAGATCGAGTACCGCAAAAAGAACTTTTTTTCGCCCGAGAGCTTTGAAAGGGAGAAAAAGGTTGCCTACGTCTCGGCTGTGTCGGGATTCGACAGCCCCGAGGATATAGTTTATTCCTGCATCGGTGATGCACTTTACGGAATAAGCGGCTTTGATTATATTTATATGCTTCGCAATATCACGTCGGAGCAGGTGCATTCGGCGCTTTGCTCGATGATAGATACCAAAAAAACCGCTCTGAGCGTTGTATTTGATTACAGTTCGAAAGGAGAACATCAATGAAAAACGTAATTGCGTTTCCCGATCTCGGTCTTGAGTTCAATGTAAACGCCACAGCATTTTATATCGACAAAGAGTCGGGTTTTGGAGTACAGTGGTACGGAATTATTCTCTCGCTCGGTATTATTCTTGCCTTTTTGACCTTGTATTATCTCGCTACGAAAAAGGAGCTTATTGATGCCGACACCGTTTACAACGTAACGCTTCTCACCGTTCCGATAGGAATTGTCGGAGCGAGGTTCTTTTACGTTGCAACCGAGTGGGATCAGTACAAGGACGGAAGCTTTCTCGATATGATAAACATCCGCAACGGCGGTATAGCCATTTACGGAGCAATAATTTTCGGATTGGCGACCGTGCTGATTTACTGCAAGGTCAAAAAGATGAAAGCGTTTGCGCTTCTTGATGCGCTTGCGCCTGCGGTTATGATAGGCCAGATCGTAGGACGTTGGGGCAATTTTATAAACGGTGAGGCGTTTGGATTCAGTGAGAACGTCGGCAGCTTCCCCTGGAGAATGACGATCGAAAAATACAACGGCGACGTACTTCGCTTTACCACCGCAACCAACTATCCCGACGGCGTACACCCCACCTTTTTGTACGAGTCGCTTTGGAATTTTATCGGCTTGGCGATAATCATTTTTGTGCTTTACCGTAAAAAGAAATTCAACGGTGAGATATTCTTTGCCTATATGGGCTGGTACGGATTCGGAAGAATGTTTATCGAAATGCTTCGTACCGACAGTCTGTTTTTGTTCAAGAGTATTTTTGGACAGACCTTCAAATTCTCGGTGGTAACGGGCGCAGTTTGCTTTATTGCCGCAGTAATAGGACTTGTCGTGCTGTCACGCAGATACCGTTCCGAAAAAGAAGAGATCAGCGGATATACCTCAACCTTCTCGTCGCTTGCGGTCAAAATCAAAAGCGAGGAGGATGCCCTTGACCAAAGCGTTTTTGATACTGCAGAGCCCGAGGAAGCAGCCGAGAAGACCGAGGAATCTGATGTGGTCGAGAAGGTCAACGAGGCTCCCGAGGAGCCCGAGGAGACCGAGGAAGGCGAGAGCAATGAAGTTGATTGACGGAAAAGCCGTATCTGCCGAGGTAAAGGAACAGCTTGCCGAGGAGGTTAAGCGGTTTGTTGCATCGGGGCTGAGAGCCCCTGCGCTTGCCGTTATCCTCGTGGGCGACGATCCTGCATCGGCGGTATACGTGCGTAACAAAAAAAGAGCCTGCGAGCAGATCGGAATCACATCGCTCGAGTTCATTCTTCCTGCCGAGACCGAGGAGGATAGCCTCCTTGCACTGATTGACAGGCTAAATAGCGATGACGGCGTTGACGGCATACTCGTACAGATGCCTTTGCCCCCGCATATAGATGCAAAAAAGGTTATCGAGGCTATTTCGCCCGATAAGGACGTCGACGCATTTCATCCCTATAACGTGGGACTGCTTAATATGGGAACTCCCCGATTTTTACCCTGTACTCCGGCTGGAGTTATGCGGCTTCTTTCGCATTACGGCATTTCGGTTGCCGGTAAGGACTGCGTTGTTGTAGGCAGGAGCAATATCGTGGGCAAGCCGATGAGTGCGCTTTTGCTTGCCGAGAATGCAACTGTTACGGTCTGCCACTCAAAAACGAAGTCGCTCGAAAGCCATTTGTCGCGTGCCGACGTGGTTATTGCGGCAGTCGGCAGAGCCGAGATGATTGGCGGCGAGTGTCTCAAGGAGGGTGCCGTGGTTATCGACGTGGGCATCAACCGCACCGACGAGGGACTCAAGGGGGATTGTGATTTTGACTCCTGCAGTCAAAGGGCATCGTATATCACTCCCGTTCCGGGCGGAGTCGGCCCTATGACTATTGCAATACTTATGGAAAACACCGTAAAATCCTTTAAGTACCGATTTGCGCTGTAAATAAGTAAAAAAACACACCCGATTTACTCATTGGTAAATCGGGTGTTTTTGCTATGAGTTAAAAGCTATTCGCATGAATTAGCCAAGAACCTCAACCTCGGATACAAAGATCCAGCCGCCTGCGGTAAGACGGAACTGAACGTATTGAGCCTCGGCAACGCCCTCAAACTCAACGCAGCATACGTTGGTAGAAGCATCGGAAGGAACGGCCTCTCCGTAGAGAGTCCAGCTCTCGCCGTCGTCCGAAACGTAAACGGATACACCGGAGGGAAGGCCGACTCCGCCGCCAACGAGGTTGGTGCCAACGTAAACGTTTGCGCCGTAGAAGGTGGTAGCCTCTTCGAGATCAAGAGTTACGTATGCATAGCCGAGAGTGCTGTACTCGGGAACGCCGAAGTGGAGACCGATCCAAGCCTCGTCACGGTAGTGCTCGCCCGCCTCGGTAACGATCTCGGGGAGGACGCCGTCGGTAAGCTCGCAGTTATCGGTGTCGGGATACGCGATCTCAGCGCTGGGGTCATACGCCCAGTTAACATCTGCACCGCCCTGCCTGTAAAGCTCAGAGGTGGTGTAGGATTTACCTGCTGCGATGTTGTTGAGCTCTTCGGGAATGGAAACATCCTCCTCAGAGGTCTCGGTGGACTCCTCATCGGAGGTGTCGGTAGACTCCTCGTCGGAAGCCTCGGTGGACTCCTCGTCGGAAGCCTCGGTGGACTCCTCATCGGAAGCCTCGTCGGAAGTCTCGCCGGAAGTCTCGGCAGAAGTATCGGCGGACTGATCTGCAACAGACTCGGTATTGGAAGCGTCGCCGCCTGCTACGGAGCTTTCCTCATCGGAGCCGCATGCTGCAAAAGCAAGAGTGAATACCATAACCAGGGCAAGAATAAATGCTAATTTTTTCATAGTTTTCTCCTTAAATATAATAATTTGCTATGACTACCGAGTATAATAGCACAATTTGTCGAAATAGTCAAGCACTATCCAAATAATGATGTGTAAAAAAGGGAAGCCTTAAGGCTACTTCTCGTAAGGATGATAAAATCCCGACGGATTTTTTGAAGGTCAGTCGAGGTTCGTTGTACTCTGTTCGATAAACCCTAATTTATCGAACTGATTCGAAAAAACCGGCATCGCATTTGTCTGTACAAATGTTCTTGGGCTAGGCTAAATCCTTGTCATTTTATCAACAAGCCAATTTATTTCAAGTTATATTCCGACTTCGTAGGAGTGTTATTATTACCTGCGGTAACAGTGTTATTGAAACCAAGAGGTTTCAGTGTTATTTTATTCGCCTTAAACTGCCGAAGGCAATAACACTATGCGATGGGGACATACGCAAAAGTTCTTTAGTGGGGCAAAAAGCATAATAAAACTGCGAAGCAATATAACTCGCCGAACGGATAACCCCACAAAACTATGTTTTGCGGGGACCCCAGGATAACCCCACAAAACTATGTTTTGCGGGGACCCCAGGATAACCCCACAAAACTATGTTTTGCGGGGACCCCACGAGGCGAATAAAACTGCGAGACTTCCGTTTTGGGAAGTCTCGCTATTACTCCCCTTTGTCTATTATATGCGCTTTTTGCTTTTTTTGCTTATTTCCCGAGCGAAGAAACCTTGCCCTCGTGCCCGACCATAGCAGTATAATAATTTGAGCGGGGATTCCTATAACAAACACTCCCCAGCTCTCGTATACGCCTACCGAGAGGTAGATGCAGGCGAGAATGCTCCAAACGAGCACCGAGATGAGCATAAAGTTATATTTAGCCTTACCCCAGATTGAGTTGAAGACGATGCCGATGATCGCATTGACGGGGATAGGGTAAATAAAGCAGAGCCAGATGCGTGACAGGTCGGTCAGATGCCAAAGCAGCACAAAAACAAGCGTGGCAATAAACCAAGCGAGAGTACAGCACATCAGCACGACCATCGTACGGCTCTTGACGGTCTGACGGGGGACACTCTGCATTTTTGCGTTCAGAGGATGTATCTCCTCGAGCAGATAGTCGACAGTGACTCCAAAAACATCGGCTATCTCCTTGAGCACCGAAACGTCGGGAATCGACTCGCCGCGCTCCCATTTGGAAATAGCTTTGTCAGAATAATTAAGCCTCTCGGCAAGCTCTGCCTGAGTCATCGGGACCGCTTTGCGGAGCTCGGATATGTTGTTTGCGATAATTCTTTTGTAATCCTGCATATATGCCATCTCCTTTCCGCAAAATCATTATATCACATTGTTTTTTGAATTGCAAGACCGTAAAACGGTTGATTTAAGGACTTTTTCTACCGACGGTAGAACGGTAGAGAAATGACTCTACTGCACCAAACACCAGTAGTCGGGTTGAAAATTTTAACGGTAGGTGGACTTTTATATATACAATGGGTATTATATCGATGACAACAGCGAAAGGACGCAGAGATGAAAAACATCAAAATTTACGGAGATTCAATTCTCAAGGGAGTTATGTACAACGAGTCGCTTGGCAGATACAAGCTTTGCTCATACCGTTTCGATGATATAGAGGAAAACGGTATTGCCATCGAGAACAACTGCAAGATGGGCGCAACCGTTGATAAAGGCTTTGAGATTATAAAGGACACGCTTGACGATTGTGACAAGGACACCGTTGTCGTGCTCGAATACGGCGGAAATGACTGTAATTTTGATTGGAGTGCAGTTTCTGCCGAGCCTGACCGTACCGATTTTTTACCTGCTACTCCTGCCGAGCGTTTTGTCAAAACATACCGCGAGATGATAGAGTACTGCCGCAGCAAGGGCGCAACCGTCGTAGTCTCCTCACTTGTTCCGATTGAGTCGGGCAGATTTATGAACTTTGTTTCAAAGGGATTGTCCTACGATAACATTCTCAAATGGCTTGGCGACGTCAATACTATTTCGCGCTGGCAGGAATACTACAGCTCACTCGTCGAAAAGCTCGCAAGAAGTATGAACTGTCCTCTGCTCGATCTTCGTAGCGAATTCCTGCTTCCTCACCGTCTTGACAATATGATCTGCGTTGACGGAATCCATCCCAACGCCGACGGCCATTCGCTTATACGTGAGATTTTTATGCGCTCCTTTGCGGATGCAAGTATACCTGTTTGAGCCTACCGATAATCAAAATAATGCCGTCTCTTTAACGAGACGGCAAATTTTTTCGATATGAAAATTCAAAAAATCGCTTGCGAAAATTATCAATTTGTGTTAAAATAAACGTGTACGCAGGATGTTTTTTTCGTTATTTGCAAAGTGGGGAATGTATGAAATTCAAACCGGGTGATCTCGTTTATTACGGCGAAACCGGCGTTTGCCGTGTTGAGGATATTGCTGTCAAAGCGATGCCTAACGGAGATGTGGAGTGCTACAAGCTGGCACCCGTATATCAGTCGTGTGCAATATTTACGCCGATCCAAAATGAGTGTGTGAACATACGCAGTATTATTTCTGCCGATGATGCGGAACGGCTTATTGGGCTGATTCCGTCATTAAAGCCTGAGGTTTGCACTCTTGTAAATCCCCGTGCGCTCACCGAGCGTTATACAGCAGTGCTCAAAAGCGGCGAGAGCGATAAGCTGCTCGAGCTGATATGCTCGATATACATCAAGCGCACCGATTGTATCGAAAAAAAGAAAAAGCTCTCGGCTGTGGACGAGAGGTTTTTGAAAAAGGCGGAGGATCTGTTATTTGGGGAGCTTGCCGCCGCACTTGGTACCGATCGGCATCATATATACGACCGAGTCGACGCATTATTATGATAAAAAGACGGACTGCCGTAGGTATTTCACCTGCGACAGCCCGATTTTTTTATTTTGCGTAAGCCGAGCCGGTAAAGCCCTCGTTTTTGATTGAATGCAGATGAGCGTAAACTCCGCCCTTTTCGATCAGATCACGGTGGTTGCCTCGCTCTACGATGCCCTCGGAGGTCATAACGAGTATCTCGTCGGCGTTCTGGATGGTGGTGAGCCTGTGTGCGACCACGAGCACCGTCCTGCCCCTTGCAAGCTCCTCGAGTGATGACTGAATTTGCATCTCGGTAACGTTGTCGAGTGCGCTCGTTGCCTCGTCAAGTATGAGTATTGCGGGATTTTTGAGGAAGGCACGTGCAATCGAGATGCGCTGCTTTTGACCGCCCGACAGCTTGATTCCGCGCTCTCCCACCTGAGTATCGTAGCCGTTCTCGAGAGTGAGGATGTAATCGTGAATGTTGGCTTTTTTTGCCGCCTCCTCTATCATAGCGTCATCGGCATCGGGGTTTCCGTAGGCAATATTCTCACGGATAGTGCCGTTGAAAAGGAATACATCCTGAGCGACTATGCCGATATTCTTGCGGAGCGAGTAACGGGTCAGATCCTTTATATCGTGCCCGTCGATTTTTATGCAGCCCTCATCAAGCTCGTAAAACCTGGGAATAAGGTGGCAAAGCGTTGTCTTTCCGCCTCCCGAGGGACCTACCAGTGCAACCGTCTGACCCTTTTGAATGCTCAGCGTGAGTGAGTTGATAACTGCTCCCTCGCTGTCTGAGGTAGGGTATCTGAAGGTAACGTTCTCAAAATCGATCCTGCCCTCAACATCGGTCAGCTCTACCGCATTCTCGCTCTCGGGCTCGGTGGGAAACTCCATTATTTCAACAAAGCGTGCAAAGCCCGTCATACCGTTCTGCAGCTGCTCAAACAGCGATATAAAACGGTTTATCGGCTTGAGAAGCATAGCCATATAGAGAATAAACGCCGTAAAATCTCCGCCGTCTATGGTCAGCGGGCTCCCGGGATTTGCATAGCTGTTGTAAAAGAACAGACCGCCCGCAACGAGTGCCGCAAGGTATAAAAAGTCGGTAAAAAAGGTCATTACCGAGTGGAATTGTCCCATCGCCTTGTAGGCGTGTCCTCGGGATACCTTGAATCGCTCGTTTGCCGCATCGAATTTTGCATTCTCGTGCGACTCGCTTGTGTACGCACGTGATACACGGATACCCGAGATCGCCGTTTCGACGTTGGAGTTCACCTCTGCCGTTTCCTCACGCATAATGCGGAATGAGGTCTTCATCCTGCCGCGCATTTTTATGGCGAAAAAGATGACGAAGGGGATAAACGCATAGATAATGAGCGTAAGGTATATGTTGATATTTGCGAGCATAACAAATGAGCCGATGAACATTATCACGCTGAGGAACAGATCCTCGGGGCCGTGATGCGCCAGCTCGGATACGTCAAAAAGATCGTTCATCAGACGTGACATAACCGTACCCGTTTTGTTCTCGTCATAGAACGAAAAGGGCAGCTTTTGCAGATGGCGGAACATATCACGCCTCATATCTCCCTGCATTCTGACACCGACCACGTGACCCCAATAGGATACGATGTAATTCAATATCATTTTGAGCACGTATATTGCCAACAACGCGCACGACCATACGATCAGCAGACGCAAATTCCTGTTTGGAACGTAGTCATTGATTATGCTTCGCGTAATCATAGGGTAAAACAGATCGCACGTGGCAATTATCAACGAGCAGAGCATATCAAACGCAAACAGACGTCTGTGCGGTTTGTAGTACGATATAAACTTTTTTATCATTTTCGGCTCCTCGCTTTTTGCTTTGCGGTATTATATCACAAAAACCAAAATATTGCAACAAATTACTTGACATATACCACATATCGTTCTAAAATTAAGTTAATCTGTTATTATGGGGTGGAAATTATGGAAAAACTCAAAATAGGTATTATCGGAACGGGAAATATTGCAAACGTTCATATCGGCGGCTACAAGGCTCATTCCGCAAAATGCGATATTATTGCGCTTTGCGATATCGACGAGCCCAAAATGCTTGCCCGTGCCGAAAGTCTCGGAATCGATCACAGCCATTGTTATACCGATTACAACGAAATGCTTGAGAAGGAGAGCCTTGATGCCGTTTCGGTGTGCACCTGGAACGCCGCACATAAGGGCGCTACTATTGCCGCTCTCAAAGCAGGCTGCCACGTTATCTGCGAGAAGCCTATGGCTATGAATGCCGCAGAGGCAGAGGAAATGGAAAAGGCCGCAAAGGAAAACGGCAAGCTCCTTATGATCGGCTTCGTGCGCCGCTTCGGTAACGATGCCGACGTTATCAAAAAGTTTATTGAGGGTGGCACGATGGGTGATCTTTACTATGCAAAGGCATCCTATCTCCGCCGCAGCGGCTGCCCCGGCGGCTGGTTTGGCGATAAGGAATACTCGGGCGGCGGCCCCCTTATCGACCTCGGAGTTCACGTTATCGACCTGTGCCGCTACCTTGCAGGCTCGCCCAAGCCCGTTTCGGTTTACGGCGTTACCTACAATAACCTCGGCAACTCCCGCGCAGTCGGCGGACAGAGCTGGGTTTCCTCGTCGCTCGGCAAGGACTTTAAGTACGACGTTGAGGATTTTGCAAGTGCTCTCATCCGTTTTGACAACGGCTTTACCCTTTCGGTAGAGGCGAGCTTCAACCTCAACCTCAAGACCGACAGAGGCGAGATAGAGCTGTTCGGTACCAAGGCGGGAGCAAAGATCGATCCCCGTGTCGAGTTCTTCTCCGATATGAACGGAATGTTCGTTGACATCAAGCCCTTTGGCGATACCTCGCTTTCGTTTGACGGTCTGTTCAGTAACGAGATCGGACATTTTGTAAGCAGTATCCTCGGTGAGTGCGAGTGCATCAGCAAAGCAAGCGACGGCGTTGTTCTTATGAAGATCCTCGATGCTATCTACAAGAGCGCCGAGACCGGCAAAGAGGTTACTATCGACTGATAACCGAATGAATTATCCCAATAAGCCTGTCGGCTTATTGGGAACCCCGTAAAAAATACCTGCTGCGGTCAGCTGTAGCAGGTATTTGTATTTCAGCCTTGCTTGACGAGGCGTTTTTCGGCAAAATAGACTGCAACCAGGATCAATGCCGAAACCGCAAGTCCGCCAAAAACGTCTATGACAGAGTGCTGCTTGACGAGCACGGTCGAAAGAACGATGAGCGTGCTCAGTACAACAGCCGCCGCCTTGAGCTGTTTTTTGAGATTCATACGGCACACCGCATAGGCAAGTCCTACCGACACGGTGGTGTGCATCGAGGGAAAAACGCATCGGGGAGGGGAGTCTATCGAATATATGAGCTTTACGAGTGTAATGCCAAGGTTGTCACGCCCGAGCGAGTCAAAGTCGGGGCGCATCGAGAGGGGTATTCCGTTTGGTGCTGCCGTGATGATAATCATCGGAATCAGCATACTGAGTATGTAAAGACTCATAAAACGGTAGTATTCACGCCGACCCGCAAATACCGAATAAACCGCCACTGCCGCAATATAAAAATACCACAGACAGTAGGGGATTATAAACCACTCGCAAAAGGGGATCAGCGCATCAAGCTCCGATTCTATCATCCATATCTCGCCGTCCGAGCCGAAAAACCTTGCCGCCTCGTACCACCAGAAATGAAACGGTATGTACAAAAGTAAAAGCAAATGCCCGTATTTGCGAAAAAATACTTTGGCTTTATCCATAAATCGCTCCCAAAATTATTTGCAGGCTCATAATATCATATTATGTCGAAAAAATCAATGTAGAATTTAATATATTCCTCTTTTAGGGGACTCCGACAAAGAGCCGCCCCTGTGTAGGGGGACGTGGATTTTGCGCAGCAAAAGACGGAGGGTTTGTAAGGGGTAAGAAATCAAAAAACAATCCCTCAGTCAAAAATCTGCCGATTTTTGACAGCTCCGTTTGCACAAGGGAGCCTTTTTTTGCGCCCAAAGCCGTCTACTCGCCCATTCCGTCAAATCCTTTTGCAAGTGCGGCAGCAACAAGCTCATCGTCGGTCAGGCTGCTTGCAAAATCCTCAGGAGAAAGCACGTGATGAGTGCTTATATAATCATCGTACTTCCCCTGCAGTATGTTTTTGATATTTTCGGGCTTGATCAGCCAACCGAAGCATGCCTTCCATCCGGGTATTTTTTTACCGCTCAGGAAGAGTGAGGAATCTGCTCGGTCAAACACCGCCTTAACGGTATCAACACCGAATTGGTCAATCGCACCCGTCAACTGCCGGACATACCAATCACTGAGCGTGCTCACCTTATCAAACGAGGTGTTGTTATTGAAATATCTTACCACCTCGGTTATTCTTTCGTCCATTATCTTCACTCCCTCTGTTAAATATTTTATTTCAGTATTGTTATAGACAGACAGACAAAAAAGTTTTTATAATATTTTTTATATTTTTTTGTGTCTATTGTCTGTCTTATTGTCTATTGTCTGTCTTGTTTGTCTTGTTTGTCTTGTTTGTCTGTCTATATACCACCCGACTCTCTCTATTTGAAGTATACCGCAAAAATCCGTTCTTGTCGTCCCGTATTTATCCCAAAAAATTCGCTACGTTAAAGCAGGAGAATTTCAATGATGAATGATAAGTGATAAGTGATAAGTGATAAGTTAAGGAAGCTTTGCGTTGCAAAGCGATTTTTATTGTATTCCGAGTGTTATTCGCCATATCGGGCAAGTTATATTGCTTCGCAGTTATATTATGCTTTTTGCCCCACAAAAGAACTTTTGCGTATGACCCCATCGCATAGTGGTATTGCCTTCGGCAGTTTTATTCGGCTACATCCTAAAGTACGGTTTAGGCTGTCTTGGAGGGCATAGAGCGAAGTTATTTTTTGCAAAAGGCGAGCGTCGGCCTACAAAGGTAGGGCAGTCGAAGCCTTTTGTAAAAGCCCCAAAAATAAAATAAAGAATCTTCCTTAATATCCGAGAAATTAAATACCTGCTACGGCTAAGTACCGCAGCAGGTATTTGCTAACTGTTTTTTGGGCGTAAAGAACGAGCTATATGCACTCCTTAAAACTTTACGACTTTTTTCATGAAATAAGCTTTGGGATGAGCACATACGGGACAAAGCTCGGGAGCCTTTTTGCCGATGTGAACGTGTCCGCAGTTGCGGCATTCCCAAATAACAACGTCCTCGGAAATAAAGATCTCGTCCTTACCGAGCTTCTCGAGAACTGCTCTGTAGCGCTCCTCGTGCTCTTTTTCGATCTTGCCGACAGCCTCAAAGAGGTAAGCGATCTTGTCAAAGCCCTCTTCCTTAGCGGTCTTTGCAAACTCCGCATACATCTCGGTCCACTCGTAGTTCTCGCCTGCGGCGGCATCCTCAAGGTTCTCGGCAGTAACGGGAATACCGTCGTGGAGAAGCTTGAACCAGATTTTTGCGTGCTCTTTTTCGTTATTTGCGGTCTCTTCAAAAATCTCGGCAATAACGTTGTAGCCTGCTTTTTTAGCCTCGCTTGCGTAGAAGGTGTACTTGTTGCGTGCCTGGGACTCGCCTGCAAAAGCGGTCATAAGATTCTGTTCGGTTTTGGTTCCTTTGAGTTGCATTGTTAAATCTCCTTAGTTGGTTATATAAATAAAATTTTAGTTTTTACAGTGTTGGCATTTTCCGAAAAATATCGTTTCGTGTCCAATAATCTCAAACCCGTTTTTCGCTATACCTGCGCTGAGAAACGTATCGTAGGGTACGTCTTCTATATCCCCAAAAGCCCCGCAGGATATGCAAATTATGTGGTTATGCGGATGAAGCGTTCTATCAAACCTGTCGGGTCTGTCAGGTACTGCAACCTTGCGTATCTGTCCGCACTCGGCAAGCTTGTTGAGGTTACGGTATACCGTTCCGAGGCTGATGTTGGGCATCTGCGTTGCAACCTTCTCGTAAACCTGCTCGGCTGTGGGATGCGTGGTGGCGGAAAGAACGGCATCGAGTATGACCGATTTTTGTTTCGTATTGCGCTCTGTCATTCGTTCCTCCTTATCAGTAATAATTATTGTTATCAATGTAACATTTTTTCGGATATTTGTCAAGAGGTTTTTTTCAATTCTTTACTTTTTGTGTTTTTAATGGTAGAATACAAAAAAGTAACTCGGGGGAGGGTGCGAAATGCCGTTTTTGCCCATAACAAAGGAAGAGCTGTCGGGGACTCCCGATTTTATAATCGTAACGGGTGATGCCTACGTCGACCACCCGTCCTTCGGCACGGCGATTATCTCACGCGTGCTTGAGGCGGAGGGTTATTCGGTTGCAATCCTTTCTCAGCCCGATTACAGGAGCAAGGATGCGTTTATGTCGCTCGGCAAGCCGAGGCTTGCTTTTTTGGTCAACAGCGGAAATATCGACTCGATGGTTGCTCACTATACCGCTGCAAAGAAGCGCCGCAGCAACGATTATTATTCTCCCGGTTGCGAGGCCGGACACAGACCCGACCGAGCCGTTATCGTTTACTGCAACCGCATCCGTGAGGCTTACGGCGACGTGCCGCTGATAATCGGCGGACTCGAGGCATCCACAAGACGGTTTGCTCACTACGATTATTGGTCGGACAGCGTCCGCAGGAGCATTCTGGTCGATTCCCGTGCCGATATGCTTACCTATGGTATGGGCGAGAATATTCTGAGACGTATAGCCTTTTTGCTCGCAAAGGGTGTGCCGATCAAAAAAATTCGTGACGTGCGCGGCACCTGCTTTATGGAAAAACGGGATTTTACTCCTCATTTTGAGCACGAGCCTTGCGGCGAGTACGACGATATAAAGAGCGATAAAAAGGCATTTGCAGATGCGTTCAGAATACAGTACAACAATCAGGACCATATTTACGGAAAGGCTGTCATTGAGGGCTACGGCGATAGGATCCTGGTGCAAAATCCGCCTATGCCGCCCCTTTCGAGGCACGAGCTCGATGCCGTTTACTCGCTTCCCTATATGCGTACCTATCACCCCGTTTATGAGGAAAAGGGCGGTGTGCCCGCAATCGAGGAGGTCAAATTTTCAATTACCCACAACCGAGGCTGCTTTGGAGGCTGTAATTTTTGCTCGATAGCCTTCCATCAGGGCAGAACGGTTACCTCGCGGTCGGTTTCGTCGGTCGTAAACGAGGCACGGGTAATTGCTTCGATGCCCGATTTCAAAGGATATATCCACGATCTTGGCGGCCCGAGCGCAAACTTTCGGTCTAATAACTGTGAGGTGGCAAAAAAGAACGGAGTCTGCAAGGGCAAAAACTGTCTCTCACCCAAGATATGCCCGAATATGAAGGTCGATCACGGCGAATATATCGGACTGCTCAAGGCGGTCGAGGAGGTCGACGGAGTCAAAAAGGTTTTTATCCGTTCGGGTCTGCGCTACGATTATATTATTGCCGATAAAAGCGAAAAATTCTTCAAAAAGCTTGTTTCGGATCATATAAGCGGGCATCTCAAGGTGGCTCCCGAACATTGTGATGGGGGAGTATTGTCGCTGATGGGCAAACCGTTTATTGAGGACTACGACAGGTTTGCAAAGCGTTTTTACGAGCTGACCGATGAGGCAGGCAAGGAGCAGTATATCGTTCCTTATCTTATTTCCTCCCATCCGGGAAGCGACCTGAACGCCGCAATAGAGCTGGCGCTCTACCTCAAAAAGAATCATATCAACCCCGAGCAGGTGCAGGATTTTTATCCCACTCCCGGCACCGCCTCCACCTGTATGTTCTTTACCGGCATAGACCCGTTCACGGGCAAAGAGGTGTACGTTGCACGGGACTATGAGGAAAAACGGATGCAGCGTGCGCTGCTTCAGTATGCAAAAAAAGAGAATGCACCGATAGTCCGCAAGGCGCTGATAAAGGCGGGAAGACAGGATCTTATAGGTAACTCGCCTGTCTGCCTTGTCCGTCCCGATACACAGGGCTCTTTTGGCGGACAGCAAAAAAAGCCCTGCGGCAACTCAAAAAAAGCCTCGGCACCTGTATCAAAAGGACCGCAAAAAAGACTGCCCGGCAGGAAATCCAAAAAGGGCAAAAAGGGTTAAAATACATCAAAAAAGCTCCGCCTGCTCGGGTAACGCCCGTTCAAGCGGAGTTTTTTATGATATTACGGAACAAAAAAGAACTAAAGAACCTTGGAAAGAAACTCCCGGAGTCGAGGACACTTGGGATGATTGAATACCTCATCGGGGGTGCCTTGCTCCATTATATTACCGCCGTCCATAAACAGGACACGTGTTGCAACCTCGCGGGCAAATCCCATCTCGTGAGTAACGATGACCATTGTCATTCCTTCATCGGCAAGCTGCTTTATCAGGTCAAGCACTTCGCCGACCATCTCAGGGTCAAGCGCACTGGTAGGCTCGTCAAAGAGCATTACTTTGGGATTCATTGCGAGCGCACGCACTATTGCGATACGCTGCTTTTGGCCGCCCGAGAGAGTAGAGGGGTAGGCGTACGCTTTTTCCTCGAGACCGATTCTGGCAAGCAGACTCATCGCCTTTTCGTCTGCCTCGGCAATTATTGCCTTTTTGTCGGTGGTGATGGGGATAAGAGCCTTCTTTTTATCGGCAGAGCGGAACAGATTGGCTATTTTCGTGCGGAAATTTTTGCGTTTTGCCGCATTCAGCTTGGAAACTCCGACGTGAATAGGCGCCAGGGTGATGTTCTCAAGAACGTTTTTGTTGTTGAAGAGGTTAAACTGCTGAAAAACCATACCGATTTTTTGACGTGCAATATTGATATCGACCTTCATATCCGCAAGGTCGCTTCCGTCAAAAAATATCGATCCGGAGGTCGGATCCTCCATACAGTTCAGGCAACGCAAAAAGGTGCTTTTTCCGCTTCCGGAAGGCCCGATGATCGCAACCTTCTCGCCCTCGTAAATATGCTCGCTGATTTTATCGAGCACGGTGAGCTCGCCGTAAACTTTTGTCAGATTAACGGTTTCGATCAACTCTTGCCAGCCTCCTCTCGGTGATTTTTACGCCCCATGCAATGAGCATTACGATAACGAGGTATACCGCCGCAAGCATAAGGTAGGGAATGATATATTCGTAGTTTGAGTCACCGATCTGGCGAAACGCCTTTGTAAGATCGACTACGGCAATAAAGCTGACTACCGACGTCTCCTTGACGAGAGTGATAAACTCGTTGCCGAGAGTGGGCAGAATGTTTTTGATGCCCTGAGGGATAACCACTTTGAGCATCGAGGTCCAGTATCCCAGACCTACGGCACGGGCCGCCTCGAGCTGACCTGCGTCGACCGCCTGGATACCCGAGCGCATTATCTCGGATACGTATGCACCGCTGTTCATACCGAAAATGAGTATGGCAACAGCGAGCGAATCCATAGTGATTCCCATTGCCGGCAGCAGCACGAATTTTCCTATAAGCAACTGCACAATAATGGGGGTTCCGCGAAAGAACCCCACATATACGTCACATATTGCAGAAAATATTTTCGGTGCTGCTTTGTATTTCGGAATCATTTTTATAAGTGCGATAAACGTTCCGATCACAATACCTATCGCAAGACCGATAACGGCGATCTCGAGTGTGACTATAAGTCCGTCAACAACCGTCTCGTAGCCCTTGTAGGTAATAAACTTACTGTAAAATACTTCCCACTTGTTTCCCATGGATTATTTGTTAAGCTCATCCATCTTTGCAAGAACGTCCTCGGTGGTCTTGCAGTCATCAAAGAGGGTGTTGTCTTCTTTTACGATAAGCACCTGATAAGCATCGGTGTAGTAGGGGGTAGAGAAGTTAACGACCTTGGAGCGAGCCGCATTGATGGTCATACCTGCAATACCGATGTCTACGCCGTCCTTACCGAGCGAAGCGGTGATAGCGTCGAACTCGATGTTCTGGATAACGAGCTCCATACCGAGAGTATCGGCAATGAGCTTTGCGATCTCCATATCGATGCCTGCAAAGTTGTTGCCTACAACGAACTCAAAGGGAGCAAAGGCTGCGTTGGTAACTACAACGAGCTGATCCTTGGAGGAATCGTAGGTGCCTGCGGGAATTGTGGTGCCGGTCCAGTTAGCCGAGTTGGTGTCGTCAACGTTTTCGTATTTAGCAAAGATAGCGTCGATGTCAGCCTTTTTGTCTGCGAGAACCTGGTTGATGCTCTCGAGAAGCTCGGTCTGATTTTTATCAACTGCGATACCGTAGGACTCGGTGGTGAGAGCGATATCGATGCACTTTGTGCCTGCGTTGGATGCTACGAGCGATTTAGCAACGTCTGCGTCGATTACAACGTAATCAAGGTTGCCGTTGATGAGCTCGGTAACTGCAAGGCCTGCATTGTCATAAGGAAGTACCTCAACGTTCTTGTAGCCTGCAAAGCCCCAGTCCTCGTCGCCTGCCATAAAGCTGAAACCTGTGGTGCCGGACTGTACGCCGAATTTAGCCTTGTCGCCGCTGTTGCAGGATGCAAGAGCAAACACACATACGGTAATCATGGCAACTGCGAGAATGATGGATAATGTTTTTTTCATTTTTTGTTCCTCCGTGGCGGTGGTTTTTTGTGATGCTGTAATTATATGCACAACCAAGGCAAGAGTCAATAGCGAAATTGCATAAATTTTATATATTTTTTGCATAAATATACATCAAAATGCATAAAAAATAGATGCGTGCTATGCATAAGCGCGGTATAAATATGCATTATATGCACATTTTATGCAATAACAAAGAGAATATACAAAGAGAATATACAAAGTGTTATGCGTATCGTAAAAATAAGCAGGTCTGCTTTTGCATATTATAAAAAGGAAAATCCCGCTCCAAGCGAAACGGGATTTTTTACGGTAGGGGGAGAAAAAAGTCAGACGTTGACCGTGCCGACGACCGTAACCGTTGCCTCGCCGGGGGTGTAGGTAACTGCGCCCGTGACGGGATCGGTCGTGATGGTTGCCGCAGGAACTGTCACTGCGCCTGCGTTGGTGGCAAACTCGCCCGTGGCTTCGCTATAGGTATAGGCGGTGGTTGCCGTGCCGCCGACATATACCGTGATATCCGTGAGGACGGGATTGAATGTGTCACTCACGATAACCTCGTCGGCAGCAACCGTGGCGGTGTTGCCGTAGTTGAGCAGGGTAAAGGTGTAGGTCAATGTACCGTTATCGGTAACTACGGTGGGATCCATCGCCTTGATGATGCGGAGCTCGGGCTCGTCATTGGTGGAGATGGTCTCAGTGGCGGTAACTTCGTTGGAAACGCCATAGCCGGTAACCGTTACGGTGTTTTCTATTGTGCCGTCGGTCTCAAGAGGAGCATAATTCGTTACCGAGGCGGCATAAACTAAAATCGCATTACCGCCTGCCGGCACTCTTATGCCCTCGATCACCAGACCGTCCTCGGATGTGACGTCGGGCTCGGGCCGCAGCACGCCGTTTACAAAATAGTGAATCGAGCCCTCTGCGTATTCAAGCGGATATAACGTGATAGGCCCGGTCGCTCCCTCGGGTGTAAAGCTGTAAGCACCGAGATTATCGGTGACGGTGAGGCCGGTAAGCTCCGAGCTGCCCGTGTTGACAAGCGAGACGATATACGTGATCTCATCGTTTACGCCGTAGCTGTCGGTTACGGCAGTTTTTGTGGCGGTCAGCGCATCGACAAAGCGTCCCTGCGTAATGTTGGAAAGCGACGTTCTGCCGTTGTAGGTGACCTGTGCCTGGTTTGTAAAATTCATATCTGTTCTCCTGTTGTTTGTGATCTGTGAATTTCGGCAGTCTATCGAGTAAGGCACTTTTTTGTACATGCCACGCTTCCTTTCCGCAAGTAATTATTCACATGCCCGTCGGCGTGTTATGTGCAAAAACGCCGTCCTCTCTCTACAGATTATGATTTCAAGGATTATATTGACAATGTGGTTTTTGTTGGTTAAAATATAAAAAAGGCAGGTGTAACTATGGTTGACAGACTTACTCTTAACGTCCGCAAGCCCGAGAGCAACGAGTACGGTGAGCAGGTTCTGGAGCGTATGAACCGCTCACATAACGAGCTTGCGCTCTGGGCGCTTTCAAAAACCGACATTTCCAATTCAAAAGCTATTCTCGATATCGGCTGCGGCGGAGGAAAAAATATTTCGAATATGCTCTCCCTCGCTCCCGATGCACGTGTTTTCGGCATAGATTATTCCGAGGCAAGCGTCGCAAAGTCCGTTTCGCTCAATTCCGATGCGGTTGCATCGGGCAGAACCGAGGTGCGTCTCGGAAACGCATCGGAGCTTCCGTACGTCGATGGCGAGTTTGATTTTGTGACTGCCTTTGAAACGGTGTATTATTGGGAGAATATCGTCGATTGCTTTAAGGGAGTTCGTCGGATTCTTGCAGAAGGCGGAAGGTTTCTTATCTGCAACGAGGACTGTGACAACAAGGGTATAGAGGAGGCGTCCGCCGCCCTCGGAATGACTCTTTTTACTGCGGACGAGCTCGGGGATCTGCTTGCAAGGGCAGGCTTTTCCGACATCGAGGTCTATGCTCACGAGAATACCCGATGGGTATGTGCAATCGGCACAAAGTGACTTTTGATTCTTTATGATAGGAGCTGCGCAAATTTTTGTTTGCGCAGCTCCGTCTTTTTGCTCAAAAATAGCTGCATAGTGCCTTTTCGAGCAGGGTGCGGTTTTCATCTCCTATCTCGGTCAGCGGCGCACGGAGTATGTTCCTGCAAAGCCCCATTTTTTCCATAGCCGCCTTGAGCGGGATAGGGTTCACCTCCGAAAACAGAGCAGTTATAAGCGGCATCAATCCCGTTTGAAGCGCCGAGGCTTCGGTTGCTTTACCGCTGAAATACATCTCGCAAAGCCGTTTTATCTGCTTTGGCAGTATGTTTGCCGCAACGCTGATAACTCCCTTTCCGCCGAGCGACAGCACGGGCAGGATTCTGTCGTCGTTGCCCGAGTAAACAGGGAGCGATTCTCCGCATTTTGCAATGGTTTTTGCGGTTTCGGAAATGCTGTCGCCTGCATCCTTAAAGCCCACTGCGAGCCTGCTTTCGCTTATTGCGAATGCGGTGTCGGGGTCGATCGTCACGCCCGTTCTCGACGGCACGGAATAGGCGATAAACGGCAGTGCGGAGGCCTCGGCAATTTCGTTGTAATATTCGATCAATCCCTTTTTGGTGCATTTGTTGTAGTAGGGCGTTACGACCAAAAGCCCGTCGGCTCCCGCTTTGGCGGCAAACTCCGACATCCTGCAGGCGCAGGCGGTGTTGTTGCTTCCTGTGCCTGCAATCAACGGAATTCTGCCTCCGACAGCCGAAACCGAAAAAGCGATTATTTCTTTTTTCTCGGTCTCGGTCAGAGTGGATGCCTCGCCCGTAGTTCCGCAAACGACTATCGCATCGGTTCCGCCTTCTATCTGAAACTCGATCAGCCTTCCGAGTGCGGTGTAGTCAATCCCGTTTTCGTCAAACGGAGTGGCGAGCGCTACCGCACTTCCTTTGAACAGAATATCTTTTTTCATAAAAGTTTTTCCCTTCCTTATGTTGAAATATCTTTTTTAATGTAGTATAATGGATTCGTTATAAGGGGTAGTATACCCCTATGACAGTATATTCTGCCCGTTAAACTGCCGTGCGGAAGCAACAGAGAGGACCGAAAATGACCGATTTGATGAAACGCTCATCATATTATTACGACCTTCCCGAGTCGCTGATTGCCCAGTCTCCTGCCGATAAAAGGGACGCATCCCGGCTGCTTTGTCTGGACAAAAACAGCGGCGCCGTAAGTCACGGCGTATTCTCGGATATTTACGATCGTCTGGGTAAGGGTGATTGCCTCGTTATCAACGATACCCGTGTTATCCCGGCAAGGCTTTTCGGAAAGCACGAGAGCAGGTCGGGCGAGATCGAAACGGTTTTGCTTTCCAAGGACGTATCAAAGGAGGGCGAATGCTGGAAATGTCTGACACGCCCGGGTAAAAAGACCCGTGTCGGAGACCGTGTAATATACTCGGACAGGCTTTCAGGCGAGGTTATCGACGTGCTTGAGGACGGAGTAAGGCTTGTAAGATTTGAGTACGAGGGTATTTTCAACGAGATACTTGACGAGATAGGTCTTATGCCCCTTCCTCCCTACATTACCAAGAAGCTCGAGGATAAATCACGCTACCAGACGGTTTATGCCTCGCACGACGGCTCTGCCGCCGCACCTACTGCAGGACTGCATTTTACAAACGAGCTGCTTGAGCGTTTGCGTGAGAAGGGCGTTGAGATAGTGAGAGTTTTGCTCCACGTTGGACTGGGCACCTTCCGTCCCGTAAAGGAGGATGATCTCACGGGTCATATAATGCATTCCGAGTATATAAAAATCACTCCCGAGGCTGCCGAAAAAATCAATTCGGTCAAGCGTGCGGGAGGGCGT
The DNA here is from genome assembly GCA_045587745.1 of Eubacteriales bacterium. Lineage (GTDB taxonomy): Bacteria > Bacillota > Clostridia > Oscillospirales > CAG-382 > Coliplasma. Next base: position 55,704 of record JAZNCU010000072.1, on the reverse strand, counting down.
ATTATCGCTGTTGGCACTACTGCCGTAAGGACTCTCGAGTCTTGTACCGACGAAAACGGAGCGGTTTTTCCGTTCGAGGGCGAGACGTCAATATTCCTTTATCCCGGCAAAAAATTCAGATGCATTGATGCACTGATTACCAACTTCCATCTTCCGGAGAGTACCCTCATAATGCTTGTTTGCGCCTTTGCCGGATACGAAAACACGATTAAAGCGTATCGGGAGGCGGTTGACCTCAAATACCGCTTTTTCAGCTTTGGAGATGCGATGTTCATTCAATAAAGGGTTTATTGAATGAACAAGTGAAGAGTGAAGAGTGAAAAGTGAAGAGTGAAGGAAGCTTTTCGCTCTAAGGCGAAAGGCAACCGAATGATAACTGTTCATTATTTGTTTAAACTGGTGATTTATGGAAAAAAAGCCGCTTATCGTTGTTATCGGGCCCACTGCCTCGGGTAAAAGTGAATATGCCGTAAGGCTCGCACACGAGGTAGGCGGCGAGATAATCAGCGGTGATTCCATGCAGATTTACCGAGGAATGGACATCGGCACCGCAAAGCCTACGGCAGATGAAATGGGCGGTATCCCGCATCATCTCATCGATATTGCGGATATTTCCACTCCATATTCCGTATCGGATTTTGTCGTTCACGCAGGAGAGGCGGTAAATAAGGTGCTTGCCCGCGGAAGAATACCTATCGTTGCAGGCGGAACGGGGCTTTATATAGACACCCTTATCCGTGGAATTGCGCTTTCGGGCGCAGAGGCGGACGAGGCTTTGCGACGTGAGCTTTTTGCCTATGCCGAGGAGCAGGGTAACGAGGCACTTCATAAAAGGCTTGCCGAGGTAGGCCCCGAGTCTGCCGCCGCAATTCATCCCAACAACGTCAAAAGAGTGGTCCGTGCAATTGAGATATTTACGGTTACGGGCAAAACCAAAAGCGAGCTTGACCGTGAGTCGCTGGTCGAAAGCGAGTATGATGCAAGAGTCATAATGCTTCTGCCCAAATCCCGTGAGAAAATGTATTCACGCATTGACAAACGGGTGGACGCAATGCTCGAAAGAGGCTTGCGTGACGAGGTTCTTTTGCTTTGCGAGAAGGGGCTGCGTAGCACACCGACCGCCTCTGCCGCAATCGGATACAAGGAGTTTTATCCCTATTTTGACGGCGAGTGCGGAATGGGCACGGTCCGTGACAATATCTGTCTCAACACGAGGCACTACGCAAAAAGACAGCTTACCTGGTTTTCGGGAATGAAAAAGGACGAGATTATTGAGGTCTGACGGAGGAAAATATGTCGGCAAAACAACGAAAATACACTACTGCCGAAAAATTGGATATAATCAAAAAATTTCTCGGACGGTTTTTTAAGCAGTTCGGTACGGCGCTGATTGCGGCATCGATCGTGGGATACGTGTTTCTCCAGCTTATACTTAACACGGGTGACCTTATCGAAACCGAGAACGCCACCTACGCTTCCGTTAACGAAAGCATCAAGACCGATGCGTTTATTTTCCGTGAGGAAACCGTGCTTGAATCGTCGGGAGAGGGAAGCGATTGCTTTTTGATTGCCGATGGCGAAAAGGTGCGCAAAAATCAGACGGTTGCCGTTACCTACGCAAACGATACCGATGCCGCCACGCAGGAAAAGATTAACGAGCTTGACGCGCGTATTGCAATACTCAAAAAGAGCAGTCTCGGAGAGGGTGCGTCTACTACAAGCATTTCGGTCATTGACGATGAAATAGACAAGATTCTTATGGGCATCATCCGCAGTGTTGATGATAACGCCATATACGAGGCGATCCGTGAGCACGAGGAGCTAATGATACTGATGAACCGCCGTCAGGCACTCGTTCACGAGTCGGATTATCTCAAGGAGATCGAATTACTTACCGCCGAGCGTGACAGGCTTTCGGCTACGCTTTCGGGAGCTTCCTACAGCCTTTCTTCGCCCGAGTCGGGATATTTTTACTCGCACGTTGACGGATACGAAGATATTTTTACGACAGACGTGCTCTCCTCGCTGACGGTGGACAAGTATTTTGATCTTTTCAGCTCGGTTCCCGACGACGGACTGATAGCCTCTTCTACCGGAAAGCTGATAGTTGGCTCAACTTGGTACGTCGCTATCGGAATCGACAAGAGAACTGCCGAAAAATTTATTCCCGGCAATGCCTATCCGGTGGTATTCCCTTATTCCAACAATATGACACTGGATCTTACTCTTGAACGCAAGGTTACCAAGACCAACTCAGATACGGTGGTTCTTGTAATGAGCTCAAAGCAGATGCCCGAGAGCTTTGACTACTCGAGATGCCAAAAAATCGAGCTGCTCGTCACGGTGTACGAGGGCATAAGGGTGAGCGCCGAGTGTATCCGTGTTAACAACGGTGTTGAGGGCGTTTACGTCCTTCTCGGCAACAGAGTGCTGTTCAAGGAGGCGGCCGTCATCTACCGCCACGATAACTACGTTATCTGCAGTATTCCCGTGCCCGAAAACGGCTATGGGGAGAGCGTATCCTATATTTCATCGCAGTATTTGTCCCTGCACGATCTTGTGATAACCTCGGGCAGCGATATATACGACGGAAAAATACTCACGTAACGGGTGAGAAAAATGCTTTCGAAACAAGAAATAAAAACGAATATTGAGAGGGCGATAGCCGTTGTGCCGCAAGGAGTTACGCTGCTTGCCGCTACAAAAACCGTGCCTGCGGAGATTATAAATTTTGCGGCAGATTGCGGAATAAGAGTAATCGGTGAAAACCGTGTTCAGGAGCTGCTCGAAAAGTATGAACACCTTGACAGAACGGGGCTTGAAATACATTTTATCGGTGCGCTGCAGACAAATAAGGTTAAGTATATCATCGACAAGGTCGATATGATTCAATCGGTCGACCGTCTTCCGCTTGCCGAGGAAATCGAGCGGCAGGCTGCAAAGCGCGGGATCGTTATGCCCGTCCTTGCCGAGATAAACATCGGTGCGGAGGAGTCAAAATCGGGTATTTCGCCCGAGGAGGCGTATGAGTTTTGCCAAAAACTTATCGGCTATCCCCACCTTTTGTTGAGGGGACTGATGGCAATACCCCCGAAAACCGAAACGAAAGCCGAAAAAATCGAATATTTTAGCCAAATGAGGAAAATATTTGTTGACATATCGGATAAAATAGTAGATAATATAAATAATAATGCTTTCAATATTCTCTCACTCGGTATGAGCGGGGATTATTCCGAGGCCATTGAGTGCGGAAGTAATATGATCAGGCTTGGCAGCGCACTTTTCGGCAATCGGAGCAAAAATTAAAAACTAAAAACATATCATATTTAACGGAGGTACATTATGGGACTTTTTGATCGTTTGGGTGATCTCTTCAAGGGCGAAGAGGAGTACGACGAGAACGAGAACTACGAGGAGTACGAGGGAGAGGAAGAGCCCGAGGCAGCACCCGTTGCCGCACCTGTTTCCAGACCTGCAGCAGCTCCCCGTTCTACCGGCAGCATTGCTTCCGGCAGCGCACTTGAAATGAAGGTCATCAAGCCTGAGCGTTACGATGAGGTTAAGGTTATCGGTGAGCATCTCCTTGCGCGCCGTACCGTTGTGCTCAATCTTGAGGATACCAACAAGGAAACCACAAAGAGAATTATCGATTTCCTTTGCGGTGTTGTGTTTGCTATCGACGGTCAGGTTAAAAAGGTTTCGGGAGCAACCTACGTTGTTACTCCCAAGAATGTCGATGTTTCGGGTGAGCAGACCGAGCAGCCTGCCGAGACCGCTTCGGCAAAGCCCAGAGAACTGTTCTGATAACGGGCGAGTATTTTGGATTTGCTCTATATTCTGACTACGACGGTTTCCGTGCTTATCAGCGTTATAACTGCGCTTATTCTTGCAAGGCTGCTCCTCGGCTTGTTTGTTGACGAGGAGTCGCCCGTTTATTCGTTTTGCTATATGGCTACGGAGCCCGTCGTATCACCTGTCAGAAATCTTCTCGGGCGCATCCCCGCTTTGGCGGATTCGCCTATCGATTTTTCTTATGTCGCAACCAGCCTGATTCTCTTTATCATTCAATCTGCACTGCCGTATTCGTGATGCTACGAACAAGCAGTGCTTTTGGGCGTTATAGACAATTGAACACCTTTCGGAAGGAGATACATCATGCTTGCACCGCATGAACTTAAGAACAAACAGTTCACAAAAACTTTTAAGGGCTACAACCCTCAGGAAGTGGATGAGTACATCGAGTTCCTGATAGAAAAATACACCGAGGTTTACCGTGAGAACAACGAGCTTGAGCGCAAGCTCAGAATAGTTGTTACCAATCTCGATGAGATAAAGGACGAGGAGGAATCTATACGCAGCACCCTTATCTCAGCGCAGAAGATGGGCGAAAAGATTATTGCCGATGCAAATGACCGCGCCGATATAATTACCGGAGCCATCAAGGACCGCTGCGACGGCGTTATCGCCGAGTTCAAGCAGCAGCTTCAGAACGAAAAAGAGAAGGCGTGGGTCATCCGTACCGCCATTATCGATTTCAAAAAGAAGGTCTACGAGCTGTACGGAAAGCATATCGACGAGCTTAAAAACCTCAGCGTCAATGAGATCGAGGATATCGTGCTTCCCAACGACGATGCGATCATCGCCAATATCTTTACCGACGTAAAGGCCAAGATCGAGGAGGAGGCAGAGCGCCGTAAGAGCGTGCGTGAGCTCAAGGTCGAGGTTACTCATATCGAGGAAGAAGAACCCGCACCCAAAGCCGAGAAAACCGAGCAGGTGCGTATAGAGCTCTCCGAGGAGGCAAAAAGTGCCGAGGATGAGTATCTTAAATACATGATGGGAGATGGCACGGAGAATAAATGATCCGTAGCCTTGAGTTTTATGAAGGAATACAAAGACACACTTAACCTGCCCACAACCGAGTTTCCGATGAGGGCAAATCTGCCTGCCAGAGAGCCTGAGACTCTTGCCGCATGGGAGGCAAATAAACTTTACGAGAAAATGCTTGCCAAAAACGAGGGTAAGCCCGGATTCGTGCTGCACGACGGCCCTCCGTTTTCCAACGGAAACATTCATATCGGAACCTCACTTAATAAGATCCTCAAGGACTTTATCGTAAAATCCAAAGCTATGGAGGGCTATTACACCCCCTTTGTTCCCGGCTGGGATAACCACGGTATGCCCATTGAGAGCGCAATCATCAAGCAGAGCAAGATAGACAGACGTAAAATGTCTGTTCCCGAGTTCCGTGATGCCTGCAAGGAGTTTGCCGAAAAGTTCGTTGATCTTCAGCGCAATTCCTTCCGCCGTCTCGGCGTTGTAGGCGATTGGGAGCATCCCTATCTCACTATGGATCCCGCATTTGAGGCACGTGAGGTGCGTGTTTTCGGCGAGATGTTCAAGAGGGGATATATCTACAAAGGACTTAAGCCCGTATACTGGTGCTCTCACGATGAGACCGCTCTTGCCGAGGCTGAGATCGAGTACAAGGATGCGCCCTGTACATCTATTTACGTAAAATTTGCGGTCAAGGACGACAAGGGACTTCTTTCGCCTTACTGCGATATTTCAAAAGCATATTTCGTTATCTGGACCACAACACCCTGGACTCTGCCCGGTAATATGGCTATTGCTCTCCATCCGAGAGAGGAGTACAGCCTCGTCCGTGCAGGCGAGGAGTGCTACGTTATGGCTACCGAGCTCTGCGAGAAATCGCTCTCGTTTGCCGGCATCACCGAGTATGAGACTCTTGCTGCCTTTAAGGGTATGGATCTCGAGTATATTACCTGTGCTCATCCCTTCCTTGACAGGGACAGTGTTGTAGTTAACGCAGAGTACGTTACTATGGAAAGCGGTACAGGCTGTGTTCATACCGCACCCGGCTTTGGTGTTGACGACTATATCACCGGCTCGAGATACGGAATCGAGATCGTAGTTCCGGTTGACGACAGGGGATATCAGACAGAGCTTGCCGGCAAATACGCAGGACTTCGCTACGATGAGTCCAACGAGGCTATTCTCAACGATATGAGGGAAAGCGGTGCGCTTCTTGCTTCCGAGGAGATCGTTCACCCCTATCCTCATTGCTGGAGATGCAAAAAGCCTATCATATTCCGTGCCACTCCGCAGTGGTTCTGCTCGGTTGCATCCTTCAAGGAAAAGGCAGTAAAGGCGTGCGAGGACGTTACCTGGATGCCTGCATGGGGCGGCGACAGAATGATTTCGATGATCAACGAGCGTGCCGACTGGTGTATTTCCCGTCAGCGCAACTGGGGACTTCCCATTCCCGTATTCTACTGCGAGGATTGCAAAGAGCCCGTATGCACCGAGGAGACCATTAACAGCGTAGCCGATTGCTTTGCAAAGGAGGGCTCCAACGCCTGGTTTATCAGGGAGGCAAGCGAGCTTCTTCCCGAGGGATTTGTTTGCCCTCACTGCGGCGGCGTTCACTTTACAAAGGAGACCGATACTCTCGATGGCTGGTTCGATTCGGGCAGCACTCATTTTGACGTGCTCGACGGTGACAGCGGCCTCGGCAGACCGTCCGATCTTTATCTCGAGGGTGCCGACCAGTACAGAGGCTGGTTCCAGTCCTCACTTCTCACCTGCATCGGCTCCGGCATTGAGCAGGCTCCCTATAAGGCGGTCCTCACTCACGGCTGGACGGTTGACGGCGAGGGTAAGGCAATGCACAAATCGCTCGGCAATGCGGTTGCGCCCGAGCAGGTTATCGAAAAATACGGTGCCGATATTCTTCGTCTTTGGGTTGCTTCCAGCGATTACAGAGTCGATGTCCGTGCATCCGACGCAATATTCAAGCAGCTCTCCGAGAGCTACCGCAAGATACGTAATACGGCGAGAATTCTTCTTGCAAACCTCGGCTCGCCCGAGACGGATTTTGATCCCCGCAAGGATATGGTTCCCGTCAGCGAGCTCACACCTATCGACAAATGGGCGCTCTCCCGCCTCAACACTCTTGCAGGCAAGGTGCGTAAGGCCTACGACGAGTATCAGTTCCACGCAGTTTATCACGATATTCATAACTTCTGCTCTATCGATATGTCCAAACTCTATATCGATATCACCAAGGATAGGCTTTACTGCGAAAAGAAGGATTCGGCACTGCGCCGTTCCGCACAGACCGCCATGTATATCATTATCAATTCGCTCACCCGACTTCTCGCACCTATGCTTTCGTATACCGCTGAGGAGATCTGGGGCTTTATGAGCCATGTTGATTCTGACGATACCGACAGCGTATTCTGCAACGCAATGCCCGATTTCTGCGATGAATACAGCTTCCCCGAGGAGGAAAAGAGATACGAGAGCCTGTTCGATTTCCGTGACGGAGTTATGAAGGCACTTGAGATCGCACGTGCCGATAAAATTATCGGTAAATCCCTTGAGGCAAGCATTGTTATCTATGGAAAATCGGATAACGAGGCGATGAAGCTGTTCTCCGAGTTCGAAAGCGAGCTCAACACGGTATTTATCGTTAGCAAGACCGTTCTTTCCAACGAGTGTGCGCCCGAGGGCGCTTATACCGATGAGGAAAGCGGAATTTCGGTTGCCGTCTCGGTTGCCGAGGGCGATAAATGCGTACGCTGCTGGATGCAGAGCGATGATTGCACTCCCGATGAAGACGGACAGATGCTCTGTGAGCGTTGCCGCAAATCGGTATGATAGCAATATTTATCACGCTTGCTATAGTTGTTTTTGATCAGGTAAGCAAGTATATTGTCGTTTCCTATATGGAAATGTTTTCCGAAAAGCCGTTTATCCCCTATCTGATGAGCTTTTACCGTACCGAGAACAGGGGAGCGGCGTTCTCGATGCTTGAGGATAACCGATGGGTATTTATGCTCGTGTCCTCGGTGGCTATTATCGCAATATCCATAGTGCTGTACTACTTTCGGGGAAGGCATCCTCTGCTGACGGTTTCGCTGTCTATGGTGCTCGGGGGCGGTATAGGTAATATGATCGACCGTGTTTGTTACGGTGCGGTAGTGGACTTTTTGCGGTTTGATTTCGTTGATTTTGCCATTTTTAACGTTGCTGACAGCTTTATTACGGTAGGCACTGTGCTTATGTTCGTATACGTGCTGTTTTTCGAGACGAAGGTAGAGGAACGGCTAAGGCTTCAGGGCGAGTCTGCCGATGATGCCGAGGGCGCAATACTACCTCCCGAAAGCAACGCTTCTGCCGAAAATGCCGAGGAGGAATAAGGGTGGAGCTTACAGTAAGCAGCGAGCAGGCAGGCATCCGTGTTGATACTGCCGCCGCCGCAATGCTCGGAATCAGCCGTTCAAGGGTTCAGGGACTTATTGCCGACGGCGCACTTACGGTCAACGGACGTGTAGCCGATAAAAAATATCTTCTTGCCGAGGGTGACGTTATTAACGTGGAAATGCCCGAGGAAAAGGAGCTCTGTGCGTATCCTCAGGATCTGCCGATAGCGATCGTTTACGAGGACGAGTATTTGCTCGTAGTCGATAAACCGAGGGGGATGGTGGTGCATCCCGCTGCGGGAAATCCCGACGGAACTCTCGTAAACGCACTGCTTTTCCATTGTAAGGGCAGGCTTTCGTCAATAAACGGAGTTGTCCGCCCGGGTATTGTTCACCGCATCGATAAGGATACCTCGGGACTGCTTATCGTTGCAAAAACCGATGAGGCTCATCGGGGGCTTGCAACTCAGATCGAGGAGCATTCCTTTGTACGCAGGTACGAGGCGGTTATTATCGGCAGGATGAAAACCGATATCGGTACCGTATCCGCACCGATAGGACGGCACCCTGCCGACCGCAAAAAAATGGCGGTCACCGACAAGAATTCCAAGCACGCCGTAACTCATTGGAGGACGCTGTGCGAGGCAAAGGGCTATTCCCACCTTGAGCTCACGCTCGAAACGGGACGGACTCATCAGATAAGAGTTCATCTTTCGCACCTCGGACACCCTGTGCTGGGTGATACTGTGTACGGTGCAAGCGGAAATTCGTTTGGCTTGACAGGACAATGCCTTTTTGCCAGGTATATCGAGTTTACCCATCCAATCAGCGGTGAGCGCTTGTCGTTTACTGCCGAATTACCCGATTATTTTATTGAAATACTCAAAAAAACAGGACTCGACGTGGTCGAAAGGAATCAAAACGATGGAAAGAAAAACCATTTTGACACTCCGTGAGAGAGCGGCGTTGATGCGTTCTCTCGAAATCAAAGCGTTGCACGGCGCGAAAAGCGGGCATCCCGGAGGTTCCCTCTCGATAACAGATGCGGTTGCATACCTCTACTTCCACAAAATGAACGTAGACCCTGCAAATCCCTCTGCACCCAACCGTGACAGGTTTGTACTGTCCAAAGGACATTGCTGTCCTGCTGTTTATGCCGCACTTGCACTCAAGGGCTATTTTGATGTCAGCGAGCTCGATAACCTCCGTAAGCTCGGCGGTATGCTCCAGGGACACCCCGATATGAAGTCGGTTCCAGGCATTGATATGAGCACGGGATCACTCGGCCAGGGCTTCTCGGCGGCTTGCGGCATGGCTATTGCGGGCAAGCGTAGCGGCGCACCCTACCGTGTTTACACCATCCTTGGTGATGGCGAGATACAGGAGGGACAGATCTGGGAGGCGGCAATGTTTGCCAACATGTACGGCCTTTCCAACCTCACCGCATTCATTGACAGCAACCGATATCAGATCGACGGCGCAGTTGCCGACGTTATGAGTCCCTATCCCATTGACGAAAAATTCCGTGCATTCGGCTGGCACGTTATCACCATTGACGGCCACGACTTTGAGCAGATCGATCGCGCTGTCACCGAGAGCGAGAGCTGCGGCAAGCCCTGCGCTATCGTTATGGACACCGTTAAAGGCAAGGGCGTTTCCTATATGGAAAACAACTATCAGTGGCACGGCAAGGCACCCAAGGACGATGAGTACGAGATCGCCGAAAAGGAGCTGACCGCCGCTTATGAGCTTGCTAAGGAGGAACTGATCAATGGCTAAAGAAGCAACACGTGCCGCATACGGACGAAAACTCGCCGAATTGGGCGAGAAATATAACTTTTACGTGATGGATGCCGATCTTTCGGGTTCTACTCAGACCGCCGTTTTTGGCAAAAAATATCCTGACCGCTTTATCAACTGCGGTATCGCAGAGGCTAATATGATAAGCGTTGCGGCAGGAATTGCATCAACGGGCGTTCCTGTTTTTGCATCCTCGTTTGCAATGTTCGCTTGCGGTCGTGCATTTGAGCAGATCCGCAACTCGGTTGCTTATCCCGAGCTTCCCGTTAAAATATGTGCATCCCACGCAGGTATTACGGTAGGCGAGGACGGTGCTACCCATCAGTTCAACGAGGATCTTGCTATTATGCGCGCGCTTCCCGAGATGACTGTTGTCAGCCCTGCCGATTCGGTTTCGACCGAGGCGCTCCTTGAGGAAATCGTAACCTACGACCGTCCTCTTTATATGCGTTTGGGCAGATACGCCGTTCCTCAGGTCTATAACGCAGGCGAGCAGGAGTTCAAGCTTGGAAAGGGTGTTGTCGTTGCCGACGGCAAGGACGTTACTGTTATTGCTACGGGTATAATGGTATCTGCCGCTATCGAGGCAAGAGCTATTCTTGCACAGGACGGTATTGATGCTGCAGTTATCGATATTCATACCATCAAGCCTCTTGACGAGGAATTGGTTGCCGAGTATGCCTCCAAAACAGGATTTGTCGTTACTGCCGAGGAGCACTCGGTTATCGGCGGTCTCGGTGATGCCGTTGCAAACGTTATGGCATGCAAATGCGGCGGAAGGCTCTCTAAGCTCGGTATCAACGACGTTTACGGTACCAGCGCTCCTGCAGGAGTATTGCTTGAGCATTACGGACTTACGGCAAGCGGTATCGTTGAAAAGGTTAAAAATCTTCTTGCGGAGAAATAATAATGACCGTATCCGAATTTTCACGGGAGCTTGAGTGCCGTATCCCGTCCGCTCTTTCGGAGAGCTGGGATAACGACGGCGCAATGCTTATCCCCGATTCTCACACCGAGGTTAAAAGGGTGCTCGTTGCACTCGATGCAACGACAGCTGCCATAAACCGGGCGATCGCCATCGGTGCCGATGCTATCGTTACCCACCATCCCCTCATTTTTTCGGGAATGAAGAGCATTTCGGACAGCGATGCCGTCGGAAAGCGTGTTATCGCCTGTATAAATAACGGCATTGCCGTTTTTTCCTACCATACAAGGCTCGATTCCATGCAGGGCGGTGTTAACGACTGCCTTATGAGGGTGCTCGGTTTTGATGATTTTGATAGCTTTTTGCCCTTTGGACGTGTAGCAACGCTCGCAGAGCAGATGAGCTTTGAGGATTTTACCGCACTCGTATCAAATCGCTTGGGCGAGAGTCCGTCTGCCTCAGTAAAAAGCCGCCCTGTCAAGAAAATTGCGGTTGTCTCGGGCGGCGGGAAGGATTTTGTCCGTGATGCGGCGGCAATCGGTGCCGATACCTATATTACGGGCGAGGCGTCTCACTCGGCGTATATCGAGGCGCACGAGCTCGGCATAAATATGCTTTGTATGACTCATCATGCTACCGAGCGTGTTGTGCTCTCGGCGCTTTCGGATATCGTCAAGGATATCGATACGGGTATCGAAACGGTGATTTTTGATTTTGAAAGAGAGATAGAATATGGCATTTGACGGCATATTTTGTGTCGCCGTTGCAAAAGAGATAGATACATGGACGGGAGCGAGGGTGGAAAAGGTCTACCAAAGCGCGCCGTCCTGTATGTATTTTCAGCTTTATAAGGACGGTACACGTGCCAATTTAATAGTATCTGCGCTTCCGTCGAGACCTACCGTTGCGGTAAGTCTGTCGTCGGTCGCACGCCCCGATACCCCCACGCCAACCTGTATGCTCTATCGCAAGCATCTTCAAAACGGCAGGCTTGCAGGTGCAATTTGTATTGAAAACGAGCGTATTATCAGGCTCGAGTTTGTTTCCAACGACGAGATGGGCTACAGCAGGACGAGGTATATCTACTGCGAGCTTATGGGCAAGTATTCCAATCTCATCCTCACCGATGATACCGACAGGATTCTTGCGGCATCCTCGGTGACCGACATCACGTCGGGCAGGAGGACGATATTCAGCGGAATGAAGTACGAGCTTCCCGAGCCGCAGGGCAAGAGCCCTCTGCCTTTAAGTGAATTTGAGTGCAAAAAGGCTCTTTACGGCTGTATGGGAGCAAAGGGCTCCGACTGTATACTCCGCAGCTTTGCGGGCATATCTCCGCTTGTGGCAAGAGAGCTTATGTTTGCTGCCTGCGGTGATTGCGATGCGCTGATCAGCGAGCAGAATCTCGGATTGATTTCTGCCGAGGTATTAAGGCTTGCAAATGCTGTTTACTCGGGTGAATTTGTCCCCAATGCGGTTTATTCCGAGGACGGAAACGGGATAGAGTATTCCTATACTCCCATACGTCAGTACGGAAACGGGTATTCCGTAAAGATATATAACAGCTTTTCCGACCTGCTGGGTGAGTATTACGGAAGACGTGAGGAGGCTGTCAACATTGGCAGATACGCCCATTCTCTCGTGCAGTCGGTCACCACTCATCTGGGCAGAATCCGCAAAAAGATCGTTCTGCTCACCGAGGATTTTGAAAAATCCTCTCACGCAGAAGAATACAGAATAAAGGGTGACGTGATCACTGCCAATATTTACCGTATTTCCAAGGGAGATACCTCGGTTACGGGCATGGACTATGAGAGCGGAAACGAGATCACCGTTCCGCTTGAAAAAAACCTCACTCCCGCAAAAAACGCCGCAAAGCTCTATGCAAGGTATGCAAAAATGAAGCGTGCCCTCGTTGCAATCGAGGAGCAGCTTGTCATCACCCGGCGTGAGGAGGAGTATCTTTGCTCGGTGCTCGGATTTATCGAGCGTGCATCCAGCCCGGGCGAGCTCGAGGATATCAGAGGCGAGCTGATAGAGCAGGGCTATATCAGCGATCGGGAGTACCAAAAAAAGAAAAAGCAATCAGCATCCAAGCCCCTTTCGTTTACCACTACCGACGGACTCAAGGTGCGTGTCGGTAAGAATAACAAGCAAAACGACCGATTGACGTCGGATGCCGAAAGGAACGACCTTTGGTTCCATATCAAGGGCTTCCACGGCTCGCACGTTATCCTGCATCCCGACGGAGATGCCGAGCCCTCGGACAGGGACTACACTGAGGCGGCAATGCTTGCGGCATATTACAGCGAAAAACGCGGGAGCGACGGCGTTGAGGTGGACTATACACGTGTGCGTTTTTTGAAAAAGCCCAACGGAAGTCCGCTCGGATTCGTCACCTATTCAAAATACTGGTCGGCTGTTGTGGATGCAGTCAATCCCTTTGAGGAGAAAAAATAATGTCTTTTACCGAGAGAAGTATTCCGCTTTTTGGCGCAGGCGGTCTCGAAAAACTTAATAATGCCTCGGTTATCGTTTTCGGAGCGGGCGGTGTCGGTGCGGCGTGCATCGAGGCGCTCGCACGGTGCGGGGTGGGCAGGATAGGTATTGTCGATTGCGACACCGTAAGCGAGAGCAATATCAACCGCCAGCTTATCGCAACGTCGGACACTGTCGGCAAAAAAAAGACCGAGTCGGCAAAAAGCCGTGTGCTTTCGATTAATCCCGAGTGCGCCGTTGATATTTTCGACCTGTTTTACTCGGCAGAGAGTGCAGTCGAGGTGGATCTGTCGGAATACGATTATATTGCCGATTGCATCGACACTGTTTCGGCAAAGCTGCATCTGATAAAAACCGCAAATGCGCTCGGAGTGCCGGTTATCTCGGCAATGGGAACAGGGAATCGGCTCGATATGTCCTGCATCACCGTCAAGGATATATATTCCACCGAGGGCTGTCCGCTTGCAAGAGTGATGCGTAAGGAGCTTCGCAGGATCGGAGTGGAGTCGCTCAAGGTCGTCTGCTCGGACGAAAAGGCGGGGGATTGCTTTGACGGCAGGAACGAAAACGGCCGTGCAACACCGTCGAGTGCGGTATTCGTGCCCGTTGCGGCAGGACTCAGAATGGCTCAGGAAATAGTGAGATATATCGTTTTCGGGGAATAAGAATGAACAAAATTACGGTTGTCCACGTTGGCGATTTCAAGGAAAAATGGGAGCTTGACGCCGAAAAGGAATATATTAAAAGAATCTCGGCATTTGCCGCATACAAAACGGTTTGCATCCGTGAGGAGAGCACGTTCGGCGAGGATTCGCAGGCGCTTATCGACAGGGCGCTGGCAAAGGAAGCCGAGGCGATAAGGAACGCAATTCCCGTGGGTGCGCTCAAAATCGCGCTCTGCATCGAGGGTAAGCACTTTTCGAGTGAGGAGCTTGCGGCGGCGACGGGGGAGTGTAACAGGCCTGTTTGCTTTATAATCGGCTCGAGTCACGGTCTGCATCCCGATATAAAAAAAGAGTGCGACATAAGGCTTTCAATGTCAAAAATGACCTTTCCGCACCGCATGGCACGCATTATGCTTGCCGAGCAGGTGTACCGTGCGTTTATGATAAACTCGGGCAGAAGGTATCACAAGTAATTTATTATTATAAATACGGAGGAAATTATGGCACAAAAAATTCTCAAAAGAAGCGAGGTCCCCGTTGAAAACACCTGGAACCTTGCCGATATTTTCGAAACCGACGAGGCTTGGCTTGCCGAGTACGAGTCGTTAAAATCCGTTCCCGAGAAGGTTGCGGCGTTTGCAGGCAGGCTTTCGGAAAGCGCCGGCTCTTTGCTTGAGTATCTCAAGTACGATGATGAGCTTGACGTGCGCCTTACCCGCTTTTACGGCTACGCAAACTGCAAGGGTGATGAGGATACCGCAAACGGCTTTTATGCCGATTTCAGAGGAAAGGCTATGGGCGTTCTCGTTGCTATTTCGGGCGCAGGTGCATTTGCCGCACCCGAGATTATGGCAATCCCCGATGACGTTCTCGATGGGTTTTTCAAAGCAGAGCCCGAGCTCGAGACCTATCGCCGCAGTCTTTACAGGCTCCGCCGCCGTGCCGCACACGTTCTCTCGCCCGAGTGCGAGGCACTGCTTGCCGGTGCAGGCGAGATAGCCGATGCACCCGATAATATTGTTGGCGTTCTCCGCAATGCCGACCTCAAATTCCCTGCCGTCAAGGATGCCGAGGGCAACGAGATTCCGCTTACGGGCGGCACCTTTGTGCCCCTTCTCGAAAGCGATGACGTCGCCTTCCGCAAGCAGGTTTTCGAGACCTATTACGGCAGACTCGGCGAGTTCAAAAACACTATCGCCTCTACGCTTGACGCACAGTTCAAGCAGCTGAGGTTCTTTGCAAACGCACGCAAATACGGCAGCACCCTCGAGGCATCGCTCGACCGTACCGAGGTTCCCGTTCCCGTATACCTCAACCTTATCGAGGCTGTTCATAACAATATGGACAAAATGTACCGCTACGTTGCGCTCCGCAAAAAGCTTCTCGGTGTTGACGAGCTTCATATGTATGACGTTTACACTCCGATAGTTGCCGATGCTGCCGCCGATATAAGCTACGAGCAGGCAAAGGAGACCGTGCTTGAGGCACTTGCAGTGCTTGGCGAGGACTACGTCAATCTCCTCAAGGAGGGCTTTAACAACCGTTGGATCGACGTGTACGAGAACGAGGGAAAGAGAGGCGGTGCCTATTCCTCGGGCAACTCGCATCCTCATCCCTACGTGCTTCTCAACCACAAGGACAACCTCGACAGTATGTTTACTCTCGCTCACGAGATGGGACACGCTCTCCATAGCTATCACAGCACAAAATACCAGCCTGTGTGCAACAGTGGCTACGTGATTTTCGTTGCCGAGGTCGCATCGACCTGTAACGAGATTCTGCTTATGCGCCACCTGCTCTCCAAAACCGAGGACAAGCGTGAGAGAGCATATCTTATCAACCACTTCCTCGATCAGTTCAAGGGCACGGTATACCGTCAGACGATGTTTGCTGAGTTCGAGCTGGAAATGGGCAGGATGAGCGAGGCGGGTCAGACACTTACCGCAGACGTTCTCTGTCAAAAATATCACGAGCTCAACAAGCTCTATTTCGGACCCGATATGATCTCGGACGATGGAATCGCACTCGAATGGGCACGTATTCCTCACTTCTTCTACAACTACTACGTATTCCAGTACGCTACCGGCTTCTCGGCGGCAGTAGCTATTGCCGAGCGGATTCTCAAGGAGGGCGAGAGCGCAGTTGCCGATTACAAGCGATTCCTCTCGGGCGGATCCAGCACCGATCCCATTTCGCTTCTTAAAATCGCAGGCGTTGATATGAGCTCTCCCGAGCCTATCAACTCGGCTCTCAAGCTCTTTGGCGAGCTTATCGACGAGATGGAAACCCTCTGCTAAAGGATAATTCAAAAAAGCACCCTTGCGAGACTTCCTTTTGGGAAGTCTCGCAGTTTTATTCGCCTCATGGGGTCCCCGCAAAACATAGTTTTGTGGGGTTATCCGTTCGGCGAGTGATATTGCTTCGCAGTTTTATCATGCTTCGCATAGTGGTATTCGGCTACGCCGAGTTTGGCGAATAAAACTTGAATAATATTGAAGGATATGTTATTATGAAATAAAATTAGGCATAACACGATAAAGCGTTTGTACTTACAAATGCGACGCTGGTTCTTCTGCCCTACGAATAAGTATTTGCGGAGCTGATACAATATGAAATACGAGATTGTTCATTTACCAAAAGAAGAGTGGAAAGGAACTCCAATTTATCTAAAATACTCCTCGGAAGAATACTATGATTTAGAAATCATTGAATCGAGTGAATTTTTTCAAGTGAATATGGTAAAGAAAAGATTCGATAAGCCTGTGACTCATTCACCCGAAGAATATGATTACCCTGATAGTTTATACCAGAATCATTGGGAAAATGCTCAAGCATATGGGATAATAAATGAGAGTAATGGCAAAAAAGAATTATTGGCTTGTATTGAACTATGTCCCGAAGAGTGGAGCAATCGTTTGATAGTGACGGAACTTTGGGTTTCCGATAACCTCCAAAGAAAAGGAATAGGCACAGCGCTTATGAACCTTGCAAAGAGACAAGCAAAGATCCAAAAAAGAAGAGCTATCATTTTAGAAACTCAATCATGCAATGTTCACGCAATTGATTTTTATAGAAAACAAGGCTTTCAATTAATTGGATTTGATTCGTGCTGTTACACTAATGTCGATATAGCAAGACATGAGGTTCGTTTTGATTTTGGATATTTTTTACATAAAAAACCGGGGCGCTTTGAAAACGAATAAAAGATATTGAATTATAAGAACAAATTGATGAATAGCAAAACTCCGACAACTCTTTGAACTTGCCGGAGTTTTATTTATTCCTATGAGAAGTAGCCTTGAAGAGTCTTTTTTGTATAAAAAAGCTCCTGCGGTCAAAAATACTTACGTAATCAACCTACAGGAGATACAGATATGGCAAAGAAAAACAAAAAACAAAAAACCAGCGCATCTGCTGTCAGCGAAAAAACCTACGAGCCTTCGGCGGAAACCGTAAACAAGGTAGAAGCTATGGGTGCGCAGGAAGCAAAAAAAGGCAAAAAGAACAAGCTGTTCGATTTTTGAAAAACGGCTACGTGAGTCATCAATTCCCATTAAAGCAAGGTGCACCTTCCATAATCGGAAGGTGCACTTCATTATTGCCTTAATATTTATTCGTCGTCCGATTCACCGATGTAAGCAACGGTACGGGGGATAATGTCGCCCGCCTTGGTGAGTGCGATTTTTGTGAGCAGGGGTCCGACAAGCTCGTAAATAAGCACTGCAAACAGGGTAATATTACGGATAAGCGAGCCGCTCGTGGGGTCAAGAGTCTGCGCTGTGATGGACATTCCGAGCGCAACGCCTGCCTGGGGAAGAAGAGTGATACCGAGATACTTGACTATCGAGGGATCGCATTTTGTCCACTTTGCGCTCATTCTTGCGCCATAGCATTTACCTACTGCACGCACGAGGATATATACTATACCGATAACTATTACCATCGGAGCTCTGAATATTCCAAACTCAAGCTCGGCGCCCGACATAACAAAAAACAAAACGAACAGAGGCGCAGTCCATTTGTCGGTTTTTTGCATGATCTCCTCGGAAAAATCACATACGTTGCAAAAGATTGTGCCGAGCATCATGCATACGAGCAGGGGAGAGAACGCCACGTGCACACCAAACAAGCTGAACTCAAGCATCGAGAGCGCAACCGTGAGCATCACAAAGGTTATCGAGAGAGTGAGGCGTTTGCTGTTGGATTTGAAATGCTTTTCGGTAAAGCTGAACAGCACACCCATCATAATACCGAGGCCGATAGAGAACACTACCTCGAGCAAAGGCTCGGCAATGACCGTGCCCGCACTCACGCTTCCGCTTTTCATCGCCCTTGCGATACCAAACGAAACCGCAAAAACAATGAGTCCCACTGCATCATCAAGCGCAACGACCGGGAGAAGGATATTGGTCAGCTTACCCTTTGCCTTGTACTGGCGGACGACCATCAGCGTTGCGGCAGGTGCGGTTGCGGTGGCGATAGCACCCAGAACGATAGCCGCAGGGATCGATAGAATATCGGGGATGAGGAAATGCAGACCTATGAGCGCCGCATCAACCAAAATTGTGGTTACCACAGCTTGAACAACGCCGATAACAGCGGCCTGCTTGCCGATCTGCTTTATTTGCGAGAGCCTGAACTCGTTACCGATAGCGAATGCAATAAATCCGAGAGCAACGTCCGAGAGTATTTCAAACGATTTGACGTTCTCGGTGCTGATAAATCCGAGTCCCTCCACTCCAAGCTGACCGAGACAGTAAGGGCCGATAAGTATACCTGCAACGAGATATCCCGTTACTGCGGGGAGCTTTACAGCTTTTACAACACGTGACATCAAAAGTCCTGCCACAAGCGCGATAGACAGTGCCAACAATATTTCCATAACAATATACCGTCCATTTTATTCGAACGGATGATATCACTTCCGAAACGGTTTGTCAATAGACCTCTCGCAACTTTGGCGCATTACCCCAAAAGAGCAAAATCTGTCATAATAAGACAAGCAATTTGTACAATAAAAAATAAAAAATCCAAAGGCCGATCCTCGTAAGGATATTAAAAGCCGACATATTATCGTTCTGCCGGCTTTTTGTTCTGCTTCTCTTTACCGCTATTTAATCTCGCTTAGCAGCTCTGCGGGGTACTCGGGTACTGCCTCGAGCTGAGTAACAACGTAGTCGCTCAGCTTTACCGCTCTGTCAAGGCATACCGAAACCGGCTGACCTGCGAGCAGGTTATAAATAAAGCATGCTGCAAAGCTGTCCCCCGCACCGACTGTGGATACAGGCTTACTGTGAGGCTTGTCGGAGTACAGTACCGTTTTTGCTCTGCAGTCGATAACTGCGGCACCGTCGGGGCCGAGCGTGAGCGCAATATATTTGAGATTACGGTATTTTGCGGCAATGTTGAGACAGGCGCGTATCTCGTCGCTGCCCGTTCCGAGCACGGGGAGCTCCTCGGCGCTGACCTTGAGAATGGTAGCGCAGGAAAGCAGGGAATGAAGCAGCTCACGGGAATAAAAATTACCGCGGATGTTTACGTCAAAGAATATTTCCTTTGCCGTGGTACAACGCACGAGCGAATCAAATGCCATTCTCGACTCGGGGGTACGCATTGCGAGCGTGCCCATATACAAGGCATCAAACCTGCCCTGCGGACATTGCCGTCCGATATGGTCGTAGGCAACGTTTTTTGCCAGCTCGTAGGAGGGGCTTCCGTTGTTGAGGGTTACTCTGCAGTATCCCGTAGGGAAACGGTTAAAGGAAATATGATCGGTTCGGATTCCCTTTGCCTTTGCCTCGGCAATGGCATCACGTCCGTTCTCGTCGTTGCCGAGTGAGGATACTATATAGCTCTCGGCACCAAGAGATGCCAGGTGTGCCGCAAAATTGAACGGAGCACCTCCGATAACCTTTTTCTCGTCAAATATATCCCAAAGGATCTCGCCAAAGGCGACTACACGTATACTCATTATTTAAGCCTCATAACGTCAAAATTTTCGAGATAAGCGTTTGCGGCATCGGCAATCTTTTTGAGAGCATCCTCGCCAAAGGGAGTCTCGATTCCGGCATTTTTAAGCAGACCTGCAAAGGTGAGCGTGCCACCCTTTTTTACATACTCGAGATAGCATTTCCATGCCGCATCTCTGTCCTCCTGCATCATTGCCCAAAAACGCAGTGCAACGCTTTGAGCAAGGCAGTAATCGATATAATAAAATGGATTGAGATAGATATGAGGCTGTCTCTGCCAGCCCTTTCCGCATCCGTAAAAGGGGCTTCCGTCCAGCTTGAGCCAGGGACGGTACTCGCTCTCGAGTTTTGCCCATACCTCGTGCCGCTCGGCAGGGGTGAGGGAGGGGTTCTCGTATACGATATGCTGGAACTCGTCAACCATCGTTCCGTAGGGAATAAAGGTGAGAGCATCGGCAAGATGAGCGTAAAGGAATTTATCGGCGTCATCCCCAAAGAATTCCTTTGCGTAGGGACGGGCAAAAAACTCCATCGACATCGAGTGAACCTCACACGCCTCGAGCGAGGGCTGAGCGCAGGAGGAAGGAACAATGTCACGGCACATATATGCCGCAAAAGCGTGGCCCGCCTCGTGAGTTATTACCTCAACGTCGTGCTTTGTGCCGTTGAAGTTTGCAAAAATAAAGGGGAGCTTGTAATCCTCAAGCGTTGCACAGTAGCCGCCTGCTGCCTTGCCCGGCTTTGAGAGCACGTCAAACATCTCACACTCAAACATTTTTCCGATAAACTCGGCAGTTTCGGGAGACATATCCTCGTACATTCTTTTGCCGCAATCGAGTATCCCGTCGCTGTCAAGCGCAGGACGGGGGTTGCCGGAGCGGAATGCAAGTGCATCGTCGGCAAAGGTCATAGGGTAGGGAACGCCTATTCGCTCCGCCTGTTTTCTTTTAATTTCGGTGGCGATAGGAACAATATGCTTTTTGACCGCCGAACGGAATTTTGCAACGTCATCCTTGCCGTAGCAGTTACGCATCATACGGTAGTATCCGAGCTGAACATAATCGGGATTACCGAGCTTTTTGCCCATACCGTCACGCTTGTGAACGAGCTCGTCGTAAAGCGAGTCCAGCCTGTCGCCGATGCTGACGTAAAACTCAGATACGGCCTTCCAGGCATTTGCACGGACTGCATCGTCGGCATCGGTGAGGAAGGGAGCCATCTGCGAGACTGTACGTGTTTCGCCCATAAAATCAATTTTTGCGCTTGCGATCAGCTTATCATACTCGCTGGTAAGGGCATTTTCCTCCTGCATATCGGGGATGATCTCGGGGGAGAACGCCTTGAGCGATATCTCGGCGTTGAGGAACAGCACCTCACCGAACTCTTTTTTGAAATCCTCGGCAAATCGGCTTCCCAGCATTGCCGAAATGAATTTTACGCTGCTGTTGCTCAATATCGGCTGAGCCTCATCCCAAAAATCGTTTTCGGCAGAGTAAAACTCATCGTTCGTGTTTATTGTATGGCGGATATAGCTGATAGAGCCCTGAGTGTTAACTCGTGCGCCGAGTGCCTCGAACTCAAGACACGCCTCCTTTGCGGTTGCATAGTCCTCGGCAGAGAGAAGCTTTTTGATACATTCCTCACATTCCTGCTCAAATGCGGCAAGATCAACTCTGCTATACGGAAATTCCGAAAATTTCATAGTTACCTCCAAAAAGTGAGGGCAGCGGATTGACCGCCGCCCATAATAATCAATCGGGTTATTCGCCTGCTACTTCCTTAAAGTAGTCGATGGTGAGCTCAAGTGCAGTGTTTGCAACGTTTTTGAGGGATTCATAGCTCGAAGCAAAGGTGCCAACACTCTTTGATGCCATATTCTGAAGGAGAAGATCGAGTCCGCCCCAGGCGTATACCATACCGATATCACAGCCTCTGTTGGGGAATATGTACTCGTCAACCATCTCAACGCTTTCCTCATCACGTACCTTCTGATACTTGATAACGATCTCGTAGTATGCGTTGGCAACGTTGTTCTCGGCGTGCTTACTTGCCCAGCCAAGTACGTTGAGAGCATCACAAGCCTTTACGAGCTCATCGCCCGAAAGAGTGGAGGGAATAGCAAAGCAGGTAGAAGTCCATGCATTAACAAGGCTGTTGTAGTGATCCTGAGTGTCATCGTAGATGGGAACAGGAACGATACCAAAGTGAGCTTCCATATCCTCGAGCTCCATTACGGTGCCTACGTTACCGTTGTAGAACATACATCTGCCCTCGGTAAATGCGGCTCTGGTAAGCTCGGCGGGCCACTTGACGCCTGCGACACCAAAGTAATCGTTAGCGGAGATATAGCACTCGTCGTTCTGTACGAACTCCTGCAGTTTGTCCATAAGACCCGAGGAGCGCTCGTTGTAAATGGTGATCTCGGGGAATCCGTCGGAGCCTGCCTTGGCGATTCTCTCACCCGAGCCGTAGAAGATGCTCCACATATCGTCGAGCTGTCCGCTCCATCCGAATTCATCGGAATAGTCTATAACGTTGTCGTTGTTGAGGTCCTTGCTCTTGAGCATCGAAACCTCGGTAACCAAGTCGAGGGTCCATTTGTAATCTCTTACGAGCTGATAGGGATCTGCGCCGTAATATTGCTCGGTATTAAGACCCATCTGATACCAGAGGTCATAGTTGAAGAAGAGAGCTGCGGTGGAGCTCTTGTTGATAAGGCCAAGGTCGCCGATGGTGAAGTAGAGCTGGTCACCGATGGTCATTTCCTTGTTGAACTCCTGATTCCACCATTCCTCATTGATCTGAAGAACGGGCATATCATTCTCTCCGTTGAGAGCATAGAGATTGTGCAGCTCGCCCTCGGATGCAAGTGTTGCGCCGTCGTAAAGACAGGGAACAACGATGTGGTATTCGTTGGAGGCGATCATATTCATATTGCGGACAGCGGTAGCCATAAGAGCGTTCTTGCGTGCGCCGTCCTCTATGTAGATCTCCTCAATGGTAAGTCCGAGCTGCTCCTCAAGGATAATCTCTCTTTCTCTGAGAGCATCGTTGAGAACTGTGGGATATACCTCATCGGTTTCTTCCGATGTATCAGCAGGTACGATCTCGGATGTATAGGTAGTGTTAACACCGCACACGAGCACGGTCAGCGTATCGCCGTCATAAAAGGTACCGCTGGTAATGGCCTTAGCCTCATTAGTCTCGGAAGTCTCGGGAACGCTCGATACCTCTTCTTCGCCGCAGGCAACGAGGAACATCGAGCATACGAGGCAGAGAACCATCAACAGGCAAATAAGTTTAGTCGATCTCATAATATCCTCCATATTTGGTATATGATAGTGTATTCTATCATATATGCACGGACTTTTCAATAGTTTTTTCAAAATAAACCCATGCGGAAAAGTGTTGCAAAAGGTCAGAAAATATGTTATAATACTTGGCAAATGTGAATTTTTTATGGAGTTAGGATGGAATTACTATGAGTAAAAGCAAACGCGCCTCACGTAAGGAGGGCTATAAAATCAAATCGCTTCCTCCTCTCAACAGCGTTGCGCCTTACATTATGAAGACTCGCGGCGATGCTACCAACTATATTTCGGGCAGTATCTGTATTGAGGGGATCGAGGACTATATTTTCAAAAAGCGCAGTGAGGGGCTGAGCGGCTTCGGTCTGATGCACGTGGTCCTTGCCGCCTACGTCAGAATGCTTGCCACCCATCCCGAGCTCAACCGCTTTATCAGGGGTCAGCGCATCTATTCACGCAACTGCATCGAGGCGATGATCACCATAAAAAGGGATATGACGGTCGAGGCAGAGGAAACTGTGCTCAAACTGATATTCCCGCCCGATGCCACTGCCGAGGACGTTTACAATATCGTCAACAGCGAGATAGACCAATACCGTAGTGGCGTCAGCGATTTTGATAACACCGCAAAAATCCTCAATTACATACCCGGACTTTTTCTCAAATTCACCGTCTGGGTGCTCAATCTGCTCGATTATTTCGGACTTCTGCCCCGCAAGCTGACAAAGCTCTCGCCGTTTCACGGCAGCTTTGCATTTACCTCAATGGCATCGCTGGGCATTCCGCCCATCTATCACCATCTGTACAATTTCGGCAACATTCCTTTGTTTATGTCGCTCGGCAAAAAGTACACAAAGCTCGAGCTTCAGCGTGACGGAAGCGTTATCGAGCGCAGATACGCCGATTACAAGATCACCTGCGACGAGCGCATTTGCGACGGCTTTACCTATGCATCGGCGCTCAAATGCCTCAATACCATCGTAAGGAATATTGAGATGCTCGACAGCCCTCCCGAGGTAATAAAAAAGGATATCGACTAAAAAATCACCCCAAGAAGCCTGTCGGCTTCTCGGGGACCCCGTAATCACCCCAAGAAGCCTGTCGGCTTCTCGGGGACCCCGACAAAAATTTCCCTGCAACCGCGAGATTGCAGGGATTTTTTCATTTGATAACCTTATCCAGCGTTTCGCCCACGAGCGAGCGGATGACCAGGTCGGCGGCATTGTCGTAGGGTGTAGCGTCCCGATTGATGAGTATCAGCCTCTTTCCGCCAAAATAGCGTAAAAGCCCTGCGGCAGGGTAAACGGTGAGCGAGCTTCCGGCCACTATCATCGTATCGGCGTGAAGAATCTCGTGAACGGCATCCGTAATAACGCTGTTGTCGAGCGGCTCGCCGTACAGCACCACCTCGGGCTTTATCAGCCCGCCGCACCCGCACCTCGGTACAGCGTCGGCAGGCAGCTCGTCATACGTGTAGAATTTTTCGCACTTGACACAGCGATTCCTGTCCACGCTTCCGTGAAGCTCAAAAACCCTTTTGCTCCCTGCCTTTTGGTGCAGCCCGTCGATGTTCTGGGTAATGATTGCGGTAAGCTTTCCCGTTTGCTCAAGCCTTGCGAGTGCATAGTGCGCCTTGTTCGGCTGGATTCCCGGTTTAAGCAGTGTGCCTCGGTAAAACCTGTAAAACTCCTCGGTGTGCGTAAAGAAAAAATCGTGCGAGAGCATTTCCTCGGGAGGGTAATCGAACTTCATCGAGTAAATTCCGTCCTCGGAGCGGAAATCCTTAACTCCGCTTTCGGTCGAAACACCCGCACCGCCAAAGAAAACTATTCTTTTTGCCTCGTCTATATACTGCCTGAGCAGGTCGATTTCCCGTGAGAGTTCCATAATTACTCCTGACCGAACTGCTTAAGGAACGGATTGTTGCGGCGTTCATCAAACAGAGTCGTTGCCGAATCGTGTCCGGGATAGACCTCATAGTCCCCGGGCAGATTGTAAAGCATACGGAGCGATTTGCGAAGCTTCTCGGGATCGCCCCCGAAATCGGTGGTGCCTACGCTGTTTTTGAACAGAGTGTCTCCCGTAAACAGCATATCGTCAAACATATAGCAAACGCTTCCGTCGGTGTGGCCGGGAGTATGCATAACGTAAAATTCAAATCCGCATGCCTTGTAGAGCCCATCCTTATCAAAAACGATATCGGGAGCTTCAAAGGGACGGGGATCGTGGTGGATCATTGAGCTGAAGGTATCCCGCTCGGTCAAAAAATGTGCATCGTCCTTGTGGATGCAAACCGGAATGTTGACGTTACGCAGGTCGCCCACCGCAAGAATATGGTCAAAATGTCCGTGAGTGAGGAAAATTGCACGGCAAATACCGTCTATTCTGTGGAGCGCATCCAGAATCACCGTAATATCGTCACCCGGATCAATAACTATACAGTCCCGGGAATCCTTGCGCCTGAGCAGATAACAGTTAGTGGACAGCATACCCACAACGGCCTTTTTTACTATAATATCGCTCATATACTTCTCCCTTCGTTTGGTGAGTCAATTATACATCGGAATGCTTGCAAAGTAAAGAAAAATTGCAAAAAAACTATTGACAACACTTTTTTGGTGTGCTAATATAGTCGCAATAAAAGCGAGGATAAGGACACGGGTCCGTATCTCACCCGTTTCAGAGAGCTGCCGTTTGGTGCGAGGCAGTAACGGAAGGACGGATTTATCACCTTTGAGCTGCATGCCCGAGGGTTTTCGGTAGGGTATGACGGAGCTTCCGCCGTAACAAAGGGAATTGCGCTGTTGGGCGTGGCAAATGAGTGGTATAATGATGCTTTTAGCCTCATCTCATTGCAGATGAGGCTTTTTATATTCACTTGTCCGACAACGGTAATATCATTTTATCGGAGGGTTTTTATGGAACAACAAACAACAATGATCGCCGCTCGTCTCAGATGGGCGAGGGAAAACCTTGATATTACTGCCGAGGTAATGGCCGAAAAATGCGGCATCTCGGTTGATGAGTATCTTTACCTTGAGAACGGAAATGATGATTTTTCGTTTACTTTTCTCTACAAATGCTCCCAGACGCTCGGAATGGATATTTCGGAGCTCGTTTCGGGTATTGACCCCAAGCTCTGGTTTTACAACCTCACCCGTAAGGGGGAGGGAATGCCCATCCGCCGCGAGGAGGGATTCAATTATCGGCACGTAGCTCCCATGCTCCGTAACCGTAAGAGCGAGCCCTTTATCGTCACCGCAAAGTATGACAAAGAGCTTGAGGAGGGTCCTATTGCCGTTGCCGCCCACAAGGGACAGGAGTTCAACTACATTCTGTCGGGACACCTTAAGGTTCAGCTCGAGAATCATATCTACGTTATGAATCCCGGCGACTCGGTTTACTATGATTCCTCCCACAGCCACGGAATGGTTGCGGTCGGAGGCGAGGATTGCGTGTTCCTCGCTGTCGTTTTCAAGGAGGATGGCGACGATATTGCCGATGAGCCTGTTCCCGTTCCTGCCAAAAAGCTTACCAAGCCTCTCGTTGACAAATACGCAGGCTGTATCTACAGGAGCTTCGTTACCGAGACTGTTGATGCCGACGGAAAGCTTACCGACATTACCTTTAATTACCCCGATAACTTCAATTTCGCTTACGACGTTGTGGATGCGCTTGCAGAGAAAATTCCCGATAAGCGTGCGGTTATGTGGGTAGGCAACGACGGCAGCGAAAAGGAATTCAGCTTCCGTGATATTTCCCGTCTTTCCTCAAAGGCGGCCAACTATTTTTCCATGCTCGGCATCCAAAAGGGCGACCGTGTAATGCTTGTGCTGAAGCGGCATTGGCAGTTCTGGGTATCCATCATTGCGCTGCATAAAATCGGCGCAGTGGTCGTTCCCGCAACTCACCAGCTTCAGGAGCACGATTTTGAGTACCGCTTCAATGCCGGTCATATCTCGGCTATCGTGTGTACCTCGGATGACGGCTGTGCCGAGAAGGCGTCTGCCGCCGCCGAAAAATGCCCCTCGCTCAAAACCAAGATCATCGTCGGGGAGCCCCGTGACGGCTGGTTCGATTTCGATACCGGCTTTATGCGCTGCAGCTCGCATTTTGACCGTGCCGATACCCTTGCGACCGATCCCTCGGTTATGTTCTTTACCTCCGGCACCACGGGATATCCCAAAATGGCCATCCATCCGTTTACCTATCCTCTCGGGCATATCGTCACTGCACGCTGGTGGCACAACGTCGAGCCCGACGGACTTCATTTTACGGTTGCCGATACAGGCTGGGGCAAGGCACTCTGGGGTAAGCTATACGGACAGTGGCTTTGCGAATCGGGAGTTTTCGTTTACGATTTCGACCGATTTGATGCCTCCACGCTGCTTCCTATGTTCAAAAAATACGGCATAACCACCTTCTGTGCACCTCCCACGATATACCGTTTTCTTATCCGTGAGGACCTTTCAAAATTCGATCTTTCCTCCCTCAAGTACGCCACTATCGCAGGCGAGGCGCTCAACCCCGAGGTCTATAATAAATTCTATGAGCATACCGGTGTCAAGCTGATGGAATCCTTTGGCCAGACCGAGACCACCCTCACGGTGGGCAACCTCTACGGCATGGAGCCCAAGCCCGGCTCAATGGGCAGACCGAGTCCCGCATATTCGGTAATGATCATGAAGGATGACGGAACCGAGGCAAGTGTCGGTGAGGTAGGCGAGATAGTTATCCGTACCGATAATGGCAAAGCGGTAGGTCTGTTCGACGGCTATTACCTCAACGAGGAGGCGACCGCCGAGGTACGTCACGACGGATTTTACCATACCGGCGACACCGCCTGGAAGGACGAGGACGATTACTATTGGTACGTTGGCAGAGTTGACGACGTTATCAAATCGAGCGGCTACCGCATAGGTCCCTTTGAGATCGAGAGCGTGCTTATGGAGCTTCCTTACGTGCTTGAGTGCGCCATTACCGGCGTTCCCGATGAGACAAGAGGTCAGATCGTCAAGGCTACTATCGTACTCACCAAGGAAACCCTTCCCTCGGATAGCCTCGTTAAGGAGATTCAGAACTACGTAAAAACCCGTACCGCACCGTACAAATACCCCAGACGAGTTGAGTTCGTAAACGAGCTTCCCAAAACAATCTCGGGTAAGATAAGGCGTGCAGTCATCCGCAATAACGATTAAATAACAAAAAAAGGATGTAAAAGCCCGTTTTGAGCTTTTGCATCCTTTTTGTATTGCTGTATATCCGCTATTCCTGCGGTGAATAGAAATACACAAAATCCGAGTAAGCCTGAGTATAGTCCTGGCGCTCTACGTCGCTATGAATCTCTTTGACGAGAATGCCGTACTCGTTGTATTCATATTTGCAGGAGGCGGATTGTTTGCTGCCCGAATGTGTGGAGGTTGTTACCGTTTGGATCAGACGGCCGTCGGAATCGTAGGTATACTCCGTCATGCTGTTTTGTGCCTCGTAATCCTCGTTTATCGTTTCCTTTATGAGATTGCCGTTATTATCGTAGGTGTATCGATAGACGGCGGATTCATTTGCTTTTTCGATGAGCTGTCCTGCATCGTTATAGACATAGCGTGTAGTCTCTTCGGACGATAGGTCGGTGACTGACAGGATTTTTCCGTCCTCGCTGTAGGTGTATTCGTAATCTATGCGGTAGGTAAAGCCGAGGTCGCTGTTCTCTAAGCTTGCTACGTCACCGTGCTCATTGTATGTGTAGGAATTATATTCGGTGTAGCTTTTTGACTCACCCTCGAATTTTTTCACCCGCTTCTCGGTAATGAGTCTGCCCTGATCGTCGTAGGTATAGGTAAATACTTCGGTGCAATTGTGATTCGAAACCTCTGTTTTTCCTGTAAGCAAGCCGTTTTCATCGTAGGTGTTATCGCATTTGAAATCGGTATACAGAATCCACGATGTGCCGTTTCCCCTTATTTTGAGAGGAAGCACCTTAAAGCCCGAAAGCAGCTCGGCAGCTTTTTCGTTTTGACGGATGCCGTAAAGCAGTTTGTATGCCTGCTCGTATTCTCCCTGTTCTATAAGAGCTTCGGCAGAAGCAAGGTCCTCGGAGATTCCTGAATCTTCTGTGGATAAGGCGTCCGAAAAAACGCTCTCCGAGCCTGTATCACCTGTATCTCGGCATGCAAAAAGCGATAAGCACATCAGCGAAATGATCAAAAAACAAATAACCCTTTTCATTTTTTACTCCTTACGTGCGTGTTGTACGTGTCTGATGTGTCATTATAGCATTACGGTATTTCAAAGTCAACAGAGGTTTTTGGCGGCATTAGGCTATCCCGGACGGCTTTTTTGCGTTTTGTTACAAAAAATACGTTTGGACAAATAAAAATTGTATGCAGCCGTTCACAAAATATTGTTGACAAATCACACAAAAAAGGCTAAACTCTAATAGAATGGAAAAATATGCATAAGGAGATTATACTATGGCACTTGTAAACACCAAAGAAATGTTCGAAAAAGCCTACAAGGGCGGCTACGCTATCGGTGCGTTCAACGTTAACAACATGGAGATCATCCAGGGTATCACCGAGGCTGCAAAGGAGGAGAATGCTCCCCTTATCCTTCAGGTTTCTTCGGGCGCAAGAAAGTATGCTAACCACACCTATCTCGTAAAACTCGTTGAGGCTGCTATTGAGGAGACCGGTCTTCCCATCGCTCTTCACCTCGACCACGGCGATACCTTTGAGCTTTGCAAATCCTGCATTGACGGCGGCTTTACCTCCGTTATGATCGACGGCTCTCACCACTCCTTTGAGGATAACATCGCTCTTACCAAGCAGGTAGTTGAGTATGCACACGCACACGGCGTTGTTGTTGAGGGTGAGCTCGGACGTCTTGCAGGCATCGAGGATGCCGTTAACGTAAGTGAGAAGGATGCTTCCTACACCGATCCCGATCAGGTTCAGGAATTTGTTGAAAAGACCGGCGTTGACTCCCTTGCTATCGCAATCGGCACCAGCCACGGCGCATACAAATTCAAGCCCGGTCAGAAGCCTCAGCTCAGATTCGATATTCTCGAAGAGGTTGAAAAGAGACTTCCCGGATTCCCCATCGTTCTTCACGGCGCTTCCTCCGTTATTCCCGAGTACGTTAACATTATCAATGCTAACGGCGGCAGAATGCCCGATGCTATCGGTATTCCCGAGGATATGCTCCGCAAGGCTGCTTCCATGGCAGTTTGCAAGATCAACATCGACTCCGACCTCCGTCTTGCAATGACCGCTGCTATCCGTGAGCACTTCAATGCAAACCCCGATCACTTCGATCCCAGACAGTACCTCAAGCCCGCTCGTGAGAACATCAAGACTCTTGTTAAGCACAAGCTCGTCAACGTTCTCGGCTGCAACGGCAAAGCATAACCGTCTCGGCTTTAATATCTGCAAAAACGCCTGCCTCGGCATAAAACCGGGGCAGGCGTTCCTTTATTTTGTGTATTGGTTTTAACCGCTTCCCGTACTGCGTAACTTACAGCAGCTGAACGCCTTTTTCCTTGCAGAGCTCGAGCATCTCGCTCGGCCAGCAGGAGGACTGAACCTCACCGATGTGTGCCTTGCGGAGGAAGAACATACACATCCTTGACTGACCGATACCGCCGCCCATAGTAAGAGGAAGCTCGCCGTTCAAAAGCATTTTGTGGAACGGGAGTGCCGCTCTGTCGGTACAGCCCGAAATCTCGAGTTGCTTTTTGAGTGTGTCGGCATCGACACGGATACCCATGCTCGAAAGCTCGAGCGCTATATCAAGCACGGGATAATATACGATAATATCACCGTTGAGCGACCAGTCGTCATAGTCGGGAGCACGGCCGTCGTGCTTCTCGCCCGATCTGAGCGCACCGCCGATCTGCATCAGGAAAACCGCACCGTGTTTTTTGACTGCGGCGTATTCCCTTTCCTTGGGTGTGAGGTCGGGATACTCGTCCTCAAGCTCCTGCGAGGTGATAAAAACGATCTTCTCGGGCAGAAACTTCTCAACAAAATCGTAGTCCTCGGCTATATAGGTCTCGGTATGGCGGAGCGAGGTGTATATCTGCTTTACCGCCCTTTTGAGAGTATCAAAGCTGCGCTGCTCCTCGGTGATTACTTTTTCCCAGTCCCACTGATCCACAAAAACCGAGTGGATGTTATCGGTATCCTCATCACGGCGTATAGCGTTCATATCGGTGTAAAGCCCTTCGCCCGGCTTGAAGCCGTAATCACGGAGTGCAAGCCTTTTCCATTTTGCGAGCGACTGCACTATCTCAAAATCACCCCCTACGCTGCCTATATCAAAGCCGACCGGTCTTTCCTTGCCGCTGAGGTTATCGTTGAGACCGCTCGCCTTGTCAACGAAAAGAGGAGCCGAAACACGGGTGAGATTGAGCTGGATGGCAATATCACGCTCAAAAAAGTCCTTTACCTTTTTAATTGCAACCTCGGTCTGTCTTATGCCGAGTGCCGAGGTATAACCCTCGGGAATAAAAGTTCTGTCCATTTTAACTCCAAATATCTATTCCTGTGCGGATTCTTCATCACGGTTTATGCTTTTGCGATTGCGTATACGCCTCAGTATCCTTTGGTATAGTATCATTCCTGCCAGACTTATCACTGCAGTGACCGCAATAACGACCACTGCGCCGATAAGGTGACCGTCAATAAACAGCTTTCCGCCGACCGTTGAGGTAATAACCGACGGAATACGGGCGAGAGTCGAAATTACGGTAAACTCAATGATACCGATGCGAGTCAGCCCGAAAAAGAATATCAGAGGATCCTTGGGTGTTCCGGGAAGCACGTACAAAATAAACACGAGGCTGTTGAGCTTGCGCTCGCTGTTAATGAACCGCAGCTCGTTGATTTTATCGACCGATACAAAAAGCTGAACCATTTTTATGCCCACCTTTTTGACTATGAGCATAATTATGACCGAGCCGAGCGCACTTCCCACAAGGCAGAGCACGGCACCCCAAAACCAGCCGAAGCATATACCCATTCCGAGCTCGACCACCTCACCCGGTATGGGGGATACGATGACCTGAAGCACCTGTATTCCGAATGCGACCAGCCATCCCAGGCTACCGTATGATTTTATCAGCTCCTTGAACGACTCAACGCTCCCGCCCCTGAGCAAAAAGCGTGTGAGCCACCATGCAAGCGCAAGGAATAAAATAAGGGTGATGATCAACGAAATGATGGCAATTATTCTTTTTTGCCTGAGTGTTTTGGGAGTCAATCTGTGAAGATGCCCACTCTTCTCCTCTCCGCTTTTCAGAATGATCCCCCCTTTTTATACAAAAACACATCCTAAAGTATACTCGCACAGCTGCTCAAAGTCAATACGAAACACGCCTTTTCAGCAAAAAAGTCCCCTCAGTCACCGCATTTTACGCAATAATATACGCAGAGTTTCGTTATCGGGCTCGCCCGTGGGGAGCAGCCCGTTTTCGCTCTGCCAGCGCATCAGAGCCCTTTTGCTCGATAAACCGAAATGCGGCATTGACGAAACCCTTATGCCGTTTTTTCGCATCAGCTCCTTGAGATCTCTGGCGGATATACCGCTGCTGTAAGCAAAAACCGTCGTCTCGGCACCCGAGAGAGGCAGGCATCCGTTTTCCACCGCCGAAAAAATATAGTTTATAAGCAGCCACGTGGTTTCATCCACACTGCCGCCCTGAGTCAGCCCGAACACGTATCTCAGCGTATCGACCGATGCCTGAGTGGAGCTGCCGAACACTCCGTCGACATCAAGCGAGCCGACGTAGGGTATCGAATCGTAAATGCGGTTTATTTTTTCCTGAATATATCTTACGTTTTTGCCGCTGTCACCTTGAGCAATTTCGCTTCCCGGGTATGGCTGTGTACCTGCACTTGCGCTGTTTGCAAAAACACAGCCCGAGGAAACCGCCACGTATAATTGGTTGACCTTGTTCCAAAGCGTCTCGTCGATATGGCCGTTTTGCGGAAGCCCGAAAAGCTGTGAAAATAAATTCACGGCGTTCTCGGTTACTGCGCCGAAGATTCCGTTTGCCACCTGCTCGGGAATTATAACGAAAACGTTTTGTATCTCATTGAGTGCCGTCTGGATGTATTCCACACGCCTGTCACGGTCGCCTCGGTAAAGCGGTGCGCCGTCCCAGGGCTCGGTCTGCTGTGTTGCGAGAGGCGCATCTATGTTTTCCTTCGAGCCGTTGTATACCGCAACTATCTTGTTCCAGGTTTCCTCGTCTACTATACCCGTTTGGGACAGATTATACGCCTTTTGAAAGCTGATTACGGCATCTCTTGTATTGCTTCCGTATATTCCGTCTATACGGGGAGCCGTTACCGCATTGTTGAAAAAAGAAATACGGTAGAGATAAAACTGAATTTCCTGTACCTCGCTTCCCTTGGAGCTGTTTTCGAGCGGCTTTCCGGGGTAAAGCTGACTGTTGTAGCTCGCTCTCAGCCCCTCGCTCGTTATTTCTGCCAGCCTTTTTACCGATGCGTATATCGATCCTATCCGATACCACGTCGCTTTGTCGGTATTCCCTGTCACAGGAAGCAAAAAAAGCCTTTGAAACACCTCCACTGCAAGCCGTGTGTATTCATCGTAAACGCCGGTGGTGTTGTTAAGCGGAATCTCGGGGAAGTTTATTGCGATCCGATTGAGCTTTTCCTGAATGAGAAGAACGTCGCTTCCTCTGCTTCCCGGACGTAGGGTGTAGCCCGGAAACGAGCCCTCGCTCGATCGGATGTCGTCAGTTTCGGATATTACGATGTCTCCAAAGTAAAACTCAAGTATCTCACGGTACGAAAGCCCGCTGTTCGCAAGCGAAACGGTACCCCATTGCGAAAGCCCTGCGCAGGTGCTCGTCGTGCCGTTGCAGTATTGGGCGAACAACGGCTCAACCGAGCCGGGGCGGGTAATGAACGTATTGAATAACGAGTCTACGATATCGCTTATGTTTGAAAAAATATTCCGCCCGTTAACAAAGGAT
The DNA here is from genome assembly GCA_045587745.1 of Eubacteriales bacterium. GTDB lineage: Bacteria > Bacillota > Clostridia > Oscillospirales > CAG-382 > Coliplasma. The sequence goes on along the minus strand of JAZNCU010000072.1, from coordinate 21,308 downwards.
TGATCGTATGCGGTGTCATTGGTAATATCAAAATCGTAGCCCCTGCTACGGTACCATTCGGTATAAACACGGTTTAGAATGATGGAGCATTGGGCGATTATATTTGCTCTCAGCGATTCCTCCGGCCAGGTGGGATATATCTCACTGCACGCCACGTTTTTGAGGTAGTCGAGGAACGAAACGGTTATGTTTTCCGCATCGGCGTCGGGTGCGCCCATATGCACCGTAACCGATTCGGGCACAAAAACGTTAGGCGAGGTTACCGCAGGCACGGCAGGCTCGTATTCAAGGAATGCCGTGCTTGCCTCGGGCGGGTAGGGCGTACGTCCGCCTGCGCTCTCGAAAAGCTGATGCTCGGGTATATCTATGCGTAGCTCGGGCTCGTTCTCGGGAGAATCGTCACCCGAGGGAAGCGGAACGAGCTCGGCGGTCAGCGAAGCCGTCCTGTCCTCAAAAAGCTGTACCCCGAATATGCCGAGGCGGAAATGGTTTTCTGCCCGTATATGCACGTTGCAGGTGGAGTAAGGGATGACGGTGTTGGCCTCATTGAGCGATAGCGCAATCGGCGGCGTTTCGATGCGTACCTCGTCCCCCGGCAGGGGATAGATGATCTCGGTCTCAAAAAGCAGTACACCGTCGGGGCCGTCGATCCTCACACGGCAATTCTTTATCGGCAGGGAATCCGAGCCCTGTCTTACGGAAATAATGAGTTTTCCAAAAGGCATAATATCACCCTTATACAGTTATTGGTCAATCCTATTATATGCCCGTTTTTTGTGTTGCGACATTCAAAAAATTGCAAAAACCTCTTTACAAACGTATTATTGTGTGCTATCATATTCAGCAAGAAAAACAATTCCGGAGAACACGATGACCGTTTCTTTTGCAGTAAACTTTTATTATTTTGGCTTTGCGTTTTATGGCAAGGCTTTTTCGTGTTTCGCTGCATAACCGGGTTTTTCGTCAAATATTCAGTTAGGACGAGGGCTTCGCAGCGATTGCGAGGCCCTTTTTACATAGGAGGCAAAAAATGATAGTAATTCTTAAAAAAGATCACGATGACAGACAGCTCGAAAGGCTTGTGAACTGGCTCGAGAATATGAATATCGAGGTTCACAAAACCGTCGGTAAAAGGCAGACCATACTCGGACTTGTTGGCGATACCTCCGAGGTTGATATCGACCTTATCGTCTCGCTCGATATCGTTGAGGACGTAAAGCGTATTCAGGAGCCGTATAAAAACGCAAACCGCAAATTCCACCCCGATGACAGCATTATTACCGTCGGCGAGGCGAGCTTTGGCGACGGAAGCTGTCCGATTATTGCCGGACCCTGCTCGGTTGAAAGCGAGGAGCAAATTATTGAGGTTGCTCTTGCGGTAAAGGAGGCAGGTGCAAAGCTGCTCAGAGGAGGAGCGTTCAAACCCCGTACCTCGCCCTATGCGTTTCAGGGACTTCGGGGAGAGGGAATAAAGCTTCTTATCGAGGCAAAGGCCGTAACGGGGCTTCCTATCGTAAGTGAGCTTATGGACCTTTCACAGCTTGATATGTTTGCCGACGTGGACGTTATACAGGTCGGCGCAAGAAATATGCAGAACTTTGAGCTTCTTAAGGAGCTCGGACATCAAAAAAAGCCCGTTCTTCTAAAAAGAGGTCTTTCGAGCACCATTCAGGAATGGCTGATGAGCGCCGAGTATATTATGGCAGGCGGCAACGAGAACGTGATCCTTTGCGAGAGGGGTATCCGCACCTTTGAAACCACAACCCGAAACACACTTGACCTTTCTTGCATTCCTGTGCTCAAGGGGCTTACGCATCTGCCCGTTATTATCGACCCCAGTCACGCAACGGGATACTCGAGGCTCGTAAAGCCTATGTCTATTGCGGCAGCGGCGGCAGGAGCAGACGGACTTATTATCGAGGTGCATAACGATCCTGCACACGCAAAATGCGATGGCCCTCAATCCCTCACTCCCGAGGCGTGTGCCGACGTTGCAAAATGCGTTGAGGCAATTCTGCCTTACTCCTGGAGAGGCGATAAAAGATAGGAAAGCATTATGAAAATCGGAGTTATCGGCCTCGGACTGATAGGAGGCTCACTTGCAAAAGCAATTATGCTCACCGAGAATCACTCGGTGTACGGAACCGATATTAACGAAACAGTTATTTCAAAAGCTATGCTTGTCGGCGCAATAGACGGCAGGCTTTCAAAAGAGGAATGCTCGGATTGCGATATGCTCATTCTTGCGCTTTTTCCGTCGTCAACGCTTGAAGTGCTGTCGGAATATGCCCCGTATATCAAAAAGGGTGCAGTTGTGCTTGACACCTGCGGCGTAAAGCGCAGTGTGTGCGATGCCGCCTTTGACATAGCTGAAAAGTACGGCTTCTCGTTTGTTGGCGCACATCCTATGGCAGGCATCGAAAAAAACGGCTTTTCGGCATCAAAATACAATCTTTTTGAGGATGCATCTATAGTGCTCGTCCCCAAAAAGGGTTTTGATATCGAGGAGCTTGATTCGGTACGGAAATTCTTTTTGAGCATCGGATTCTCGCACGTCGTTTTTTCGGATGCATACACCCACGACAGGCTTATCAGCTACACGTCACAGCTCGCACATATCGTTTCGAGCGCATATATTAAAAACCCGCTTTCCTGTCAGGCAAGGGGCTTTTCGGCAGGGAGCTTCCGTGATATGACACGTGTTGCAACCCTCAACGAGGTAATGTGGACCGAGCTGTTTTTGGCAAACAGCGATTGTCTTGCCGATCAGCTGGCAACGCTTATTGACGAGCTTGAGAGATACAAAAACGCACTTGAGGAAGGCAATAAGGATGAGCTTCTTGATCTGCTCAGAGAGGGCAGGGAGGCAAAAGCAAAAAGCGAAGAAAGCATGAAGGACAGTAAATGAGACTTATAAGAGTTGGTACGCAAAATCCGTATGAGGTATATATCGGCGACGACATTCTTGACTGTGCAGCCCAATATGCCTGTATCAGCAGCAGGAAATGCGTTATCGTCAGTGATGACAACGTATCTCCGCTTTACGGAAATATTGCAAGAGAATCCTTTTCAAGCTCAGGCTGCGAGGTTTTTGATTTCGTCATACCTCACGGCGAAAAAAGCAAGAATCCCGATATGCTGGTCAGGATACTCGAGTTTTTTGCCGAATGCGGTCTGGACAGAAGCGATACTGCCGTTGCGCTCGGAGGCGGTGTGGTGGGCGATATTACGGGGCTTGCAGCTTCATTGTATATGAGGGGAATCGATTACGTTCAGCTTCCCACGTCACTGCTCGCAATGACCGATTCCTCGGTTGGCGGAAAGACGGCTGTCGATTTATCACACGGAAAAAACCTTATGGGTGCATTTTACCAGCCTAAGGCGGTAATCTGCGACGTAGCGCTCCTCAAAACGCTTCCCTCCGAGTATTTTTCGGACGGCATGGCGGAGGTTATAAAATACGGAATGATCAACAGCCCTGCACTGTTTAACGGCCTTTTCGACTCGTTTGACGCAATCGAGGTCGTGTCCTCGTGCGTTGCGACAAAAGCAGGCTTGGTTCAGCGTGACGAGCTTGACAGAGGCGTGAGGGCAAAGCTCAATTTTGGTCATACGGCAGGTCACGCAATCGAGCTGTTGAGCGGATTTTCGGTATCGCACGGGCGTGCTGTTGCGATGGGAATGGCTCTCGTAACCCGTGCCGCCGAGAGTGTAGGCTACTGCCGCATCGGTGTTTCGGACAGGCTTTGCGAGCTTTTGGAAAAATACGGGCTTCCAACCGAATGTCCGTATTCCGCTGCCGAGCTTGCCGCATGCGCCCGTAACGATAAAAAGAAATCCGGAGATGTCGTTGAGCTGATCGTCCCCAAGGATATAGGCTCGGTAAGCTCGGAGCCGATATCGTTTGACAGTCTGGCGGATTTTTACGCCGAAGGTATAAAAAATGGATGTTAGAATACTACCCGGTATCCTGTCGGGCAGTGTAAATGCACCCGATTCAAAATCGGTGCTCCACCGACTCGTGCTTCTTTCGGCTCTTTCGGGCGGAGGAGTTATTGAGTGTTCGGGAGTGCTGTCGGATGATATACTTGCCACTGCGGATTGTGTAAAATCGCTTGGCGGAAACGTATTACGTGAGGAAACGAGGCTGGTCGTTTCGCCCGTTACTTACGGCGGTGAGGCACGGCTTTACTGCCGCGAGAGCGGAAGCACGCTCAGATTCGTTCTTCCTATTGCCGCCGCACTCGGAAAAAGGGCGGAATTCGAGGGAAGCGGCAGGCTGCCTCTGCGCCCCAATAAGCCGCTTACCGATGCGCTTGCACAAAACGGAGTAGACGTAAAAGGTGACGGGCTTCCCATCACGCTTGACGGAAAGCTGAAAAGCGGTGTTTTCAGTATTGCGGGGGATGTTTCGTCGCAGTATATCACGGGGCTTTTGCTTGCGCTTCCGCTTATCGGCGGAGGTGAAATAAAACTTACCTCTCCGCTTGCTTCAAAGGGATATATCGACATTACGCTTTGCTGTATGCAAAGGTTCGGTGTTGACGTTACCGTGACCGAAAGCGGATTTTCAGTGCCGGCTGCGCCTTATAAAAGGGTTGATATCATCAACTGCGAGGGCGACTGGTCGGGAGGCGCATTTTTGCTTGCCGCAGGTGTGCTTTCGGGCGGAGTGTGCGTGTACGGGCTTGACCTCAACAGCCCCCAGGGCGATAAAAAATTTTTTGATATTCTTACACGAATGGGTGCCGATATAACGTCGGATAAAGGCAAAATAACCGCAAAGCCCTCGGCGCTTCGGGCGGTCAGCTTAGATGCATCGGATATACCCGACCTCGTGCCGATAACCGCAGTGCTTGCCTCTGCTGCCGAAGGCAGGAGCGAGATATACGGAGTTGAGCGTCTGAGGCTTAAGGAAAGCGACCGTATTGCGGCAACGCTTTCGCTCATCAACTCATTGGGCGGAAATGCATCGTTTGACGGTGAAAAAATTGCAGTTGAGGGCTGCGGAAGGCTGAAGGGCGGAGCGGCGGACGGGTTCGGAGATCACAGAATCGTAATGTCGGCGGCTGTCGCATCCTGTATATGTGACAGCGAGGTCACGGTTACGGGGATAGAGTCTGTTGCTAAATCCTACCCCGCATTTTTTGAGGATTTTTCTGCACTCGGAGGTGAATTTTATGCCTTATAGTATGGGTAAAAATTTAATACTCACCTGCTACGGTGCCTCTCACGCCGAGTGTATCGGCGGTATAATTGAGGGACTTCCCGAGGGGATCAGGCTCGATTTTGACAGAATCGAGGCGTTTACAGACAGACGCCGTCCGGGAATGAATGCCTTTTCGACGGGCAGACGTGAAGGAGACGAGGCGGTAGTTCTTTCGGGTATTACCGAAAGCGGTGTCACCAACGGCACTCCTTTAAGATTTGAAATATCCAACAGCGATAAAAAAAGCGCCGATTACGGCGATAAATTAACCGTTCCACGTCCGATGCACGCCGATTTTCCTGCATTTATGCGGTACGGAAGCGAGTTTGACCATCGTGGCGGCGGACAGTTCTCGGGCAGAATGACCGCCGTTATCTGCTTTGCGGGTGCGATCGCACTGCAGATACTCGGGGAGCGGGGTATTACCATAGGCGCTCACGCACTCTCGGTCGGGGGTGTTTTTGACGACCGTATCGATACTATGAACGTAACGGCGGACGAGCTGAAGGCTGTCATATCAAAGCAGTATCCCGTGATCAACTCCGATGCGGAGGAAAAAATGCTTTCCCGTATTGCGCTTGCAAAATCCGAGGGTGACTCGGTGGGCGGCAGGATAGAGTGCTGTGTGCTGGGGCTTCCGATAGGACTGGGAGAGCCTATTTACGATACGTTTGAGGGCAGACTTTCGCTTAATCTGTTTTCGATCCCTGCCGTAAAGGGAGTTGAGTTCGGTGCCGGATTTGCCTGCGCCGATATGCGAGGAAGCGAGCATAACGATCCTTTTGCGGTGCGTGACGGCAGAGTCGTAACGCTCAAAAACGATCACGGCGGCATACTCGGTGGACTTACAACCGGAATGCCCGTTAATTTTTGCGTGGCTGTAAAGCCCACTCCCTCCATTTCAAGGGAGCAGCATAGCGTAAATCTCGACGAAATGAAAAACGTAACGCTGACCGTCGGCGGTCGGCACGATCCCTGCATCGTCTTCCGTGCCGTTCCCTGTGTTGAGGCGGTTGCGGCACTCACTATACTTGATTTTTTTGCGGATATCGGTGAATAGAATGGATATTAACGAGCTAAGAGAAAAAATTGACGTCATAAACAACGAGATGCAGAGGCTCTTCGATGAGAGGATGAGAGTATCCGCCGAGATTGCACGCTACAAGCGTGAAAACGGACTTCCCGTTATCGACAGGGAACGGGAGAGAGCAGTTATCCACAGGGCGGTTATGAACTCGGACGAGGTGATTGCCGACTATACGAGGGCATTTTTCACCTCGGTAATGAACCTGTCACGCTCCTATCAGGCAACCCTTATGCCCTCTGACAGCGGGCTTGCCACTCGTATTGATGCGGCTCTCGACGGTACCTCGGCTGTCTTTACACGGGATGCAACGGTCGCCTGCCAGGGTGTTGAGGGCTCTTATTCCTCGGTTGCCTGCGATAAGCTGTTTCCGTCGTCAGATATACTTTATTTCCCGAGATTCGAAAATGTATTTTCGGCTGTCGAAAAGGGTCTTTGCCGTTACGGGATTCTGCCTATCGAGAACTCGTCCCACGGGTCGGTAGGTGAGGTGTATGACCTTATGAAAAAGCACAACTTCCATATCGTTCGCTCGGTACGTATCAAGGTCGACCATGTTCTCGTGGCAAAAAAGGGTGTAAAGCTATCCGATGTAAGAGAGATTATCTCTCACGAGCAGGCGCTCGGTCAGTGCGGTCAGTTTCTTTCGGCGCATCCCGATATCAAGATCGGGCTTTCCGAGAACACGGCTATTGCCGCCCGTACCGTCGCCGAGAGCGATCGGACGGATATTGCCGCTATCGCATCACGTGCCACTGCGTCGATTTACGGACTCGATATAATCGAGAGCGGAATCAGCAACGTTTCGGGCAACTACACACGTTTTATCTGTATTTCCCACGCTTTGGAGATATATCCCGGCAGCAACCGCATAAGCTTTATGATGAACCTGCCCCACGTACCGGGCTCGCTCGGGGATCTGCTTACCCGTTTTTCCTCGCTCGGACTCAATCTTACAAAGCTTGAGAGCCGTCCCGTTCCGGGAAGCGATTTTGAGTTTATGTTCTACTTTGATATAATGGCGAGCATCACCGACCCCAACGTAAAAAACCTCGTTTGCTCGCTTGCAAGAGAGTACGAGAGGTTTGCGCTTCTCGGCTGTTACAGTGAGAGCTGATATGAAAAAATACGGACTTGTCGGCGGTACGCTCGGGCATAGCGTTTCGCCTTATATCCACTCGCTTTTCGGGGACTATGATTATTCGCTTATGCCTATGGATGCAGGTGAGCTTAAACGGTTTGTAAAATCGGGCGATTTCGGCGGCATCAACGTAACCGTTCCCCACAAAAGGCTTGCATTTTCTATTTGCGATGTGCTGAGTAAGCGTGCAAAAGCGGTCGGAAGCGTCAATACCGTGACGATCAGGGACGGAAAGGTGTATGGCGATAATACCGATTACGACGGTTTTTTGTATATGCTGTCAAAATCGGGCATAAGCCTACATGACAAAAAAGTGCTCGTGCTCGGTACCGGCGGCACATCGCTTACGGTCTGCGCCTGTGCGAGAGATAGCGGTGCGGCTGAGGTGAAATGCGTTTCGAGGACGGGAAATATCAACTACGAAAACGTTTACGATGCTTGCGGCGACTATGAGGTTGTAATCAATACCACACCGGTCGGAATGTATCCGGACATCGACAAAGCCCCCGTCGATATCGCCCGATTTCGCAATCTTTCGGGCGTGGCTGACGTTGTTTACAACCCTCTGAGAACCGAGCTGATCCGCAATGCGACCGAGGCAGGGATTCCCTGCACGGGCGGGCTGAGGATGCTTGTGGCTCAGGCCGCATATGCATCCGAACAGTTTACCGGTGCGAGAATCGGCGAGGATGGTATAGAGACGGCTTACTTAAAAACGTTGCTCGAGATGTCAAGCATCGTGCTTATCGGTATGCCGGGGAGCGGAAAGACAACGGTTGCCGCCGAGCTGGCATCGCTTACGGGCAGACGGCTTGTCGACACCGATGAGATGATAGTGAAAAAAACGGGTATGAGCATACCCGAAATATTTGAAAAGCACGGCGAACCCGAGTTCCGCAGGCTCGAGCACGAGGCGGTGTCCGAGGCATCTGCACTGATCGGAAGCATTATTTCGGTAGGAGGAGGCGCGGTGCTCGACGAGCGTAATATGCAGGCGCTTAAGAAAAACGGCACCGTCGTATGGCTGGAGAGGGAAATGGAGCTGCTTGCTACCGACGGCAGACCGCTTTCGAGGGATGCTTCGGCACTCCAAAAAATAAAAACCGAACGCTATCCGCTTTATAAAAAATATTCGGATATACGTATCAAAAACGATACTTCACCCGATTCGACTGCAAAAAACGCTCTGGAGGCTTTTTATGAAGTTCTTGGTAATTAACGGACCCAACATCAATTTTCTCGGCATAAGAGAGCCCGAAATATACGGGAATAAAACCTATTCCGATCTCCTTGAAATGATACGGAGCTGCTGCGCTGACGAGGGGATAGAGTGTGAGTGCTTTCAGTCTAACCACGAGGGAGCAATCGTCGATGAGATTCAGCGCGCATACGGAAGAATAGACGGGATTATAATAAATCCTGCAGCATATACTCATACGAGCATTGCCATTCCCGATGCTATAAAGGCTGTCGGGATACCCTGCTGTGAGGTGCATATCTCGGATATAAATGCCCGTGAGGAGTACCGCCGAGTGTCCTACGTTGCACCCGTTTGCGAGTTTTCGGTGGTCGGCAAGGGTTTTGACGGCTACTGCGAGGCAATCAGGCGCCTTAAGATCGCCATCTCTGCTGCATATTGACATTTTCGGAGTCGTGTGGTAAAATCAACTCACAATATTTCAGGAGGATTTTATGAAAAAACTGCTTGCAATAGCTATTTCCCTGATTCTCGTAACCTGTTCTTTTGCACTTATCGCAAATGCCGAGGAGGAGTCCACTCATCCTATAGCTAACGAGGTTTGGCTTGATAATTCCGCCGATGAGGTAGTTATCCGTGCCAGTGATGATATCTCCGAGCTGTTTGACGGTGAAAAGGTATTTAACTCCGAGAATATGAACAACTTTGATCTCGAGGGTATCGTTCTGTTCCAAAACCAGCTTTGGGGCGAGGCACAAAGCTATAACGAGATCGAGCTTGTTATCGACATCGGCGAGACCGTTTCGGTAAACTGCGTTAACGTTACCTTCTACCACTACTACAACGCTATGATCGGCACTCCCTGGGAAAAAGAGCTTATGATCTCTTATTCCGATGACGGCGAGATTTTTGCTCCCTGCGGTGATGACGGAATTTACTATATGGAGGGCGAGGCAGGCGAAACCACTACAAGCGGTATCTACGACGAATACATCCAGCTCGATTCCAGCTACGATGCACGTTATATAAAGGTTACCATGAAGTATGGTGACACTCCTTCCACCTGGAGCAAGGTTGCTATGGAATGGTTCGGATTTACCGAGCTTTCGGCTGGTGAGTACACCGATTATCTCCAGTCTATCCTTGATAAGGAGGCTTCCGAGGAGGAGTCCGTAGAGGAGTCTGTTGAAGAGTCTGCCGAGGAGTCCGTCGAGGAGTCCGTAGAGGAATCCAAAGAGGAATCCAAAGAGGAGTCCAAGGAAGAGTCTAAGGAAGAATCCAAGGATGCAGAGCCCGAAGATGAGTCGAGCAAGCCTGCATTCTCTGCACCCGCTGCCGATGACGGTGATGACAGCGGCTTCCCGCTTTGGATCGTTTTCGTAGCAATCGGTGTTGTTGCGGTTGCGGTTGTAGTTGTTATCGTTCTCAAAAAGAAATAAAATAACACTGCATTGGTTACATTAAGTGAAAAATCCCGACAGATCACATCTGTCGGGATTTTTGCTTTGCTTAATTGTTACACCTTGTGAATAAGCGAGGTGCAGTCGTAAATATAGTCGTCGCACATCTTTTTCATAACGATAATATCGTTGCTTGCCTGTTCGTCAAACACGGCTACCGTAGTAAATCCTGCTTCTTTGGCGGTTTTGGCAGAGGCGAGCTTGTCCTCAAACACAACGCATTCCTCCGGGTGTACTCCCATACGCCTTGCCGCCTCAATGTAGATTTGGGGCGAACGCATTTTGTAGGTGTTTACGTCCTCCGAGCTGATATAAAACTCGGGAAGCGTATCGAACTCGGGAAACCGCTCGAAAAACGGGGCAGAGAGCTTTTTGGGAGTATCCGAAGCGATACAAAAAGGAAAGCCGTTTTCCTTTAGGAAGCGCATAAGCTCAACCGCACCGAGCTTTGGAATAATTGCCGTTTGATATTTGTAATACATATAGTGGTAAAGGTCCACGAATTTCGGGTAGTCGCTTCCGAGACCGCACCAATACTCCATTGAGTCGATAAGAGTGCCGTCCATATCGAAAATGAATGCTTTTTTGCCCTTCAGGTATTCCTTTTCGGGATTGAAAATGCCGTTCACTGCAGTTCCTCCAACGTTGTTTGCTGAGAATATTATAAACGATTCACCTGCATTTTGCAACTCCGTACAGTTATTTTGTGAAATTTTGGCGGAAGTGCAAAAAAACCTTGCATTCATATATAGGAAGTGATATAATAGTATGAAAATTTATGCGGAGGAAATACCTATGGCAATTAAACCCGGACTTACGCAGGTAAAGGATATTTTTGCTTCTCCCGATGCATTTGCAGGGAAAAAGATCTCGGTGGGCGGCTGGATCAGGACGATCCGCTCGTCCAACGCATTCGGCTTTATAGAGCTTAATGACGGCACCTGCTTCAAAAATATACAAGTAGTTATCGAGAGCGACAATCTTTCCAACTACAAGGAGGTTGCAAAGCTCAATATTGCGGCATCGGTTATTGCCGAGGGCACTCTCGTGCTGACCCCCGATGCAAAGCAGCCCTTTGAGCTAAAGGCTGAGACCATCGGCATTACGGGCGAGTCTACTCCCGAGTATCCCATTCAGCCCAAGCGTCACTCGTTTGAGTTTTTGCGCTCTGTCGCTCATCTTCGCCCCAGAGCAAATACCTTTAACGCAGTGTTCCGTGTTCGCTCGGTAGCCGCACAGGGTATTCACCGCTTTTTTGCCGATAAGGGATTCGTATACGTAAACACCCCCATTATCACGGCAAGCGATTGCGAGGGCGCGGGCGAGATGTTCCGTGTAACTACTCTTGATATCAACGATCCTGCCCGTAACGAGGACGGAAGCGTTGATTATTCCAAGGACTTTTTCGGCAAGGCGGCAAACCTTACCGTTTCGGGTCAGCTCGAGGCGGAGTGCTTTGCGATGGCTTACTCCAACGTATACACCTTCGGTCCCACCTTCCGTGCAGAGAACTCCAATACCCCCCGTCACGCAGCTGAGTTCTGGATGGTAGAGCCCGAGATCGCCTTTGCCGACCTCGAGGACTATATGTCGCTTGCCGAGGAGATGACTAAATACGTTATCGCCTACGTTCTTGAGAGATGTCCCGATGAGATGGAATTCTTTAACAAGTTTATCGATAAAGGACTTCTTGACAGGCTTACTCATCTGCTTAACAGTGATTTTGCCCGTGTCAGCTATACCGAGGCGATTGACATTCTTTCAAAATCGGGTAAAAAGTTTGATTATCCCGTAAGCTGGGGATGTGATCTTCAGACCGAGCACGAGAGATATCTTACCGAGGAGGCTTTTGGCGTCCCCGTATTCGTAACCGATTATCCCAAGGAGATCAAGGCGTTCTATATGCGTCTTAACGATGACGGCAAGACCGTTGCGGCGGCGGATATGCTCGTGCCCGGAGTGGGTGAGCTTATCGGCGGCTCGCAGAGAGAGGAGCGACTTGACGTGCTCGAGGCACGCCTTGCCGAGCTCGGACTCAACAAAGAGGATTACTGGTGGTATCTCGATCTCCGCAGATACGGCGGCGTAAAGCACGCAGGCTACGGAATAGGCTTTGAACGCCTTATTATGTATATCACCGGCATTACCAATATCCGTGACGTTGAGCTTTTCCCCAGAACTACAGGTAACGCAGAATTTTAACGGAGAACGACACAATGGCCCTTTTAGAAATCCAGCAGCGCTATGACGCATACAAGGCACTCGGGCTCAAGCTTGATATGTCGAGAGGAAAGCCCTCTGCCGAGCAGGTTTCAACGGTAGAACGCCTGCTTACCGCCATTACCGATAACAGTCAGTGCTTTTCGGAAACCGGCACCGACTGCCGTAACTACGGCGGTCTTGACGGAATCAATGAGATGAAAAGGCTTCTCGGCGAGATGCTGGGCGTTGGCCCCGAGCAGATCATCGTCGGAGGCAACTCCAGCCTTAACCTTATGTACGATACGGTTGCAAGGTCAATGCTTCACCCCGTTTGCGACGGTTGTAAGCCCTGGTCCAAATACGATCAGATCTCCTTCCTTTGCCCCGTGCCCGGATACGACAGGCATTTTGCAATTTGTGAGTTCTTTGGAATCAATATGATCCCTGTTCCGCTTTATCCCGACGGACCCGATATGGATATGGTCGAAAAATACGTATCCGAGGACGAAACGGTTAAGGGAATCTGGTGCGTGCCCAAATACTCCAATCCCTGCGGCTACACCTATTCTGCAGAGACGGTCAGACGGATCGCATCGCTCAAGCCCAAAGCACCCGATTTCAGAGTATTTTGGGATAATGCGTACGTCCTTCACGATCTTACCGATACCCCCGACGAGCTTCCGGAGATTTTTGCCGAGGCAAAAAAATACGGCAACGAGGATATGTTTTTTGAGTTTGCTTCGACCTCGAAAATCACATACCCCGGATCGGGAATATCCTGCATCGCCTCCAGCGAGAAGAATATCAATCGCATCCTCGAGGCACTCAAAATCCAAACAATCGGTCACGATAAGCTTAATCAGCTCCGTCATTCCAAGGTATTTACCTGTTATGACGATATCGTCAGGCAGATGAAGGTTCATATGAACATTATCCGCCCGAAATTCCAGATAGTTTACGATGCGTTTGAAAAGGAATTTGCAGGCGTTGAGGGTGTAAGCTGGACCCGTCCCAACGGCGGATATTTTATAACACTTATACTTCCCGACGGTACTGCAAGCAGAACGGTTGAGCTTTGCAGAGATGCGGGGCTCGTTATCACACCCGCAGGTGCGATGTTCCCGTACGGCAGGGATGAAAACGACAAATTTCTCAGAATCGCGCCTACCTATCCCTCGCTTGCCGAGATCGAAAAGGCGGCTCCCGTGCTTGCCTGCTGTGCACATCTTGCTATTGCCGAAAAGTACGGAGAAAATAAACGATAAACAAAAAATGCAGTTTGACGATATCACAACAAATTTTGGCGGATATGCACCGCTAAAGGAGGACAAAATGAAAAAATCCATCAGGCTATTGAGTATGCTTCTCGTCCTTGTTTTTGCAGTCAGCGCACTTTGCGCCTGCAACGACAGCGACACCGAGAGCAGTGAAGTTCCGGGAGGAGGATCTGTCGGGGACAACGAGACCAGTTATTCCTACGGCCCCGTCGACTACGGCGAATTCCCCTATAAGGGCGAGACATATGACGGTGATCCTATCCGGATCCTTTGCGTTGATACCGCCAGACATAAATACGGCGTGCAGCAGTTTACCTATATTGAGGAGAACGAGGGCAATGTTATCAACAGCGCAGTTCAGGACAGGAATAATTTCCTTTCCGAAAACTACGGCATTGAGTTTGAGGTATCTCCCGTGCAGTACCCCAATGAAACGCTTGAACCCCTTGCTCTTTCGGATATTGACGAGTACGACCTCATTTGCGAATCGGTTGACAGACTCGTTCTCGGTGTAACCGAGGATTATTATTGGTCGCTCGACGGCATCATGGACCTCTCTCACCCCTGGTGGGATGCCGAGGCGGCAAACGCGCTTTCGCTTTCGGATAAGCATTATTTCCTTACGGGTGCGGCGCTCCTTACCGATGACGACAATACCTATCTCACCCTTTTCAACAAGGATATGTTTAATTCCAACAGCACGCTTGCGTCGTACGGTAATATTTACGATATTGTTCGTGAAGGCAAGTTTACTGTTGATCTTTACTACGAGATGTGCAAGGCGGTTTCTCAGCCCGACAGCAACGGCGAATGGAGCTACAACGCTACCTACGGTAACCTCTCCCACGCTTACGGAGCAACAGTTATGATGAACGGCTGCGGAGTTGCCACCGTTGCAAAGAACGAGCAGGGTGAGCTTTACCTCAACGTTGGCAGTGAGTATGCAATTACCGCTTTTGACAAGGTTTACGAGCTTATGTCCGATCTTCAGAACACCGCACGCGCTGAGCTTGTTGCAGGTCAGTCCCCCAACGTGCAGAGCACCTACGGCTTTGCGGAGCTCGAGGAGCTGTTCGTTTCAAAAAGAGGTCTGTTCTACAACACTACCGCATCCTCGGTTTCAATTCTCAAGAGCGTTCAGCGTGACTTTGAGTTCGGCGTGCTTCCCATTCCCAAATACAATACCGAACAGGACGACTACCACTGCACCGTAAACAGATATCAGTCGTCCGCGATCGCTATTCCCAGCACCGTTCCTGCCGAAAGACTTCCCGAGCTCGGATTTGCGCTTCAGGCACTCGCTTTTTATAATACCGACGTAATCCGCGCTTATTATCAGACAACCCTTCAGCTTCAGGCAATCTATACCGATGACGATGCCGAGATGCTTGATATAGTTTACAATAGCCGCTTTTATGACATAGGTGCTATCTACGGCTGGGGCAACGTTGTCAGCCTGTACGGCAACGTAATTGCCAACTCTGCCGCAAACACTCTCGTTTCCTCCTGGGAGGCCATTGAGTCCGCCGTCGAGTCTGCAATGAATCAGGCTCTTGAGGCATACGAAAATTCACTTACCTGATAGAGAGGGAAAATATGATCAAGCGTTTAATTTCGGTTTTCTTGCTTGTGCTTTTGGTGTTTCCTTTTGCCGCTGCCTCCGCAGCAGCCGCAGATACCAATCTCGCATCGGGCAAGACCTATACAGTTGAGTACGTTACCCCTATTGACAACGCATATCCAAACCTGGCATATAAAGAGGAATCCCGTCTTACCGATGGAAAAACAGCCTCGGCAAGCTACAGTGACAGCAACTGGCTTCAGCTTTACAGAGGTACAGCGGCAATTATCACCATTGATCTCGGTGAGGTATGCACAGTTAACGAGGCTGAACTCGGTATGTTCCAAAACGGTGCTGCAGGCATACTTTCCGCAAGGTACGTAAACGTTTACGTTTCGGAGGATGGCGAGACCTACGGCAAAGCCGGCGGAATAGTTGATAACAATACCGTCCGCTCGGCAAACGTTGCCCGTATCAACAAAAAAATCGCCTTCGACGGCTCGTACAAGGCACGCTACGTCAGGCTTGAGATCGAGAGCAACATATTCCTTTACGTTGACGAAATCTCGGTCTACGGCGTAACCGGTACCGCAAACGCAGTCTCTGCTCCCGCCTACACCGAGCCTGCCGATAAGGGCTATGCAAAGGCAGAGTCGCTTGACGGTATTTCGAGCATTTGCCTGCTGTATACCAGCTCGGGCGATTACTCGCAGGAGAAGCTCCGTTACTACGCTTCTTACGTTGACAATAACGGAAACTCTACCGATATGCTCTTTGACTCGCTTCTGTTTCTTGATGTCACCGCAAGCTCCTACGACAGCATTGACGATATGAAGGCGTTTATGAAAAAGTGCATCGGTGCAAGCACGAGCGTTAACCTTACGGGACTCGATAAGGTTATCGGTGAGCTCAAAAGCACTCTCGAGCTTGGCGACGACTATAAATATCCCGTGTTTATTTCCACTCCCACACTCGGCTTTTCGTACGATGTTTTCGGTGAGATCGACGGCGAGCAGATCAAGCTCTCCAGCTATGAGAGCCGTATGAAGGTCATTCAGTGGTACGTCGACTACGTACAGAGCGAGTTTGCGGCGTGCGGATTTGAGAATATTGAGCTTAAGGGTATGTACTGGTTTACCGAGAGCATCAACCACAAAACCTCCAACCACGAGGAACAGCTGATGGCGGGATTTAACGAATACTGCCATAGCAAGGACCTCAAAACTATCTGGATTCCTTATTACAGCGCAACGGGATACGAGCTTGCAAACGACCTTGGATTTGATTGCGCTACGATGCAGGTCGGCCACGCATTTGACCGGGGCGGCGAGAGTGAGGTAGGCAACGCTACCGCCGATGCAGTTATCGACTGCGTTGATTCCATTACAAAGTTCGGACTAGGTATCGAGTTTGAATACGATAAGAACGTAAGTAATTCCTATAACCGCTTTGCCGCCTACGTTCACGGCGCATATCAGGGCGGTCTGATGGAAGACGGCGTTATGATGATGTATCAGGCAGGCGATCATCTCTATACCTGTGCAACGGGTGCTTCATCATACCGCAAGGTATACGATCTTCTTTATTCCTACTGTGCAAAAACCTACTACGAGTCTGCTCCCGTTATTGCCGAAGGACAGACCATTACGGTTACCGCAGGAACGTTTACTACGGGCTGGCTTGAGGTCACCGACGAGGATACGAAATCCAACAGCCTCAAAATCAACAGCATCCAAAAGCCCGAGGGTATTTACGTTCTGGTTGAGGGTGACGGCTGGTATGAGGTTGATGCCGTCGATTCGGTTCCCGGCACGTACAAATTCACCGTCTCGGTTACCGACGGATTCAATGTTTCAAATACCGCCGAGGTTACCGTTATAGTTGAGCCCGATCCCAACGCGCCTGTCGAGGAATCGGACGGAAACGCCGATACGGATACCGATTCGGGCGGAAATACGCTGATTTTCGTCATAATCGGCGCAGTAATATTGGTTATAGCCGCAGTTGCGGTCGTAATAATAATTATAAAGAAAAAACATTAAAAGGAGAACTGCAATGAAAAAACTTATCGCAATCTTTCTTGTATGCTTCCTCGCCTTTGCGCTTGTAGCTTGCGGCGGTGATGAGGAAAGCAGCGCCCCCGCATTTGGCAACAATTCGTCCCAGTCCGCAGATGAAGGCAGCAAGTCCGAAACCTCCAAAACCGAGTCTTCGGCCGATGCTTCCAAGGACGAGTCTGACGAAGCATCTGATGAAGTATCTGATGAAGCATCTGATGAAGTGTCCGAGGACGAGGGCACCCCTACCGTTGAGTTTACCAACAAATATATCTCTTGGGGCGGCGAGCTCACAAACGGCGGCCTTGTAGCTATCCGTGCAACCGACGCTACCTCCATCAAGGTTTCCAAGATCAACGATATCGTTGGCGAGGGCGATGTTGGCGTATTCACCTATGATTTCGGCAGCACCATCCGTATGGCAGATCAGGACTACTCCGAGTTTGCCGTAGCAGTTTTCGAGTATGACCACTCCACCTTTGCTTATATGAACAAATCCTTTGCCGCAGTAGGCGAGGCTGATGCTGAGACCGAGATTCCCGAGGACGGATATGTTCTCGTTGTTCACAGCTCCAACACCTCCTATGTCACTGCACTTACAAGTGCGGTTGAGGACAGCACCAACCAGTTCTATCCTCACGGCATCATTATCAATGACGGCCTTCACACTACTATTGAGTATGCATCCAAGGCCCCCTCTATTGACGGTAACGTAAGCAAGAGCGAGTACGGCGATGCAATTTGGGAAATCAAGCCCGACAACACTCTCATCAACTACTCCCAGTTTGAGGTTAACAACTACTACGCTACCGCAGAAGTATATGCAACTTATGATGATGAGTACTTCTACTTTGGCGTTATCGTTGACTCTCCCTACCATGAGAACTCCCTTACTGCCGCTAATGCAGGCAACATGTACAACTACGAGTCTATTCAGGTCAACATCACCTCCGTTGCTCCCAACGGCGATTATATCTCCGAGCATTGGGATAACATTATTGATCCTACCGCTGCCAACTCTAACGTTGTAAGACAGTACGGCTTCTGCGTAAACGATGACGGCGAGACTCTTACCACTATGTGGATAGGCCAGAACACCGATTCCTACACCGTAGAGGCTGTATGTATCCGTGACGATGCAAACGGCAAGACCTACTACGAGGTAGCAATTCCCTGGTCTGATTGCGGCAGCGCAGAGAACCCCGTTGACGTTACCGAGGGCAGCCAGTTCGGCTTCTCCGTTTCCATCAACAGCGGTAACAACACCTTCAAGAACATCCTTCTTCGTGACGGCGGCGGAATCATCGGCCTCAACGACTGGACCAAGGTTCCCGTTATCACCTTCGGAGAATAACTCGCACTCTTTGAGGTAAGAACATGAAAATAGGCGTTAGTCTTTATAGCTTTCACGGCTATGCTCAGGACTCCTCTCTCGGCGTAAAGGGCTGTATCGATAAAGCAAAGGAATTCGGTTGCGAGGGCTGTGATTTTGTCGAGGTCGGCAATATTGGCAGCCATGAGGAATATATTGCTTATGCTTCGGACATCGGCGCATACTGCCGTGAGGTAGGTATTGAGCCTGTGTGCTTCTGCGTAGGGAGTGATTTTCTCAACAGAGATACTGATGAGGAGATAGCCAGAGTTAAAAAGCTCGTTGACGTTGCGGCGGCTTACGGCTGTCCTCTTATGCGTCACGATGCTACTCCCGGCTATCCCAACAGCATCAAAACCGGCAGGAGCTTTGATGCCGTTCTTCCCGTGCTTGCACGTGCTTACCGTGAGGTAACCGAGTATGCCGAGACAAAGGGCGTTAAAACCTGTATCGAGAACCACGGATTCTTTGCACAGGATCCCGAGAGAGTTGAAAAGCTCATCAACGCAGTTAACCACCCCAACTTCGGTGCGCTCGTTGATATCGGTAACTTTGCCTGCTCGGATGCCGACCATAACTACGCAGTAGGTCTTATGGCTCCCTATGCATTCCACGCACACGCAAAGGATTTCCACAAAATCAGCGGCTCGCTCGATAACCCCGGCGAGGGATACTTTATGTCGAGAGGCGGAAACTATCTTCGCGGCTCTATCATAGGTCACGGCAACGTGCCTGTACGTCAGTGCATCAAAACTCTGCAAAGAGCAGGCTATGACGGATATCTTATGATCGAGTTCGAGGGTATGGAGGATCCTCTTACCGGTATCCGCATCGGCTGCGCAAACCTTAAACGCTTTATCAACCAATAACCGATCAAAGGGGGCGTGTCGGAAACGGTGCGCCCCCAAAATGCATATTATGAATAACGACAGAAGAGATATCAAAAAAGACAAAAAAATAATCGCCCGTGCGCTCAGAATAGTTTTTATTGCACTCGGCATTCTCGTTTTGCTCACGGCGGTGTTGTACGTCGCGGAGCTGCTTTTAAGCGGTGATCCCGTTGACCTTACGTCAAAGGAGGAGGGAATATACTTTTTCCCTGCGGATTACTCGGCAAATATCTTTGAGGATGATTATTATATGGCACTCGACCGCCGTATAATGTTTACGTCCTATGGTATTACCGAGGAGCTTGACGAAAGCGATAACGAGTCGTTTGGTGCGGCGGCAAATATGTTTTACGGCTATTTTACCGCAATAATTGAGGGCGACTATGAGGAATATCCCTCGTATTTTACCGAGTCGGGGCTGAAAAATATCGTTATTCCCGAGCGTTTTACTATGCAAAAGATATACGATATTGATATCTCGCTGTTTTCGGCGTCTGCATCGGGCGATACTACCGTCGAGGTATATCAGGTCAGCTACCGTATTCTTGAAAATAACGGCACCTTCCGCGGTGATATCTCCAGCGGTGCAACGAGAACTCTCGTTTTTGAGGTTTACGTATCGGGCAAGGAAGCCCTGATCAATTCTATCGGATTCCGCACGGATTCGGATCGTGTTACATCGGAGTGAGCAATATGAATTACGGCAAGTATATCGAGCATGAGGCAAAGGCTTTTTTCAAAAGGCTTGAGGAGCTTAAGGGACGGGCAGACAGGGCTCTCGGCTCTATAAAAAGCGAGATCAATTCCATACGCGACCGTGATCCTGCGGCCGAGTCTGTAGCTGAGGTGCTTTTGCTGTACCCCGGCTTGCACGCCGTTATCGCTCACCGTGTGGCTCATTCGCTTTATAAAAAAGGCAATCATTTTGCGGCTCGTGCCGTGAGCCAGACGGCAAGAAATATTACGGGCATCGAGATCCACCCTGCGGCAGTTATAGGTAAAGGTCTTTTTATCGATCACGGCTGTGCTGTTGTTATAGGTGAAACTACCGTCATAGGCGATAACTGCACCATTTATCAGGGCGTAACGCTCGGCGGTACGGGTAAGCATATCGGAAAACGCCACCCCACGCTCGGAAACGGCGTTATGGTCGGCGCAGGCGCAAAGGTGCTCGGTCCCGTCAACATAGGCGATAACGCAAAAATTGCGGCAGGCGCCGTGGTGCTCAAGGATATACCCGAGAACTCCACCGCAGTAGGCATTCCCGCCCGTGTTGTAAGGTGTAACGGTATCGTAACCGATGAGCAAAAGCTCGATCAGGTCAACGTCCCCGATCCCATCGCTCAGGAAATATCGGCGCTCAAGGAACGCCTTGCGGCGCTTGAGAAAAAAATTGACGGCGGTGAATAAAAACGGGTGCCAGGGCAAATTAAAATAATCGGACAAAATGCTTGACATTCTCATTTTGTTGTGATATTATTAGTTTTGCTCGAATATGCGCCGTTAGCTCAGCTGGATAGAGTAACTGGCTACGAACCAGTAGGTCAGGGGTTCGAATCCCTTACGGCGTGCCAAAATACAGCTCACCCTTTGAGGTGGGCTGTATTTTTTGTATAAAGGGATTCGAACCCTGAGAGGGTGAGCGCCGTGAAGAAAACAGTCCGGTGGACTGTTTTTAGGTGCGAAGTCCGTAGCGGCTATGCCGCGAGGACGCAAGACGCAAGGCGAAGCCGCCGCGGCTGTATCCCTTACGGCGTGCCACGAAAAAAGAGTCTTTCGTCTACCCGACAAAAGACTCTTTTTTTCGAACTAAGTGTGCCTTGCGGCACGATAAGCACACCTTCGGTGCGTGAAGCG
>JAZNCU010000071.1:0-33201 GCA_045587745.1 Eubacteriales bacterium | reverse complement strand
GCCGGGTAATACTCTTTATACCTGCGATGTGTGCGGTGACACCTACACCGATATTATTCCCGAAAACGGTCACGATTACAGCTCGGTAGTAACTCCCGCAACCTGCACCGAGCCGGGCAGTATCGTTTATACCTGTCATTGCGGTGACACCTACACCGATATTATTCCCGAAAACGGTCACGATTATAGCTCGGTGGTAACCCCTCCGACCTGCACCGATGGCGGCTACACGACACACACCTGTCATTGCGGTGACAGCTATGTGGATACCGAGACCGATCCTACAGGTCACGTTTACGTGATTGTCGTAACTCCCGCAACCTGCACCGATGGCGGCTACACGACACACACCTGTCATTGCGGTGACAGCTACGTGGATAACGAGACCGCTCCTTTGGGTCACGGCTACGTTGACGGCGTCTGCCCCGATTGCGGAGCGGAAGATCCCGATGCGGTTGTGATTGTTCTCGGCGATCTGAACGGTGACGGCGGTGTGTCCCAGACCGACTATCTTATGCTCAAGCGTGCGGTGCTTGGCACCTACGTTCTTTCGGGTGAGCAAAGCCTCGCCGCCGATATCAACGTCGACGGTAGCGTGACCCAGACCGACTATCTTATGCTCAAGCGTGTTGTTCTCGGAACGTATACGATTGGATGAAGTGATATAGACTCAAAAAATCCTCCTGCGGAACCATAAACCGCAGGAGGATTACTTTTTATTATTTGCTTATTATTTACCGTTTAGCTCGGAAAGCTTGGCCTTGATGAGAGCAAGTGCTTCCTCGGGGGATTTTGCATCCCGTGTTGCCTGCTCCATAGGGCAGAAGCCGTCTCCGGAACGGTTTTTTATCATAGGAACAAGCTCACCGTAGCTGACGGGGATGCCGTACATTTCAAAAACGCATCTTGCGGGCTCACTCATTATGAGAGCAAAAACCTCTCTCACACCGAGCAAAACGTATATCATCGCCGCCGCTTTTCCAACAACTCTGTCGGCGGCAACGTATCCCTCGGTGCTGCCTCTCGTCTCAAGTATTTCGAGCAGGGGAGCGACACCTCGCTTGGTAGCGGTAATAACATCGTCACCCTTTTTGAATACGCACGTAAAACCGGAGCCGAGCAAAAGCTCCTTTGCCTGTTTGAGCTCCATTATTTAAGCCTCTCGACAAAATCGGCCATCATCTCTGAAATAAGAATATTCTGCGGACATACATCCTCGCAGGCGCGGCAACCGAGGCAGGCGGAAGGCTTTTTGTCCTCGGGATATATCGAGAGAGCCATCGGCGCCATAAATCCGCCGCCCGTAAAGCGGTGTTCGTTGTAAAGCTCAATCAGAGCGGGAATATCCAGCTCCATAGGACACTTTTCGGTACAGTAGCGGCAGGCGGTGCAGGGAAGTGTGTCTGCCGAGAGCATATCTGCTACTATTTCCGAAACGGCGTTCATCTCATTTTCGTTCAGCGGCTTTGATTCCTCAAAGGTCTTTATGTTCTGCTGCATCTGCTCCATATTTGACATTCCCGAGAGCGTAACCGCAATACCGCCGAATGATTGAATATAACGGAAAGCCCAGGCAACCGCATTCTCATCGGGACGGAGAGCCTTGAGTCGGGAAACGTATTTTTCGTCAAGCGTGGCGAGCTTTCCGCCGCGCACCGGCTCCATTACCCAAACGGGAATGCCGTATTTCTCAAGCAGCTTGAGCTTTTCGCCTGCGGATTGAAGCTTGTAGTCAAGATAGTTGAACTGTATTTGACAAAACTCCATTACGTCACCGTATTTTTTGAGGAAGTCCTCCATAACCTTAAGGCTTCCGTGTACCGAAAATCCGAGATGGGTGATCCTGCCGTTCTTTTTTTGCTCCAGCAGATAGGCAACGTCGCCGTATTTTTCGTTTTCGAGATAGTGTCCGATATTCTTTTCACAAACGTTGTGGCAAAGATAAAAGTCAAATCTGTCCACACGGCATTTTTCGAGCTGACGCTCAAAAATCTCCTCGGCTTTGCCGAAGTTGTCAACACTGTAGCTCGGAAATTTACTTGCAATATAGTAGCTGTCACGAGGGTAAGCCGAAAGCAATTCTCCGATAACCGTCTCGCTCTGTCCGTTGTGGTAGCCCCAGGCGGTATCAAAATAGTTGATACCGTTGCCGATAGCGTAGTCAACCATCGCCTTTGTTGCGGCTATGTCGATCGTTCCGTCTGCCTGAGTGGGAAGTCTCATACAGCCCATTCCGAGTGACGATAGCTTTTTACCCTTAAAATCACAGTAAATCATATACCCTCCTGAAACGGCAGATTATTTATAAAAGCGTTTTCAAACGCCGTACTGTCAGCAATTTCAATGCATTTTACCGCACCGGCGGCAGATTTTGCCCTTTCGGTAACCGAGCTGTCGAGCAGAGCCATTACCGCACCGCTTAGGGCTGCGTTTCCAATGGCTTTTGTCGGGACGTTTGGAATCATTCCGATGCTCTTTGCACTTTCGGCGTTCAAAAAAGCACCAAAGCTGCCCGAAAGGTAAAGACATTCTATGTCCGACTCCCTGCAATCAGCCTCGTTCATCAAAAGCTCAATCCCCGTGCGGACCGCACTTTTTGCGAGCTGAACGCTCTCGATATCGGAGTTTAACAGCCTTATGCCATCAAAATCGGGCAACGTTGCAATCGGCTCTCCCGTCCTTGCGAGATATCCGTTTTTGATAAGATATGCAACTGCATCGATGAGTCCGCTTCCGCAAAATCCCCTTGCCTTTTCGCCGCCGACCGTGATGCATTTTTTGTCCCCGTCAACCGAGCATATCGCACCGCTAACGGCGGTCATACCGCAGGAGATACAACCTCCCTCAAAGGCGGGGCCGGCAGGGGAGGAGCAGGCATAAAGCCTGCCGTGCCTGGCAAGAATTATCTCGGTATTGGTGCCTATATCGCAAACAATGTGTGTACCGTCACCTGCTCCCGAGGCTATCAGCGAGCATATAGCGTCACTCCCTATAAATGCATCGGCACAGGGCATATAGTACCTGGAGCCTGTCCAGAAACCGAACAGCGTCTCGGGCGTAAACGGGTACGTGCATAGACCGTCCGTGTTACTGCCCGACAGAATATGGAGCATTACCGTATTGCCCGTAACGATATCAAATTCGGTATCCGCTCCAAAGGATTTTTTGATTTCCGATATGGTATGCTCAAGCAAAATACGCATTTTTTCACGCTCTGCATCGCTTTTTCCCATCCTGGTAATAACGTCGGCACCGAAAGCCGATTGAGGATTTGCGATACAGGCTTCAAAAATCTTTTTGCCGTCGGGGAGCGAGTAGAATGCTGCGGCAACGGCGGTAGTACCTATATCAAAAGCACCTGCGATGCATTTTTTACTGCCCGAAAACGGATCGGTGCAGATTGGCGTTTCCTCGCTTGACGCGTGTTTGATGAGAGTATCGGCGTATATCGTTGCATCACCCAGAGCGTAGGTTGCGCAAGCAAGGCGAATACCGCTTTCGAGGAGCCTCTCCCGATCGACGGGATCACTGAGGTTGCCCTCTGCACGCACCCTACAGCCGCCGCAAATGCCCATTCCGCCGCAGGGACTCGAAAAAGCGACACCTGCATCACGCAGAGCGTTTTTGAGCAGAACGGGGGTGTTATATTCGATAGTATGACTCTTGTTATCCGAAATAACCGTGACAAGCATTATTCAACCTCTATCGAGAATGCAACTCCGTCGGCGTTGACGATGCGGCAGCAAATCTGCTCAACGGTTTCGCCTGCGCTTATTTTTACAACAGCCTCAATGCCGACGTTGCCATCGGTCTCGCTTCTCGGAGCGCGTATGTCGATGTCGGAAAGAATAACGCCCTCTTCTGCTATTTCCTCAAGTACGCTGTTCAGCTTTTTGCTGTTGCATATCTCAATATAAATACGCTTGTAGGAAGTTTTGCGGTCAAATATTTTGTCAAACTTCTTGAACACAACCATAACGATGAGTATCATCACGGTGCATACTATGGCGCCCTCGTAAAAGCCTATTCCGCAGGCAAGTCCGATGGCGGCGGTAGCCCACAGACCTGCCGCAGTGGTAAGACCTCTGATATGCAAGCGCCTCGTCACCATAATCGTACCTGCACCGATAAAACCGATACCGGATACGACTTGAGCCGCAATACGCAGTGGGTCGCTGTCCATACCCAGGGTGACTGTTGCAAAAAGACCGGTCATAACCGTCATGGCTGCACCGAGACAGACGAGAATATGTGTTCTCAGTCCTGCGGCGTGTCCCTTTGTCTCACGTTGGATACCGATGGCACTTCCGAGAATAACGGCACACAGGATCCTGATTATTGCCGATACTGTATTAAAATCTCTGACATACTCCAAAAAATCGGTCATTTCCTGCCCTCCTGTTTTATGTATTCGTTAATCATATATATTATAGCGTAAGTTCTGCATTTTGTCAAATAGAGTATTCGGTTGACAAACAGAGTGCCGTGTGGTAGAATGAAATGTACAAATTTTTATATTGGAGTATCACGTATGAAAAAGGACGTTGTAATAGTCGGAGCAGGTCCTGCAGGTATATTTACCGCTCTCGAGCTTGTCCGCAAGGGAAGCAAGCAGAGCATTATCATAGTTGAAAAGGGTAGGAGTATTGAGAATCGCCGCTGCCCCAAGAGCATTACCAAGCAGTGCATCAACTGCAAGCCCTACTGTCATATCACGAGCGGATTCTCGGGCGCAGGTGCATTCTCTGACGGAAAGCTCTCGCTTTCGAGCGAGGTGGGCGGTGACCTTCCCCGTCTTATCGGTGATGACCTTGCCCGCGAGACGATCGAATATGCCGATTCGATCTATCTTGAGTTCGGTGCAGATACCCATATCGAGGGTATCGATAACACCGAGGAGGTTAAGGAGATCCGCAAGCGTGCCATAAGAGCAGGCCTCAAGCTCGTTGACTGCCCCATCCGCCATATGGGTACCGAAAAGGCTCAGGAGATCTACCTCGGTATCGAGAGATATCTCCAGAACAACGGTGTTGAGATGATGTTCGGCGTAGAGTGCAGCGGACTTATTATCGAGGACGGTGTGTGCAAGGGAGTCACTGTTGAAGAAAGCGGCAAGACTACCGAGATTTTTGCCGTCAAGACCGTAGTTGCAACCGGCCGCAGAGGAGCCGATTGGCTCGAGAAGATCTGTGCCGAGCACGATATAGCTCACGAGCCGGGCACGGTTGATATCGGTGTCCGTGTTGAGGTACGTAACGAGGTTATGGAGACCGTAAACAAGGCGCTTTACGAGTCAAAGCTGATCGGTTATCCCCGACCCTTCAAAAACAAGGTACGCACATTTTGCCAGAATCCGGGCGGATTTGTCAGCCAGGAGAACTACGATAACGATCTCGCCGTCGTTAACGGACATTCATACAAGGAGCTCAAGAGCGAGAACACAAACCTTGCCATCCTCTGCTCCCACAATTTTAACGTACCCTTTAATCAGCCTATTGAGTACGCTCAGAAGGTAGGCGAGCTTACGAATATGCTCGGTGCGGGACATATCCTCGTTCAGCGCTTTGGCGATATTCTCGACGGTAAACGCACTTGGGACAGGGAGCTTTCACGCTCTAACCTCCGTCCTACCTTGCCCGATGCGGTTGCAGGCGATATTACTGCCGCAATGCCTTACAGGGCAATGGTCAACATTATCAACTTTATTCAGGCTGTCGATGAGGTGGTACCGGGATTTGCTGCTACCGAAACCCTGCTCTATTCCCCCGAGCTTAAGTTCTACAGCAACCGTGTCAAAATGGATGCCGACTTCAACACGAGCGTTGCCGGTCTGCATTGCCTGGGCGATTCGAGCGGCTGGACAAGAGGCCTTATGATGGCGTCGGTAATGGGTGTGCTTATGGGCAGGCGTCTTGCCGAATGTGAGGAATGATTTTTTAAAAATGCCACAAACTCTGTGGCATTTTTTGTTGTCTGCGTTATTTCTTTTGCGTCAAAACACTGCGGTTGTTGACAAAATTTGCGCTGTATGATATTATTTTTGTAGTATAGATTATCATTTCGGGAGGGAATTTTAATGGGTATAGCAGACGTTGCTTTTATAAACACCTGCAAGGATATTCTTGCAAACGGAACACGTGTCGATGATGGAGTGATTCGCGCAAGATGGGAGGACGGAACTCCTGCTTATACTATCAAAAAATTCGGTGTGGTAAACCGCTATGACCTGTCAAAGGAATTCCCTCTTTTGACCATCCGACCCATTTCGCTCAAGAGCGCAGTAACCGAGATTCTGTGGATATGGCAAAAGAAGTCGAACAACATCAACGATCTCGGGCTTCATATCTGGGATGCCTGGGCTGACGAAAACGGCTCGATCGGAAAGGCTTACGGCTATCAGATGGGCGTCAAGCACAAATACCGTGAGGGCGAGTTCGATATGGTTGACCGAGTGCTTTTTGACCTCAAAAACAATCCGCTTTCTCGCAGAATAATGACAAATCTGTATAACTTCTCGGATCTCAGTGAGATGGCGCTCTATCCCTGCGCCTACAGTATGACCTTTAACGTGGTTGACGGAAAGCTCTGCGCCATCCTCAATCAGCGCTCACAGGATATGCTTGCCGCAAACGCATGGAACGTGGCGCAGTATGCCGCACTCGTTATGATGTTTGCTCAGGTTTCGGGACTTGAGCCGGGCGAGCTTGTTCACGTTATTGCCGACGCTCATATATATGACCGCCATATTCCCATCGTGGAGGAGCTTATCAGCCGTGAGGTGTATCCTTCGCCTACGGTTGCTCTGGACAAGAGCATCACCGATTTTTACGATTTCGTTCCCGAGAGCTTTACGGTGAGCGATTACGTGCACGGTGACAAAATCGGCAAATTCCCCGTAGCTGTTTAAGGAGTGTAATATGAAATTAGTCGTTGCGGTAGATAACGAGTGGGGAATAGGCTACAAGGGCGATCTGCTTGCCCGTGTTAGTATGGACCTCAAAAATTTCCGTATCCTCACAAAAGGCAAAACCGTCATTCTCGGCTCAAACACCCTCGCCACCTTTCCCGGCGGCAGGGTGCTGGGGGGACGCACGAATATTGTGCTTCACCCCGATGCCTCTTACGCACCCGAGGGTGCTGTTGTGGCTCATTCGCTTGACGAGCTGTTTGAAATACTCAAATCCTATGATGCAAACGATGTTTTCGTTATCGGGGGCGCAAGCATGTACCGCCAGCTTTTGCCCTATTGCGATACAGCGTACGTGACGAAGTTTTGCAAATCCTTTGAGAAGGACGTTTATTTTCCCGATCTCGATTCCGATCCCGAGTGGGAGTGCATCCGTACCTCCGAGAGCTATGCTTCGGATGCTCACACCGACACCGAGGGAGGGCTCGAGTATACCTTTAACCTCTACCGCAGAGTATGAGGATACTCGTTTTTTCGGATTCCCACGGCGTTTTTCTTCCTATGAGATACGCTATCGAAAAGCACCGCCCCGATGCCGTGATATTCCTCGGTGAC
The DNA here is from genome assembly GCA_045587745.1 of Eubacteriales bacterium. GTDB lineage: Bacteria > Bacillota > Clostridia > Oscillospirales > CAG-382 > Coliplasma. The sequence continues at coordinate 25,679 of JAZNCU010000071.1, read as the reverse complement.
GGCGAGCGCGATATACGCTTGGTAATGCAAAACAGTGTCGGTATCTCGCTTGCCTGTGTTAAGGGAAATAACGACCTCGCCTCGGAGTGCCCCGAGAGTGTGGTGCTCTCCTACGGCAGCAACAGGATTTTTGCCACTCACGGCCATCGCTTCCGTTCAAGAGAATCAATGCTCTTTGAGGCTGTAAAAAACGATTGCAATATATTGCTTTTCGGGCATACGCATCAGCCTGTGATCATCAGCGACCTTGGGATCACGGCTATGAATCCCGGTAGCATCCGTGACGGCGGCTGCTACGGGATCATTGAGGGTGGCGTTTGCTCGCTTCATAAAACTCATTGACGGTGAACTATGATTATCAGACCTGCCACACCCCGCGATTCGACCTCAATACACGATCTTTTGAAGGATATTGCAAAACTGCATACCAACGGACGTCCGGATCTTTTTGCGGATTTTGAGAGTAAGTACTCTATTCCCGAACTGAATAAAATGCTCGCTCCCGAGGAAAACGGCGTTTTCGTTGCCGATGCAGACGGAAGGGTTGTAGGCTACGTTATTACTCAGATAAGGGCCTATGACGGAATTATCTCTCATACCAAAATAAAAACCCTCTACGTTGATGATCTATGCGTTGACAACAGCTTCCGAAAAATGGGTATTGCAACCGCACTTATGGATGCCGCCGTCGCCTACGGCAGGCAAAAGGACTGCTACGACCTTGAGCTTAACGTATGGGAGTTCAACTCGGACGCACTCGCTTTCTACAAAAAGTACGGTATGAAAACACGCACACGCCATATGGAGATTATCCTTTGACAATATACTTCGATAATAACAAAGCAGCACTTCCCGCTTGGGAAGTGCTGCTTTTGTTTTTATCCGATTATTTTACGTTAAGAGTTACTGTCGCAGGCTCGGAATCAACAATATAATCGTTGATAACAAAGGTAAAGGTGTCAGTGCCGGTAAAGCCCGCGTTAGGATAGTAGGTAAACGTACCGTCGGTATTCAACGTTACGCATCCGTGCTCTGCCGAAACGGTAACACGTCCGCTGAGAAGCTTGGTGTTGCCCTCGTAAAGAGTGCCGGTGAAGGGAGAGCCTGCGGTAACCTCAAAGGTGATGTCCTCTACAGAGGGAGCGATATCGCCGAGAGTGCCCTTGATAAACTCGTAGGTTCTGTCGTAAATAGACCTGTTTGCGGGGTCATTCGAATAGCATGCCTCGTTGTAGATGGTAGTGCCTGCGTAGTACATATGGATACTGTCATTCATATATCCGTACTTGATGCCGTAGGACAGATAGTTCATATACTTTCTGAAGTATATCTTGTTGGTGAGTGCCTTGTCGTCGATCTCGATCTCAATACCCATTCCGTACTGAAGAATGTTGGAAACAGCCGAATCAAGTCGATTTGCGGGTACCTCGGCGTTGAATGCGTAGTTGGGCTGCATACAAGCAACCGAGAAGCCGTAAGAGCTCCACTCTGAGAAGCCTCTTGCCTGGTAGTAGGGGATCCAGAACAGCTGGTAGCCGTAATCCTCGCAAACATCGGAGCAGGCGTTGATCAGCTTATGGTCACCCGTGGGATCGGTATAGCTGACAGCCTCCTCAAACCAGTAGAAGCCGCATATCTCAATGTTCTGATAGTTCTCTGCCTCAAAGCGTGTGAGAATCTCATTTACGTACCAATCGTAAACCTCGATTGCGTCCTCAACGGTGGAAATATCCTCGGGATTGCCGTCGCCGTCAAGATCACCAAACTTGGTGCCGATAAGATTGAGGTAGATAAACGAGGGATATACCTTTACCTTGTAGTCGGGCAGATTAAGTGCGGTCTTGAGCTCGCCTACCGCCTCCTCAAGCGCATCAAAGTAGTAGCCTTCCTTAAATACCGTGTCTGCCATGAATATCCAGTCTGCAGCTTTGGTCGGGTTCTCTGCATTGTTGTAGGAGTTTCCGTTGGGAGGGAATGAGCCGGTGGGGAGGAAAAGCATTCCGTCAAACAGGGTGTCCTTTATGTTGCCCTCCTTATCAAGGTAAGCAACGAGGGGAAGGAAGAAATCCTTGTCAAGGTCAAAGCTTTCGTTCATATAAGCGAGCATAAGATCCTCGAGTCCGCCGAGAATATCGTCGCTTACTGCGGTGAAATTGCCGGTGGTTTCAACCGCTTTGTCGATCTCGTCGAGCGAGAGCGCATCGGAGCTGACCTTCTTACTGCCCCAGACCTCAATTTCGTCGAGGTATACGTGGCCTGCAACGCCAAAGGTTATGCGGATGTATCTGGCTTCTACCGGCTTGTCAATCTCGTATTCGGCGGTCGAGATTGCAAGCTGCTCCTCGGTTTGAGGAACGGGTGCGGTTGCAACGTTGTACCAGTTGATGCCGTCATCCGAGAGGTACAGCGAAACCGATCCGGGAAGCCCGATTCCAACAGGGATATTACGGAGGAAGTTGACGGTGAGCCCGCTTATTTCGGCCTGATAACCAAGGTCAAAGTAAATGTTGCGAGCGGTACCGTAATGGGTCTTGAACCAACGGGAATCGGTATAAGAAGTAGTGTTGCTTTTCTTACCGTCGGTAAGGTGACCTGCGTTCGGCTTGGAGTTATACTGATTCTCTACAGATGGATTGAGCTCGGTAGCGGAGGAGATCTGATAATCGAGTCCGCTGATAAGGTTTACTTCCTTGCTCGATGCACCCGAGAGATAAACCTTGTCATCTGCCTTTTCGAGCTCTACGGGCTCATAAACCGAACCCGCTACACTCGATTCTGCGTAATAAGCGGCATTTATTTCTTCGCAGAAGAAGAAGTTGCACTCTGTCTCGGCGCAAACAAATCGGATGTATTTTGCGGTAATGCCCGTTTCAAAGGAAACCGAGTAGGTATAATTTGTTACCTGAGGATCGTTGGGAGCGTATACTCTGCCAACAAGGGAAAATTCCTTGTTGTCGGAGGATACGTAAAAATCAACGTAATAGGGGAGCATAATGCCGAGTGCCGACTGTGTAAGCATCGAGATCTCAAGCTCGGCAATATTATGATATGTGATTCCGAGAGGAACGTTGATAACGAGATCGTCGTTACCCGTCCAGCCAATCCAGTTGTCGGTGTTGTATGCAGCACCTGTTTCGATACCGTCGGTGAGAAGCATCGAGGAGGAGGAATATTTGGGGTCGGTGGAACGGGAGTAGGTGTAGTTCCTTCCGTAGGTAGCGCTGTATTTGTTGAGCGTGCGGTCAACAGCCTCACCATTGGTGGGGAGCACGATGCTTCCGTCCTCAAGAGGACTGTTTGTATAGGAGGCCGCAAGCTTTTCAAAATAAATGCTGGATGCCGAGTTTCCTTTTACGTCTGCTATAACGATAAGCTCGTCAAGGAAAAGCCATGCACTGGAGGCGCGAAGCGAAAATTTAACGTATTTAGCCTCGTAAACCTCTTCGCAGATAACCCAGGCGGTCTGCACGGTTCCGTCCTCGTAGGTGGGAACCGAAAAGTTGCCGGCTTTGCTCCATTTTTCGCCGTCTGCAGAAACTAAAACGTTGCCGCTGCCGAGAGGGCCGATACCTGCCTCACGGGTAGCCAGATAGCTGACGCCGAATTTGTATACACGACCGGAATCGTCACCAAGCTCCATAGTTATCGTAATTGCGGAGCCGCCGGGAGCAAGGCCGACAAAGCTCTCACCCGAGTATCCCGTGGATTCGGCAATAACGCCGTCGGTAAGCTCGCTGTTGTAGGAGTCAGGGTAGGATGCACCGGGCTCAACACTGCCATAGGTGTAGGTCTTACCCGTGCTCACTACGGTTTCGTATTCGATGACAAGCTCCTCTTTGGTATCATCGCCGCTGCTTGTAGAGGCCGAATCGTCGACAGACGTTTCATCCGTCATTGATTGCTCGCCGTCTCCGCCGCATGAAGCGAAAAAGGTAAGAAGCATGGTGATCGCTAACAGTAACGCAATCTTCTTCATTTGTTCTGATCCTCACTTGTATATTTTTTAATTGTTCCGATTGAGTCAGGGCTTTGTTTTGTAATAAGCGACGGCAAGGTCAACCACAAGACCGTAGCTTCTTGTTCCCTCGCTCTGTCCCTGCGATTGCAGGAATGCGTTGTTGACGGTACCTGTCACCTCAGATGCGACGCTGTCACGGTACTTTTCAAAAAACAAAGAGTATGCAACGTACTCGTGCACCATTTCCTGCGACATTATCTCGTTGCGTATGCGGACAAACATATCTTTATCCGCGGAATATAGAGCATCGAGCAGGTAGTCAAGCATATTCATGTATCCCGAGTACCGCACGTATGCGTCATCACTCGAAATACATACGAGGTATGCGACAAAATTCGCCTCATCCTCACGTGCTATACCTCTCTGGTGCGCCATCTCGTGTGCAACCGTAAACGGAGTGATAAAATCCGGGTAATTGATATTGATATTCGCCTCACCCGTCATAAAGGTGTAAACACCCGATATGTGTGTATAGGTCATGGTCTCCGAAAGAGCTATCGCCTTGGGGTAGGATGAAAAATGACCGAGATAATCGACCTGCGGCGCATAGCTTTCGTAGGCGGCATTGATTTTTTCGATCAGCTCATCGTAATCGTACTTCATCACCGAGCCACCGTTTCTTGCAAAAGTCACGCCCTTCGACTCGGCCTTGGCAAGCTCGGCAACGATCAGCGCTGTGCCGTAAAGCTCCTCGGCAGAAACACCGCTGCGCTCGATTCCAAGGTTGCGGTCAAGCGTATATCTGCCGTAGCAGGGACCGAATCCCAAGCAAAACAGTATCATAATCGCAAGCAGCACCGAAATAAGCGGAACGAGCCACTTGAAATAGCTTTTTCGGCTATCGTCACGCTTGGTGGCTCTGGCGGATGCAACGATATAGGCTATGGCCGAGAGCGGAATCGTGATCAATATACATTCTGCGATTGAAAAGCTCGTGATGCCGGATAGCTTTGCCATTGCAAAGCGTATACCCTGAGAGGGATACCTCGCCCAAAACTCGGCAAAAGCCGGCGAAAGCCGTGATATCACGTATACGATCAGCGAAAACGCCGTCAGCGCCAACAGTACTACAAAATATGGCTTGAAAAACCCATCATCCTTCAGGGCTTGAAGTCTGCTTTTCTTTACCGTCTCGGTCGCAGTGGACGCTTCTTCGGATTCGCAGCAAATCTCGTGAGCCTCGTTTACTTGCAGGTTATCTCGTAGGTCCATCCGAACGTGTCCTCATCATAACCAAACTGAATGCCGGTTATCTCATCGTAGAGCATCTGCGAAACGGGGCCGATCTCACCGCCGCCGATATTAAGGATATTTCCGTGCCAATCAAGCAGGCCCACGGGCGAGATAACGGCGGCAGTACCGGTGCCGAACATCTCGGTAAGGCTTCCGTTCTGTCCTGCCTCGTAAACCTCGTTTATCGAAATGCGCCTTTCCTCAACCTCGATCCCCTTGGATTTGAGATAAAGAATAACCGAGTCACGGGTAACTCCGGGAAGGATGTTGCCCTCAAGCTTGGGGGTGACTGCCTTGCCGTCGATGACAAAAAATACGTTCATCGCACCGACCTCGTCGATGTATTTGTGCTCAATTCCGTCGAGCCAGAGCACCTGAGCGTAGCCCTTTTCCTCTGCCTTTTGCTGACCGATAAGCGAGGAGGCGTAGTTGCCGCCGACCTTTGCAAAGCCGGTGCCGCCCTTTACCGCACGTACGTACTCGTCCTCAACGCAGATCTTGACGGGTGCAAGACCGCCTGCGTAGTATGAGCCGACAGGGGAGAGGATAATAATGAATTTATAGGTTTTAGAGGGATGAACTCCGAGGAAGGGATCGGTAGCGATAATAAAGGGTCTGATATAAAGCGAGGTGCCCTTTTCTGTGGGAATCCAATCCTGCTCGGTAGCAACGAGCTCGCTGATGGCCTGAAGCACGTCATCCTTGTTGACGGGAGGGATGCACATACGGGCGTTGGTGTTGTTCATACGCTCGATGTTCTTCTCGGGACGGAAGAGCAGAATGCGTCCGTCGGGAGCGCGGTATGCCTTCATACCCTCAAACATTTCCTGTCCGTAATGAAAAACCATACAGGCAGGGGACAGCGAGATATCTGCAAAAGGAACGATTCTGGCATCGTGCCAGCCCTTTTCCTCGTTGTAATCCATTATAAACATATGGTCAGTGAATATCTTACCGAAACCAAGCGCTCCGGTAGGCTTTGCTTTTGGTGTGTCGGTGAGTATGCGTGTGATGTTCATTGTCTTTTCCTTTCTAAAATGCACAACTGTACAAATATCATTATATAACAAGTCGTCCCCGTTTTCAATACCTTTTTTATCCTTCTGTATTTTGGCATCAAAAACCGCCGTGCAGGCTATATAAAATACCTAAAAACCGTTTTCGTCTATCAAAAAAATGCAAATTATGTACAAAAATGCGGTATTTTGGCGTTTGTTAACAAAAATTCGTTTTTAATTCACATTTAGTTAACAAATGTATGGTATCTTCGTTGTTGATTGGGGATAACTCGAGGAGGAAAATTCGATTGAATGATCTTAAAAAAGCCGTCGGTTATGTATCGGCGCACCGAGTTACAATAGTTTCTGTTCTCGTCCTTGCCATTGCTTTGACCTGCATTGTCAGCTTTGGCGGAAACAGGGGTGAGCAGGAGGAATATTCTGAGCCTGTTATCGGGTCGGGCGTCGACGAGTCGCTTGATAACGATATTTCCTACGCAGAGGGCTATGCTGCCGGCTACGGTATTTACATAGACGGTACGTTTGTGGCCGCAGTTGCCGAGGAGCATATCGTTGACGATGCTATTGCCGCCGCACTCAATGCAAAGATCAACACTCTCGGTATTTCCGAGGAGATGAACACATCCTTTGTTAATGAGTTCAAGGCTGAGCCTGCGGTTTATGAGGAGCATCTGTTTACCGATTATGACGGACTTCTCACTATGCTTGGATTCATCGGCAGTAACCGTATTGGCAACACCGTTACCGATTACGAGGGTAAGCTTATTGACGTAAAGCTTTCGGTCATTTCGACCTGCACTGTTGTTGAGGAGAACGTTCGTGAGCATAGCACCAAGGTGATCTATACCGATTCTCTTTCGGACGGCAAGACCAAAACACTCGTCAAGGGTGTTGACGGTGAGGTTATCGACACTTATGAGATCATAAGCATTGACGGTATTGTTTCGGAGCGTGTGCTTGTCAGTACCGAGACTATCGTTGAGACTGTTGATGAGGTGCTCAGCATCGGAACAAAGGTTTCGAGCATCAACACCTCCAGTATTGGCGTATTTATCAAGCCTTATGACGGTATTATTTCTTCCTATTTCGGTATTCGTTGGGGACGCCAGCACAAGGGTATTGACATTGTAGGCGATCACGTCAGCTGCAAAAATGATCCCGCTTATGCGGTTGCTGACGGTACTGTTATTCTTGCCGAGTATTCCGGCGGCTACGGTAACTGCGTGATCATTGATCACGGCAACGGCATTCAAACTCTTTATGCTCACTTCGGATCGCTTTGCGTTAAGGAAGGCGATGTGGTAAAAGCAGGTGACACGGTCGGATTGATTGGCACAACCGGTAACTCTACCGGCTACCACCTCCACTTTGAGGTTTACGTCGACGGTCAGTACGTTAACCCCCTTTACTTTGTGAATTACGATTAAACGTTCAAAAACGCAGGTCTTGCACCTGCGTTTTTATTCGCTGAAAGTTTTTTATTTATTTATATCTTTTTTAAGCAATGTATGCTATAATACAGACAGTACAGATGAAACGGAGAGCATAATGAACGTTTTACGATTTATTACGCCCAAAAGCGGAGTCGCTTACATAGATACCGAGTCTACTCTCAGGCAGGGAATTGAAAAAATGCTTTACCACGGCTATCAGGCTATTCCCGTTGTAACACGGGACGGTAAATACGCCGGCACGGTAACCGAGGGAGATTTTTTGCGTAGAATGGTCGAGCTTGGTTGCTCGGACGTCGAGTGCCTCGAGCATGAGTATATCAAGGATATCATCCGTACGGGCTGGAATCCGCCCGTCAGCGTAAATGCCACCGCACACGAGCTGTTTTTGCATGTTACCGAGCAAAACTTTGTGCCCGTAGTCGATGATAGGGGAGTATTCGTTGGAATCGTTACGCGTAACAGGGTAATGAAGTATTATCTGGACAGGTTTTCGGAGTCAGCAGAGTAAACGCACTCGGCAGATGTTCGGGGAAAATAAATCAAGGCTGTAAAAACTCGGGTTGAGTTTTTACAGCCTTTTTGCGTTCAGTGCCGAAATGCCGCTACGCCTTACCCGTGAAGCATCTCGTTTAGATCGTAGGGCGTGTTCTGGTACACAAAGTAGTTGAGCCAGTTGGAAAAGAGCAGATGTGCGTGTGCGCGCCAGGTGTTGACAGGCTCACGCTCAGGATCGTCATTAGGAAAATAGTGCTTGGGAATCTCGGGATTCATGCCCTTGCCCAGGTCACGGAAATACTCGTTTTTAAGTGTATCGTGATCGTACTCGCAGTGACCCGTAACAAAAACCTCTCTGCCGTTTTTGTTTGCGATAAGGTAAATTCCCGCCTCGTCCGACTCAGCAAGAATCAAAAGGTCATTGTTCCTTTCGATATCGCTTTTGTTGATATCGGAAAACCTCGAATGAGGTGCGGAAAACTCAAGATTAAAGCCCCTTACCAAGGGATTTGAGGTAACAAGGGTACGGTGTCTGAATACGCCCGAAACCTTTTTATCAAGACCGAACTTGCCTATACCGTGATTACAGTAAAGACCTGCATAAGCACCCCAGCAAACGTACAGCACCGAGTAAACATTCTTTTTGGACCACTCGATTATTTCGCAAAGCTCGTCCCAATAGTCAACGTCCTCAAAGCCAAGCAGCTCAACCGGTGCACCCGTAATGATAAGTCCGTCAAACCTCGTATCTTTTACCTCGCTGAAGGTCTTGTAAAAAGTGGTGAGGTGCTCCTTGGGAGTGTTTTTAGCGTTGTGCGACTCGGTCATCAAAAGGGTAATATCAAGCTGAAGCGGAGTGTTTGAGAGCAATCTTAAAAACTGCGTTTCGGTAACTATCTTGGTGGGCATAAGGTTGAGTATGGCGATTTTGAGGGGACGGATGTCCTGTGTCTTTGCTCTCTGCTCATCCATGACAAAAATATTTTCGCTTATCAGCGCATCTGCCGCAGGAAGCGACATAGGAATTTTTATGGGCATAAAAACCTCCGCATAGGTGTTGTCGGGAATTAGTATATCATCAAAATGCACGGTTTTCAATACTTTTTTCATCAAACCTATGGCAAATACGGTTTTGGTGTGGTATAATCTGTGGGTAAGGGGTGAGATAAATGAGCGTTTTATGCTTCAAAACGAATAACGAATCTCCCGATATTTCGGTCATCAGTAGGTGCGCCGATATTATTCTCTCTGGAGGTATAGTGATATTTCCTACCGAGACAGTGTACGGAATCGGAGTAAACGCTCTCGATACGGCTGCGCTTGAGCGGCTGTATACAAAAAAACAGCGCCCGCGCTCAAAACCCCTGCTGTGCCATATTTCGGGTATTGAGCAGGCCGAGCAGATTGCTGTCGTTGACGATACTGCAAGAACGCTGATTAACCGCTTTACTCCCGGACCCCTCACGCTGGTGCTTCCAAAAAAGGACGGACTGCCTGATATTCTTGTCGCAGGCGGTGATACTGTGGGACTGCGCTTCCCGTCCAACGGAATATTTTTGGCTCTTGCAAGGGAATGCGGTGTGCCTGTGGCTGCCACGAGCGCAAATTTCTCGGGCGGTGTAAGCGCAACCGATTTTGATACGCTCGGCGGTATTGCCGCTGAGGCGGATGCCGTTATCGACGGCGGTAAATGCCTGTATTCACAGGAATCGACCATTCTTTCGCTGGTGAACGAGCCCGTTATACTTCGTCAGGGTGCTTTTCCTGCCGAAAGGCTTTACGAGGTGCTGAAATGAGAGTGATCGGACTTTGCGGACGGAGCGGAAGCGGAAAAGGGCTGTTTTGCGGTGTGGCTAAGGAAATGGGCTTTTGCGTTATAGATTGCGACGGGATCTATCATTCCCTCGTAAATGCGCCGAGCGACTGCCTTTACGAGCTGGACAGAGAGTTTGGCAGTGATTTTACCGCCGGAGGACGTCTTGACCGCAAAAGGATGGCGGAGTTAGTGTTCTCGGATCCGTCAGCACTTAAAAAGCTAAACGAGATAACTCATCATTACGTTCTTATCGAGGTCAAAAAGCTGATCGCCGACGATCGAAACTATATTGTGGACGCACCAACGCTTTTTGAAAGCGGCTTTGATGCCTGCTGTGATACCGTTATTGCGGTTATTGCCCCTGATGCTGAGTGTATTGAGCGCATCTGTGCACGTGACGGAGTAAGCGCAGAGGAGGCGCAAAAGCGGCTCTCCTCTCAAAAGAGTGTAGATTTTCTTATCGAGAACAGCGATATCCTGCTATATAACGATTCGGATCCAAAAAGCTTTGAGGACAGCTGCCGAGAGTTGCTTGCCGGGTTGGCGGAGGGTGCATTATGAAGCCAAAAAAGGCTATACTGCCGATATTGCTTATCGTCCTGTTTGCATTCGGTGCCGTTTTTGGGATCAGGGTGTACGAAAAGCATTCCTATCCCCGTGAGTATGAGGAATACGTGACCAAATATTGCGCCGAATACTCTGTGCCTGAGCCGCTGGTGTATGCCGTAATACGTACCGAGAGCAGCTTCAATCCCGAGGCGCGGTCCGGTGTGGGAGCGATGGGACTTATGCAGCTGATGCCCGATACCTACGATTGGCTCGGAAGGCTGATGGGGGAGGAAGCACCCGAGGATATGATATACGACCCCGAGCAAAATCTAAAATTCGGTATCTATTACCTGCGCCACCTGTATGACCGTTTTGGTGATTGGGAAACCGCCCTTGCCGGCTACAATGCAGGACACGGACGTGTGGAGGGTTGGCTTTCGGATGAGTCATATAGCACCGACGGGGTAACGCTGGATTACATTCCTATTGAGGAAACCAATAATTATGTAAACAGAGTCGTTTCGGTTCGAAATACCTATGAACGACTTTATTATACGGAGGATTAAAATGGACAGAAAACAAGCTGAGCTACTCGAACACAAAAAGCCTTCCACGGTTAGCTTTGATGCCGATTCTATCAACAAAGCAGACGAATTTTGCCGTGAATATCGCACCTATATGGATGCCGCACGCACCGAGCGTGAGTCGGTGGATTATGCGGTTGCGCTTGCCGAAAAAAACGGCTTTAAGCCCTATGTGTCAGGCGAGAAGCTTAAGGCAGGGGACAAAGTGTATTATGTAAACCACGCAAAGAGCATTATGCTTGCTGTGATAGGTAGTAAGGGTATGTCCGACGGCGCAAGAATTATCGCATCGCATATCGATTCGCCCCGTCTTGATCTCAAGCCCGTACCTCTTTATGAGGCAGGCGGAATGTGCTATTTCAAAACTCATTACTACGGTGGAGTTAAAAAATATCAGTGGACCGCACTTCCTCTCGAGCTCCACGGAGTTATTTTCAAAAACGGCACCGAAAAGATCAACGTAAATGTAGGCGGCGACGATGGCGATCCCATATTCTATATTTCCGACCTTATGCCGCATATCGGCAAGGATCAGATGAGCAAAAACGCATCCGACTTTATTCCCGGCGAGAGCCTTAACATAATCTGCGGAAGCACCCCGATCGATTCCGATGGCGGAGTAAAGCTCGGTATCCTTGCGCTGCTTAATAAAAAATACGGTATTTCCGAGCGTGACCTTACGACAGCCGAGCTTACCGCCGTACCTGCAATAAAATCGCGTGAGGTGGGCTTTGATGGTGCTATGATCGCCGCATACGGCCACGATGACCGTATTTGCGCCTATCCTGCGCTGTCCTCGCTTATATCTCTCGGTATTCCCGAGCATACTGCAGTCGTTTTCCTTGCCGATAAGGAGGAGATTGGTTCCTATGGCGTAACGGGACTCGGATGCGATGCCTACGTCGATTTCCTTGAGGACCTTTGCGAGAGCACCGATGCACGCTTCAGGGATTCCAAGCGCAAAACCGTTTGCCTCTCGGCAGATGTCGGAGGAGCGTACGACCCCACCTTTGCCGATGCATACGAGGCAAGGAACTCTGCGTATATGAACGGCGGCGTCGTTATTTCCAAATACACAGGCTCACGCGGAAAGAGCGGCTGCTCGGATGCTTCTGCCGAGACACTTGCAAAGCTTGCCTCTGTTTTTGACAAGGCGGGCGTTGTGTGGCAGGTTGGCGAGTACGGCAAGGTCGATCAGGGCGGTGCAGGCACCGTTGCGTGCGAGATAGCACGGTTCGGCATTGAGGTTATCGATTGCGGCGTGCCTATACTCTCTATGCATTCACCCGTTGAGCTTGCATCAAAGTTCGATATTTACGAGATGCGTAAGGCTTCCGATGCTTTCTTCGAGAGCTGATTAAACTAAAAAAACAGGAGTCGATGTGGGTATTTACACCTGCATCGGCTCCTTTTTTTGACAAACAACGGCTCCTTTAGTGGCTTTTGCTCCGATATGGCTCATACAATATATCAAGGAGCTGTTGAATATGAAAAGAGTAATAGTATTAACCTCAATAACCTATGCGCTCAAGGCGCAATCAATACTGCGTGAAAACGGGATTTACGCAAATCTCACACGCTCGAGTGTTGTTCAGCGCGTGCGAGGCTGCGGCTACGGCGTTTCATTTAACGATTCTCTCACCGAGCGTGCCGAGGCTCTGCTTCAGGAAGAAAGAATCCCAATGCTTGGGAGCGTAACCGAAAAATGATATATTTTGATAACGCCGCTACGGGCTTCCCGAAAAGCCGGGCTGTGGCTGAGGCGATGCTGGCGGCGCATTACTACTGCGGAAACCCCGGCAGAAGCGGACACGAGCTGTCGGTTACTGCTGCCGAAACTGTCTATTTTTGCCGAAAAAAGCTGGCAAACCTGTTTGGAACGTCTCCCGAGCTGGTTATTCTTACCTCGGGAGCAACCGAGGCGCTTAACGTCGCAATCAAATGTACAAATCGAGCAGGCGGTGTAACTCTTGTTTCCAATCTCGAGCATAACGCAGTAATGCGCCCAGTAAATGCACTCAGACAAAAGGGACTTACAGTGATGAAGCAGTTTTCGGTGGATATTGAGTCTGATTCTGCAACAGAGGAGCGATTTTTGCTTGCCTCGAGAGATGCCACCAACGTCGTGCTCACACACGCATCCAACGTCTGTGGACGCATTCTCCCTATACGGGATATGATGAAATACGTAAGCGAGGACACTGTTACGATCCTTGATGCATCTCAAACGGCAGGTCATATACCTATAGATATTCGTGAAATTGGGGTTGACATAATTTGTATTCCGGGTCATAAAGGCTTGTGCGGCCCTATGGGAACGGGAGCAATTATAGTTAATCCAAACAGCAATATCGTATTCGATACACTTATTGAGGGCGGTACGGGGAGCGACTCCAAAAATCTGTTTATGCCTGATTATCTGCCCGAAAGACTTGAGGCAGGCACCTGCAACGTGTGCGGAATAGCAGGTTTGCTGGCTGCACTCGGTGAGGTGGACTTTGGCGGAGGCGAGCAAAGGCTTTTTGTGCATCTGGTAAACGGTATGTGCGAAATGGTTGACATAACTATTTACGGGATCAGAGAAGGCAGCGATTTGTCAAAATACGTTCCCGTGCTGCTTTTTAACAAAGATGGCTATGACTGCGAGTCGCTTGCCTTCCGGCTCGCAGAGCAGGGGATTGCCTGTCGGGGAGGTTTTCACTGTGCTCCTTCGGCTCACCGGGCAATAGGGAGCTATGATACGGGCGGGGTGCGTGTCAGTCTCGGCAGGTCGAATTCCTACGAAGAGGTACGGATTTTTCTTTCTGTGTTGGATAAACTGTAAAAACTGTTGCATTTTTGTCTTGGGTGTTTTATAATATGTTATCAATACTTCGGAGGTTGAAATGAATAAAAAGATTGCGATTCTCCTTTCTGTACTGCTTATTGTTTCAATGCTTATTACCGCGTGCGGTGATGCAGTGGAGGAAAGCGGACTGTCAGATGTATCACAGGAGGAAAGTGTTGTGTTGATACCCGATGAGAATGCACAGACCATTTGGAATGATATTTATTCGGACGGAAGTAAGGTGACTGCACCGTCAAACGTATATAACGTCACCGCCTACAGCAACGGAACCGAGACCGAGGATTATGCCTCGCTCCCCTCGGGCGACACTCGGTATCTTCTTGAGGGTGAATCCGCAACGAGAGCTGTCGTGCTCTCCGAGGGATATGCACTCACGCTTCACGGTACGGGTGTTACTGCCGATTTTTCGCTCGGTGCGCTCAGAAGTAAGTATTATACCAACGATTATGTACTTACCGTTTCGTACGAGAACCAGAATCCTTACGGAGCGAACGAACACGGCTTTAATATTTATTATACCGAGTGGCTTGCACGCTGGATAGACAATATTGACTTCCTGCAGGCAAACGGCATCCGCCGTTCCCGTGCCGCAGGCGTTACCACCGACCTGCTTCCCGGTTATACCGTCAACTATTTTGATATGACGGTTACGCTCGCTTCCAAAATGAGCTACGACAACTATTCCATCGCCGTTGTGCGTCCTACCGACAGCTATGAGTATTTTTATCTCTTTGTTATGAAGTCCAAGGAGAAAACGGGCGAGTGGATGGACGAGGTTGTGAGCTCCTTTACCGAGCTTGAAAAGGGAAGTGCACCCGTCAACAGCGTCGGCTCCTACGAGCTGATCGTTCCCGATTGCTGGAACGATGAAACGCTTGCCTACTACAACAAGCTTATGAATCAGACCACCGTTGATTTTGGTGCTTTTTACGAGAAGAACTCGCCCGCCTATGTCAACTGGCTTGCCGCCGAGGAGCAGCTCGGCACTCAGCTCGATATCTTTATGACCTACCTCCATATCGGTTGGTATAATGATCTCAACTACGTCGATCTCGATTTCCTCAACTCGCAGGCAGGCGGCAACGGCTTTAACGGAAAGCCCGTGCTCGAGTTCACCTATCAGTTTACCACCGATAACAATGCTCTCGCAGGCTACACTCCGATGTACGATATCTGTAAGGGTAAGTATGATGATCATTTCCGCAAGCTCGCTCAGGACCTCAAGGCGTACGGCAAGCCCGTCCTCTTCCGTGTAAATAACGAGATGAATACCGACTGGACCAGCTATTGCGGTATGGTAACGATGCTCGATCCCGATATATTTATCGAGACCTGGCAGAGGATGTATAACATCTTCCTCGAGGAGGGTGTTGACAACTGTATCTGGATATGGAATCCCATCGCCACCTCCTGTCCGTACAGCAACTGGGGCGATATGCTCAACTATTTCCCCGGACCCGAGTACGTTCAGATGCTCGGACTTACATATTATCAGATGAATAACTCCGATTACTTTGCTTCATTTAGGGAAATGTACACCGAGCTTTATAACAAAAACACCCCTTATTTCGATAACTATCCCGCTATCCTGGGTGAGTTCGGTTGCGCCGCGGGCGGCGACTACGTTTACGATTGGAGCAAGGGTGCCTACGTTGAGGTGCAGAACCTCGATCAGCGCAGGCAGCAGCAGGCAGATTGGATCAAAGGCATGTTTGATTGCTTTATGAATAATCAAACGCCGGGCTACGAGTTCTGTAAGAACATCAAGGCCGCCGCTTGGTTCTCGGCAAACGATTACGCTACCGTCAACGGTCAGAGCGTTATCATCAACCACTTAAAGCTCGATGAGTACACACCTCTTGCAATAGCTGCGCTTCGTGAGGGACTCGAGAGAATGAAGGAAAAACAGTAAAAATCAGCAAAAAGAAAGCTGATAGGCAAGTCCTATCAGCTTTTTCTTTTATAATCCAAAAACCTTTTTTGCGTTTTCGGAGTAGATGAGGCTTTTTTCCTCCTCCGAAAAACCGCATTCCTCAACGCCGTCGTAAGCGTACGAGGTGTTCCACAGCGGATAGTCGCTTCCGAACATAACCCTGTCGATGCCGTGCTTCTCGGCGAGTCGGTACAGCCCTCTCGCGTCCATTCCGAGCCGAGCCTCGCTCGTTTCGGTATAAACAGGTGTGCCGATGAGGTATTTCTCTGCCTCCTCCCAAACCGAGTAACCGCACATATGCGCCGCAATTACGGTCAGCTCGGGTACCTTTTCGCAAACGGTAAGAATCTGCTTGGGCTGTGAAAGATCGCTTTTTGTGTCGCCTACGTGGAAAAGTATAGGGAGCTTCATCCTTGCACATTCCTTGTATATCTCGATAGCCTCGGGGTTGTCGATCGAAAAATGCTGAAAATCGGGGTGGAGCTTTATGCCCTTTGCGCCCAGCGCTTTTGCCCTTTCAAGTTCGGCAACGGCAGCATCAAACCCCATACCGATGTGGAATGATGCCAGCGGAACAAAACGGCTGTCGCACCTTGCGAGCTCAAGAAGATAGCTGTTTCCTATCTCGGCCCGGTCGGGACGCAGTGCGGCGGAGGAAATGATAAACCTGATGCTTTCAAAACCCTTTGCACCCTCAATAAGCCCCTCGGGTGTACCGTTTCCCTGACGGGGGATGCCGTAGTAGTCAACAATATTGTCAGCGGCACGTACCGCAATTTTCTCCGGAAAAACATGTGTATGTACGTCAATAATTTCTCGTGTGATCATCTTTTGCCTCAAAAAAGCTCGGCGGGTGAATGCACACCCGCCGAAATCAAAACGTGTCTAAATTACTCTGCGTCCTCGCAGTCACAGCAATCACAGCACTCATCGTCAACCTCAACGAGCTGAAGAACCTTTCCGCAGGAAGGGCACTCGAGTTCATCAATCTTGTCGATATCGCACTCGTCGATATATACGGGCTCGTTGCATGCGGGGCAAAGAAGCTCAAGGCACTCGCAATCGCGGTCACAGCAATCGCAATCATAGTCCTCATAGTCCTCATCGTCATCATCGTCATCGCAGCAGTCGCAGCAATCGCAATCTTCGTAATCATCGCAGCAGTCGCAGCAATCACAGTAATCGTCATCACAGTAGAGCTCTTCCTCAACTGCGCCGAGATCCTCATCGATCTCCTCGATATAATCGCCAAGGGTAGCAGTCTCGTCCTCGAGATCGAGGATGGAGAGTGAAATGTCCTCAAGCAGATCAGCCATGGCGGCAATTACCTTACCCTCGGCCTTGGTGGTATCGATAGCAAGACCCTCGATAAGACCTTTGATATAAGCGGCTTTTTCGGATACGTTCATCAAATAAACTCCTTAAATAGTAAGATTAAACTCTCTCAAGATACTCGCAGGTACGGGTGTCGATCTTAATCACGTCGCCTTCGTTAATAAAGATAGGAACCTTAACCTCAGCGCCGGTCTCAACGGTAGCGGGTTTGGTAACGTTGGTAGCGGTGTTTCCTCTTACACCGGGCTCGGTAGCAGTAACCTCAAGCTCAACAAATGTGGGAGGCTCAAGAGAGAATACGCTGCCCTTATAGGACATAAGACGGCAGGTCATACCCTCTTTTACAAACTTAAAGCTCTCGGGAAGCTTGTCGCTGTTGAGGGGAACCTGATCGAATGTCTCGGGATCCATAAAGTAGTAAAGATCACCGTCATTGTAGCTGTATTCCATATCTTTTCTCTCAATAACCGCTGCGGGGAACTTTGCGGTGGGGGAGAAAGAGTTGTCAATAACTGCGCCTGTAATAACGTTTCTCATTTTTGTGCGTACGAATGCAGCACCCTTTCCGGGTTTAACGTGCTGGAACTCAATAACCTGCATTACTGCACCGTCCATCTCGAATGTAAGACCGTTTTTGAAATCGCCTGCAGAAATCATATTATTTCCTCCTTGAATCCGAATTATTCGGAACTTTTTTCTACCCTATATTCTATAATAATTAGTACGCTTTGTCAAGCCCTTTTTACAGCTCGATCAGTGAGCTGTCGCTGTGTGTAAGGTTTTCGCATCCGTCCTCGGTAACAAGCACCATGTTTTCGATCCTTACGCCGTATTTTCCCGGGATGTAAATACCCGGCTCGACCGTTACGATATTGCCGGCAACAAGCGTATCGGCGCTCTTGGGCGATACCGAGGGAAGCTCGTGGATGAGTATGCCGAGCGAATGTCCCAGCGAATGCGTAAAATACTCGCCGTAGCCTGCATCTGCAATAACGTCACGTGCAACCTTATCGGCTTCAATACCGCTTACGCCTGCTTTGATGTATTTCATCGCCTCGGACTGTGCAGTAAGCACTGTGTTGTATATCCGCTTCATTTCGTCATCGGCTTTGCCGAGCACGACCGTTCTGGTCATATCCGAGCAGTAACCGCCATATTTTGCGCCGTAATCCATCGTAAGGAAGGAATTTTCGGTAAGCTTTTGCGAGGTGGGAACTCCGTGGGGAAGCGAGCTGTTCCTGCCCGAGACCGAAATCGTATCAAAAGCAATGCCCGATGCGCCGTTGCTACGCATAAAATACTCAAGCTCGGCGGCAATTTCAACCTCGGTCCTGCCCTTGCCGATAAAACCGAGAATATGCGAGAACGCTTTGTCGGTAATGCTCTGCGCCTTTTTGATCTTTTCTACCTCGGCAGGTGTTTTTACACGGCGGTATTTGAGGCAAACGTTGCTCATTCTGCCAAAGATTGCTCCCTCGCAAACCGACTCTGCCTTTTCCTGCTGATAAACGGTAATAAGCGCAGGGTCTGTGCAGATATTTTTGATCCCGTGAGCGGAAACATACTCGGAAACGGCTGCAAACATCCCGTTGGTAAACAGGATAGGATGCACGTCCTCCGAGAGCTCACCTGCTTTTTTTGCATTCTCCGCCGCCTCAATGTAGCGTGCGTCTATAAGCAGCGCCGTTTCCTCGGCGGTTACGAGCACCGCACCGTCGGTTGAGTAAAAATCACTCAGGTAAAACTGGCTTGTTTCGTCAAGGAAAAGCGCACAATCAAAGCCGTTTTGCCGTATTTCCTCAAAAATTTTTCTTCCGTTCATAGAGCCCTCCTATGCCGTTTCGATGTTGGCGGCCTTTTGGAGATTGAGTGCCTCAACGGCATTCTCTCTCATTTTGTATTTAAGTATTTTTCCTGCAGCATTCATTGGGAATTCATCCACAAACTGAACGTAACGGGGCGTTTTGTGCTTTGCCATATGTGATTTTACGTATTCCTTGATATCCTGCTCGGTGATGCTCTCATAGCCCTCCTTGCGGATAACGCACGCCATAATCTCCTCGCCGTACTGCTCGTCGGGTACGCCGATTACCTGAACGTCCTTGACAGCAGGGTGGGTGTAAATAAAGTCCTCGATCTCCTTGGGATAAATATTCTCGCCGCCTCGGATGATCATATCCTTGATTCTGCCCGTGATTTTGTAGTTTCCGTCGGGAGTGCGCCTTGCGAGGTCGCCCGTGTGTAGCCATCCGTCCTTGTCGATTGCAATTCCGGTCGCTTGGGGCATTTTGTAGTAGCCCTTCATAATATTGTAGCCACGGGCAACAAACTCGCCGTCAACGTTGTCGGGGAGATCCTCGCCCGTTTCGGGGTCAACGATTTTGCACTCTATGCCGTACATTGCGCTTCCAACCGTGTTTACACGGGTGTCAATGCTGTCGGTCGTCTTGCTCATCGTGCATCCCGGCGATGCCTCGGTCTGACCGTAAACTATGCATATCTCGTCCATATGCATCTTTTCGATTACGTCCTGCATTACCTTTACGGGGCAGGGTGAGCCTGCCATAATTCCGGTACGCATATGCGAGAAATCGGTGCTTGCAAAATCATCGTTCTCAAGCAGAGCGATAAACATCGTAGGAACTCCGTGGAAGCAGGTGATCTTTTCCTGATTGATGCATTTGAGCGCCCTCTTGGGGGAGAAATAGGGGATAGGCGAGAGCGTAACGCCGTGCGTGATAGCCGCCGTCATCGCAAGCACCATACCAAAGCAATGGAACATCGGTACCTGAATCATCATTCTGTCGGCGGTCGAAAGATCCATATTGTCGCCTATATTTTTACCGTTGTTGACTACGTTATAGTGAGTAAGCATAACGCCTTTGGGGAAGCCTGTTGTGCCCGAGGTGTACTGCATATTGCAAACGTCGTGCTTGTTGATAAGTGCGGCTCTGCGGTATACCTCCTCGATATCGGTCCTGTCTGCAAATGCGTTTGCCTCCTCCCAGGTCAGGCAGCCCTCCTGCTTGCTCTCAATGGTAATAATGTTACGCAGGAAGGGGAGCCGCCTCATATAAAGCGGCTTGCCGGGAGTATGACCCTCAAGCTCGGGGCAAAGCTCACGGATAATGGCGTTGTAGTCGCTGTCCTTGTATCCGTCGCACATAATAAGCGTGTGGGTGTCGGACTGCCTCAGCAGATACTCGGTTTCGTAAATCTTGTACGCAGTGTTGACCGTAACAAGCACTGCTCCAACCTTTGTCGTTGCCCAGAACGCAATATACCACTGGGGCAGATTGGTAGACCAGACCGCAACGTGGTCGCCGCGCTTTACGCCAAGACTGATGAGCGCACGTGCAAACCTGTCAACGTCATCACGGAACTGAGCGTATGTGCGGGTATAGTCCAGCTCGGTATACCTGAATGCGAGTTGGTCGGGAAATGCCTCGCAAACCCTGTCAAGCACCTGCGGAAAGGTGAGGTCGATCAGCATATTCTTTTGCCAGATGTATTTTCCGGTTCCGCGCATATTGTCAATAAGATTATCTCTGCCGTAATTCCTGCCGGTAAAACGGCTCATATAGTTGACATAATGCGGAAACACAATACCTGCATTCTCGAGATAGGGCGCCCAGCGCTTTACCCACTCAAGGCAGACATAGCCCTCAAAATTGATCGAACCGAGTGCACCCACGGTCTCCTCGATAGGCATATCGCCCTCGCCCATGAGCTTGTAAATAATCTCACCGTTCTCGCAAATACTGTCCTTTGCGTGGACGTACGCAATGTATGCGCCGAGATTCTGAACCGTTTTCTCGGGTGTTTCGCCCATAAAGCGGTAGGGGTGGTGAATATCCCAAAGCACCTTAACGCAGTCGCTCCGTATCTCGTCGAGAACGCTCTTGAGCCGATTGGTGTCGCTGTATGCACCGTTAGTCTCAACGAGAAGCGTAACTCCGTACTCCTCGGCAACCGGCACGAGGGCTTTGAGCTGCCTTAAAACCTCGGCATCGTCGGTCTCGCTTTCGGGGTTGGGGCTGTCATCACCGAGCACACGGATAAATCCGCAGCCAATGGCACTTGCGGTTTCTATATACTGCTTGAGAACCAAGAAGTTCTGCTCGGCACGGTCGGAGTATTTGACACAGCAATCCGACGAAAGGCATGAAATTTTGATGCCGAGCGAGATGAGCTTCTCGGCAGTGGCCTTGATGTTATCGGGCGTGAAGGGGGCACGTCCTTCAAAAATGTCTCTGCCCAGACCTCTTACTTCAATACCGTCAAAGCCGAGGTCGACAGCCATTGCAAATATCTCGTCATAGCCGTATTCGGGACAAGCGAGAGTCGAAAATGATAGCTTCATTGCTTCCTCCAAAAGTAAAAATACTCTGTCCGAAAAGCACAGACAGAGCGACGGGTATCCGAAATTATCATCAATAATATGCGCCAAACAGCACACTCTCCTGATAACGGTGAGAATCCCGATTGTTCCTACTGAAGGTTCGGAACAACAGCTCCGGGGTGAGCTCGCACGATACACCTCATACCGTCTCACAGCAAACGACGGCTCTCTGAAATGAAAATGTAAAGGCTTTGTCCCCTTCACGGCTTTTATGTAACGCAGTATACCGCTTATTTAGTGGTATGTCAAGAGTTTTTTCGGTAAAACGCCAAAAATGTATTGAAATTACTGTATCTATGTGCTAAAATAAGGTACCGATTAAAATATGCTACGGAGGACTTTTGTATGTCTAAAATGAAAGTGGCGATCGTTGGATGCGGCTGTATCGCCAATAGCGCTCACATTCCCGCTTATATGAAGAACGATGAGGTAGAGATCAAGTATTTCTGCGACATCATTCCCGAGAGAGCACAGGCAGCGGTTGAAAAATACGGTTGCGGTATCGCTATCACCGATTATCACGATATCGTTAACGACCCCGAGGTTGAGGCGGTTTCGGTTTGTACCCCCAACAAGATGCACTGCACCATCTCTATCGACCTTCTCAAGGCAGGCAAAAACGTTCTTTGTGAGAAGCCTGCTGCAAGGACCTATGCTGAGGCAAAAATGATGCAGGATGCTCAGCACGAGAGCGGCAAGGTGCTCAATATCGGCGTTGTTAATCGCTTTAACGCTGCGGTTAACAAGCTCCGTGATATGATTCAGTCGGGCGAGTTTGGCGATATTTATCACGTATACGTCAGCTTCCGTGCTCACCGCTCCATCCCCGGACTCGGCGGTGCATTTACCAACAAGTCTATAGCAGGCGGCGGTGTACTTATCGACTGGGGCGTTCACTATCTTGATATCGTTATGTATTGCCTTGGCGATCCTACTCCCAAAACAGTTTCCTCTACCGCTTATTCCAAGCTCGGCGTAGATATGGATAAGTACGTTTACGAGGGAATGTGGTCTGAGGATACCAAGGATCTCAACGGTGTTTATGACGTAGACGATTTCGTTACCGGTTTTGTCCGCACCGACGGACCCACCATCACCTTCAACGGCGCTTGGGCACAGAACCTTGGCATTTCCGAGCCTTATATCGACTTCCTCGGCACCAAGGCAGGCGCACGTCTTAACTACGGCGGTGATTTCACGGTTTATACTACCGCTTGCGGCGGCCTCGTTAACTTCAAGCCCAAGTTCAAGCCCTGCGATATGTTCCAGAACGAGATCGATTCCTTTATCCGTTGCATCAAGACCGGCGAGAAGCTTCCTTCTCACATCGATACCGTTGCAATCACCGCAAAGATGATGCAGGCAATGTACGATTCCTCCGAGTCGGGCAAGGAGATTCAGCTTTAATCCTTCATTCTCGGTAATATTACTGTAATTACAAAAATGCCTGCTTTGGTCAAGTGACCAAGGCAGGCATTGCTTTTTGTGTGCTTGATTGTTTGCTATCCGCAGAACGAATAATTATTCCGGAAACCGTTTTACTCTGATTCTGTCTCTGCTTCGTCCTCAATAATGACTTCGGTCTCAACGGCGATATACTCACGGGTGATTGCCGACATAGGTACCTCGGCAGCATTGGAGGCGCCCTCGTATACAAGATTACCGTGCTCGTCGTATTCGTAGGCGTAAATACTCGATACCAATTCGCTCATACTGCGGTACTCAATGTAGTCTATCGCACCGTCTTCGTTGTAAAAATACTCAAAATCGGTCCAGCTTCCGTCGGCATACTCAGTTACTGCCGAAACACGGTTGGTTTTGGATTCATCATAGACGTAGGTGGTTTTGTAGTTAAGATTTCCATCGGAATCATAGTCTGTCTGTATCAGAATATTTCCATTGGCATCGCACTCGGCGCGGCGTTTAATGCCGCTTACAACGTCGAGATTGCTCACGTAAGTTCCGTCGGAATTATAGGTATTAACTACCGAATACAAAACTGCGCCGGAGGCGTTGCTGTATACGGTATCGGTCTTGCGGCCGAGCTCATCATAGGTATACAAAAGCAGATTTGTGATAGCACCGTCGGGATTATAGGTGTACTCACTGACAAGCACTCCGTCCTCGTTATAACGGCTATCCACCACGTAATCGGTAAGTCCGTCGGCATCGTAGTAGGTTACCGAGGTTACTCTGCCGCTTATGTCATACTCGGTCCAGACGGCCGACGTTCTTTTGCCCGTTCTGTCGTACACTGTGCGCTTTATCTCGCGGTGTTGCTCGTCGTACTCATATTCGGTGTAGCTTTCAACAACCATATATTGCGAGTAGGTTGTCTCTCTCTTGAGGAGATATACCGTTTTGATTACAGGCTCACGTGACTCCCCGGAGGCAGTGTCGCTCACGTCATACGACGGAAGGTCGATCTCAAAATACGAGCAGGAGCTAAAAAGTATGCAAACGGCTATGAAGGCAGTAACCAAAAGCTTTTTCATTATTCCACCTCCACCGAAAGTATCCTGCCGAGGTTCTCGCCTGTATCGGTAAGAGTTCCCATTCCAAAGTAAAACTTCTCGCCGTCAAACGCAAAGCTTCTTGCAGGGATGTCATAATCAAACCCGAGCACAAGCTCAAAGGTGCTGCTGCCCTCCTCAAGGCTCATTACCGATACGGTGTATCCGTCATCGATAACAGTTGCACAAAGTGCATACAGCTTTCCATCATATGTCAGCACGTCCCAGATATGGTTAACGCCATCTATACGGACGTTTTTGATGTTCTCGGGTGTACCGTCAACCGCATAGAGACTGCCTGCGGCGATATAAAGCTTGCCGTCAAAATTGACCTTGTCACCAATCGGATGATACCACCAGCCGTTATAGATGAGCTTGAATTTCCAGGAAGTATTATATTCAAAATAGCTTCCGTTATACGTAAATATCAGCGCAGATTCCTTGCCGCCGTAATACAGAGCGCAAAGCGTATCCTCAATAACAAACAGGTCATAAACACGGTTTAGCTCGTACATAAATCCCGCCATATCCTGACCGTCCTTGATCATACCCACCGATTCAAACGTAATGCCGCCATCGTTGGATACAACCATAGCGCTGTTGCCTGCAACCGAGCCGAGCGCCGCAAAAACCTTGCCGTCAAACTCAATCATATCAAATATATGGACGCCGCCGGGAATGTTGTTGATCGTTTCCCAGGTGTCCTCCTCGGTAAGCCTGTACCAAGTGCCGCTGCTCCAGGATGCACGAGGGTCGGTTCCGGGGGACACGAGCTGACCGCCGATAACCTCAAAGCGGTTGATCTGCTCGTCCATAACCTCGCCCGAGATTTCCCATCTGCCGGTATCAAGGTTCATCCGCCACAGCTCACAGGGGCCTGCGTTCTTATCAAAATCACCGCTGCCGACGTATAGATATCCGTCATAGCAAATAATATCCCATACGTTGCGTGCCGTATCGGTATTGCTTGTATATTTCGTCGCAATAGGAATGCCGCAATCTACTGCAGTCCAGACCTTTTCATCGGGTATGTGCTCACTCACGGGCTCTGAGGTGCCGTAATAGCTTTCGAGAAATGATTCGGGAATGCTTGTTTGAGGTACCGATGTCTCGCCAACACCAAAAATAACGGCACAGGAGCACGTCGAAACACAGATGATAAGTATAAGTATTGATATGGCAGAAATGTATCTCATAAAATTCTCCGAGTGTTTGATATATGTTCAGTATACCCCCTCCAAATAAATCTGTCAACCGTTTTATTTCCTTCCGCTTTTGGAAAAGCTCAGCAAAACTCTTTAGCTCCCACGTTCCGCTTTTGGAAAAAGCGGAGTAAAACTTTTTAGCGCCCACGGTGCAGTGCCGATTGAATCCCAACCTCATACCCGTGAGGCTCAACAAAAAGTAGATTTGATAGGCGTTGTACCCGTAAGGATACAACACCAGTTTTATTCGCCTTTGGCGAGTTATATTGCTTTGC
>JAZNCU010000070.1:0-12018 GCA_045587745.1 Eubacteriales bacterium | reverse complement strand
CCCACCTCCTCCTACGAGGGTGTTAACGTTGAGGTGATGCGTTACCGCAACGGCGAGATCATGGCAAAAAACGATGAGGAAAACGGACTGACGGAAACGCTTGACTACGTTGGCGGCGTTCCCGACTCCGGCACTCCCCATGCAATAGGATATGCTAATATGAGCCGTGTCCCCTTTGCAAGGCCCTTTATTAAATACACTCCCACCTGGCCGCGCAGCTTTACTCCCGCAAACCAAAAAGACAGGGATAAGGTTGCAAAAATGAAGCAGATCCCCGTTCACGATCTGATATGGGGCAAAAATCTGCTGTTCGTCGACGACTCCATTGTCAGAGGTACTCAGCTCAAGGAAACGGTTGACTTCCTTTACGACAACGGCGCAAAAAGCGTTCATATGCGCTCGGCTTGTCCTCCTATAATGTATAGCTGTAAGTTCCTCAACTTCTCCCGTGCAACGAGCGACCTGGAGCTCATTTCACGCAGGACGATTATGGAGCTTGAGGGCGAGGAGGGCTTTAATCACATTGATGAATACAGCGATTCCTCTACCGAGCGGGGACAGAAGCTCCGCGAGGCAATCAGTAAAAAATTCGGCTTTGCATCCCTTGAATTTCAGTCGCTTGAAGGTATTATCGAGGCAATAGGTATTGACCGAAGTATGCTTTGCACCTATTGCTGGGACGGAAAAGAATAAGAAAGGAATTTTTATCCTATGAACAAAAACTCACAGTCCGCAAGCTATGCCGCAGCAGGTGTTGATATCACCGCCGGATACAAGGCGGTTGAACTTATGAAGCAGCATATCGCCCGCACCGTCACCGCAGGCGCCAACACCGATATAGGCGGCTTTGGCGGTTTGTTTGAGCTGGATATTACGGGCATTGAGAAGCCTGTTCTCGTCAGCGGCACAGACGGCGTTGGTACCAAGCTCAAAATTGCGTTCCTGCTCGATAAGCACGATACCGTTGGCATTGACTGCGTAGCAATGTGCGTCAATGACGTTATCTGCACAGGCGCAAAGCCCCTATTCTTCCTCGATTACATTGCCTGCGGAAAGAACGTGCCCGAAAAAATCGCCGATATCGTAAAGGGCGTTTGCGAGGGCTGCGTTCAATCGGGTGCGGCTCTCATCGGCGGAGAGACTGCCGAGATGCCCGGGTTTTACCCTATTGACGAGTATGACCTTGCAGGCTACTGCACGGGCGTTGTGGACAAGAAAAAGATAATCGACAATGCCAAAACTCAGGTTGGCGACGTCATTATTGCCCTTCCCTCCAGCGGAGTTCATTCAAACGGATTCTCTCTTGTGAGAAAGGTATTTGACGTTGAGAACGCCGATATCACCTCCCCCTGCGATGCGCTCGGCGGCAGGTCGATAGGCGAGACTCTCCTCACCCCCACCAGAATCTACGTCCGTCCCGTGCTCGCACTGCTTGAGCAGGTAGCCGTAAAGGGCATTTCGCATATCACCGGCGGCGGTTTTTACGAGAACATTCCGAGAAGCATCCCCAAAGGACTCGGAGCAAGAATCAAAAAGGACGACGTGCGTGTTCTTCCAATTTTCAAGCTCATCGCAGAAAAAGGCGGAATCGACGAGCACGATATGTTCAACACCTTCAATATGGGTGTCGGAATGAGCATTACGGTTGCAAAAGAGGATGCCGAGAAGGCACTGGAGATTCTGAGAGCAAACGGCGAGGATGCCTATATCATCGGTGAGATAATCGAGAGCGAGTACGGTGTTGAGCTATGCTGAGAAAGGTATTTTTTGACGGCATACTCGCAGGACTCGCAGTATCGCTCGGCGGCACAGTGTTTATGGCGTGCAACAGCAGATATGTTGGTGCGGCTTTGTTTTCGGTTGCACTGTATACCGTTTGCTGCTTTGGATTTTACCTGTATACGGGGAAAATAGGCTATATTGTCGAAAGCCATACAAAAAACGATTTCCTGTCGCTCATCGTTGGGCTGATCGGAAACGCTGTGGGCGCGGTTGCCTGCGGACTTACGGTTGCGTTTGCATCCCCCGCCTTCCGTGAAAAAGCCGTATCGCTTGCCGAGACAAAGCTCGCCGTAGGCATTGGTGAGACGTTTGTCAAAGCGCTGTTTTGCGGAATACTGATGTATATCTCGGTATGGATATATAAAGAAAAAAAGACTCCTATAGGTATTTTTGTTTGCATCCCCACCTTTATTCTCAGCGGATTTGAGCATTCGGTTGCAAATATGTTCTATTTCTCGCTCGGAAACAGCTTTACGGGAAAGACTGCGCTCTATGTGTTTATTGCCGTGCTCGGCAATACCGTGGGCGGAATTCTCATTCCCCTTTTGCTGAAAGCGGGCGGTAAGGGGGAAGCAAAATGAAAAAAGCAAGAATAGCAGTTCTCGTCTCGGGCGGAGGCACGAACCTGCAGGCATTGATTGATGCACAGGCAAGCGGAGTTATAGCCCACGGAGAGATAGCGCTCGTTATATCGAGCAAGCCCGATGCATTTGCGCTCGAGCGTGCAAAAAAGGCGGGTATTCCCACCGAGGTCGTTATTAAAAAGAGCTTTGCCTCTGCCGAGGAATACGAGCAAAAGATGGCGGAGATTATCGATAACGGCAAAATCGATCTTATAGTGCTTGCAGGCTTTATGTCTATTCTCGGAGAGGGCTTTACCTCACGCTATCCCGAGAGGATAATCAACGTACACCCCGCACTCATACCCTCCTTTTGCGGAAAGGGCTTTTACGGGCTGAGGGTACACGAGGCGGCGCTCGATTACGGAGTAAAGGTCAGCGGCGCAACGGTGCATTTTGTTAACGAGATTCCCGACGGTGGACGCATTATAATGCAAAAAGCCGTTGATGTATTTGACGGGGACACCCCCGAGATACTTCAAAAGCGTATTATGGAGCAGGCCGAATGGGTGATACTGCCCCAATCGGTGGAAAAAATAAGTAGAGAGATTATCGGAGAGTAAAAACTATGGCTATGTTTGATTTAGGCACACTTCTTTCGGAAAACAGCTATCCCGGCCGAGGAATAGTTATCGGCGCATCTGCCGACGGAAAAAAAGCGCTTTTTGCATACTTTATTATGGGCAGAAGCACCAACAGCCGCAACAGGGTTTTTGAGGCATTTGAAGGCGGTATGAGAACCAAAGCTTTTGATGAGAGCAAGCTATCCGATCCCAGCCTCATTATCTACAACCCCTATCTTGCGCTCGGCAATACCGACATCGTTACCAACGGCGACCAGACCAACACCGTTTACGATTTTCTCAAAGCAGGCAAAACCTTTGAGGATGCGCTTATGACACGTGAGTTCGAGCCCGACGGCCCCAACTGGACTCCCAGAATTTCCGGCTTGCTCGACTATGATTTTGAGGGTGGAAAATTTTCCTACAAGCTCTCCATACTCAAGAGTGCAAACGGCGACGACTCCGCCTGCAACAGATATTTTTACAACTACGTTCCCCGTAACGGTATAGGTCACTTTATCCACACCTACAAGTGTGACGGCAATCCTATCCCCTCCTTCTTTGGAGAGCCGGAGGAGGTATCGCTTCCCAACAGCGCACAGGAGCTGAGCGATCTCGTTTGGAAAAACCTCAACGACGACAACAAGGTATCCCTCATCGTGTGCGAGATTCCTCTTGACGGAAACGAGCGCACCGCTATTATCACCAATAAAAACGTTTAAGGAGCACTGAAATGAAAGAATTTGAACTCAAATACGGCTGTAACCCAAACCAGAAGCCATCAAAAATATATATGCACGACGGAAGCGACCTCCCCATCGAGATTCTCTCCGGCAGACCCGGCTACATCAACTTCCTCGACGCCTTTAACAGCTGGCAGCTGGTCAAGGAGCTCAAGGAGGCTCTCGGTCTTCCTGCCGTTACCTCCTTCAAGCACGTCAGCCCCACCTCGGCGGCTGTAGGCATTCCTCTTTCGGACAAGCTCAAGAGAGCCTGCTTCGTTGACGATATAGAGGGTCTTGACGAGTCCCCTCTCGCCTGCGCTTACGCAAGAGCAAGAGGTGCCGACAGAATGTGCTCCTTTGGCGATTGGGTTGCTCTCTCGGACATTTGTGACGTTACCACCGCACGTCTTATTCAGCGTGAGGTATCCGACGGAGTTATCGCTCCCGGCTACGAGCCCGAGGCTCTTGATATACTCAAAACCAAACGCAAGGGCAACTACAATATCGTAAAGATCGATCCGAGCTTTGTTCCCGACCCTACCGAGAGAAAGCAGGTTTTCGGTATCACCTTTGAGCAGGGCAGAAACAATTTTGAAATCAACAAGGAGCTTCTTGCCAACATCGTTACCGAGAACAAGGAGCTTCCCGAGAGTGCGGCACGTGATCTCGTTATCGCTCTCATCACTCTCAAATATACCCAGTCCAACTCGGTTTGCTATGCGGTAGACGGTCAGGCTATCGGTGTCGGAGCAGGTCAGCAGTCCCGTATCCATTGTACCAGACTCGCAGGCACAAAGGCCGACACCTGGTTCCTCCGCCAGCACGAAAAGGTGCTCAACCTTCCCTTCCGCTCCGATATAGGCAGACCCGACAGGGATAATGCCGTTGACGGATATATTAACAAAAACGAAGAAGACGTTTGTGCAGACGGCGTTTGGCAAAAATTCTTTACCCACCGTCCCGAGCCTCTTACCGACGAGGAAGCAAAGGCCTACCTTGCCACCGTCAGCGGCGTGGCTCTCGGATCGGATGCATTCTTCCCGTTTGGCGATAACGTAGAGCGCGCACACAAAAGCGGCGTATGCTACATCGCACAGCCCGGCGGCTCGGTACGCGATGACCTCGTTATCGAGACCTGCAACAAGTACGGCATCGTAATGTCATTTACAGGAATGAGACTGTTCCACCATTGATTTTTCCGAAAGGACTTTGATTATGAGGATTCTCGTAGTGGGCGGCGGCGGCCGTGAACACGCAATAATCAAAAAAATTGCCGAAAACAAAAACGTAACCGAGATTTTTGCGCTCCCCGGCAACGGCGGAATTGCAAAGGATGCCACCTGCGTGGATATAAAGGCTACCGATATAGACGGAATTGTTGCATTCGCAGCAGAGAATAACATCGACTATGCAATAGTCGCACCCGACGATCCTCTGGTGCTCGGATGCGTTGACGCTCTTAACGAAAAGGGTATCCCCTGTTTTGGCCCGAGCAAGAACGCCGCCATCATCGAGGGAAGCAAGGCGTTCTCTAAAGAGCTGATGAAAAAGTACGGCATTCCTACTGCCGACTACGAGATATTTGACGATATGGAAAAGGCGCTTGCCTACCTCGACACTGCTCCCATCCCCACCGTTATCAAGGCCGACGGGCTTGCGCTCGGCAAGGGCGTTATTATTGCCGACACCCGTGATAAGGCAAAGGATGCAGTTCGGTCGATGATGAGCGAGGGTATGTTCGGAAAGAGCGGCGAGACGGTTGTTATTGAGGAATTTTTGGAGGGGCCCGAGGTTTCGGTGCTTTCGTTTACCGACGGAAAGACGGTAGTTCCTATGATTTCCTCAATGGACCACAAGCGTGCACTTGACGGTGACAGGGGCCTCAACACGGGCGGAATGGGCACGATTGCCCCCAACCCCCTTTACACCGAGGATGTTGCAAAGGAATGCTACGACAAGATTTTTGTTCCTACCGTCAAGGCGATGAACGCCGAGGGCAGAACCCTTAAGGGATGCCTTTACTTTGGTCTTATGCTCACCAAAAACGGGCCCAAGGTTATTGAATACAACTGCCGATTCGGTGACCCCGAAACACAGGTTGTGCTTCCCCTGCTCAAGAGCGATCTGCTCACGGTTATGCAGGCGGTTACCGACGAAAGGCTCGATGAGACCGAGGTTGTTTTCGGCACCGAGAGCGCCTGCTGTGTTATTATGGCTTCGGCAGGATACCCCGAAAAATACGAAAAAGGCTTTGAGATCAATATTCCCGGGGAAGCCGACAAATACGTTTACGTTGCCGGTGCTGCCAAGCGTGACGGCAGACTGGTGACGTCGGGCGGGCGGGTGCTCGGCGTAACGAGGATTGCAAGCTCTCTTGAGGATGCAATAAAGCTCGCATACGGCGAGGTAGAAAAGATCAGCTTCGGCGGCGCATTTTACCGCAAGGATATAGGAAAAAGAGCGCTGAGCGCAAAAGGAGAATGCTGAATGGTTTACAGAGTATATACCGAAAAGAAAAAACACCTTGCCTTTGAGGCAAAATCCCTTCTATCGGACATCAATACCCTGCTTGGCATCAGCTCGGTTACCGACCTGCGAATCCTAAACCGCTACGATGCCGAGAATATCGAAAAAGAGCAGTTTGAGTACGCAAAAACCGCCGTTTTCTCGGAGCCGCAGACCGATACGGTTACCGAGTCACCCGATTTTGAGGGATGTACGGTGTTTGCTACCGAGTATCTTCCCGGTCAGTTCGACCAGAGAGCCGATTCGGCGGCACAGTGTATTCAGATTATCTCCTGCCTTGACCGCCCCATCGTGCGTACCGCAAAGATATATGCCCTTTACGGCAATATCAGCGAGAGCGAGCTGGCAGAGATCAAAAAATACGTAATCAATCCCGTCGAGGCAAGAGAGGCTTCGTTTGATCTGCCCGAGACGCTTGACCTGCAGTACGATGTACCCGACAGCGTTGAAACTCTTGACGGATTCAGAGATCTCGATACCGACGGACTGAATGAGTTTATCAAAAAATACGGTCTTGCAATGGATCTCGGCGATATCACGTTCTGCCGTGATTACTTTGCAAAAGAGCAGCGTGACCCCACTGTTACCGAAATCAGGATGATCGACACCTATTGGTCGGATCATTGCAGACATACCACCTTCCTCACCGAGATCGACAGCGTTACCTTTGAGGACAGTCTTCTGCAGAGCACCTACGAGGACTATATTGCCACCCGTGCCTCGCTCGGCAGAGAGCACAAGCCCGTTTGCCTTATGGATGCGGCAACGATTGCCGTTAAATACCTCAAAGCAAACGGAAAGCTCGACCGACTCGATGAATCCGAGGAGATCAACGCCTGCACCGTAAAGATAACGGTTACCGCAGACGGAAAGGAAGAGCCCTGGCTGCTTCTTTTCAAAAACGAGACGCACAACCACCCAACCGAGATAGAGCCCTTTGGCGGCGCCGCAACCTGTATCGGCGGTGCTATCCGCGATCCCCTCTCGGGCAGAGCCTACGTTTACGCCGCAATGCGTGTTACGGGTGCCGGTGACCCGCTTAAAAGCATTTCCGAAACGAGAAAGGGCAAGCTGCCTCAGCGCAAAATAGTTACTACTGCCGCAGCAGGCTACTCCTCCTACGGCAACCAGATAGGTCTTGCAACGGGTATAGTAAACGAGCTTTACCACCCCGGCTACGAGGCAAAAAGAATGGAGATCGGCGCAGTAATTGCCGCCGCTCCCGAGCATAACGTGCGCCGTGAGCGTCCGAGCGCAGGCGACGTGGTTATTCTTCTCGGAGGCGCAACCGGCCGTGACGGCTGCGGAGGCGCAACCGGAAGCTCCAAATCCCACACAGAGCAATCGCTTACCTCCTGCGGTGCCGAGGTTCAAAAGGGCAACGCACCCGAGGAGCGCAAGCTTCAAAGGCTTTTCCGCAACCCCGAGGCAACACGGCTTATCAAGCGCTGTAACGATTTTGGCGCAGGCGGCGTTTCGGTTGCAATCGGTGAGCTTGCCGACGGACTCGAGATAAATCTCGATGCGGTTCCCAAAAAATACGAGGGACTCGACGGCACCGAGCTTGCAATCAGCGAGTCGCAGGAGCGAATGGCGGTAGTTGTCGAGAGCGATAAGGCAGACCGATTTATAGAGCTTGCAAGCGAGGAAAACCTATGTGCAACTCCCGTTGCGGTGGTTACCGAGAGCCCAAGGCTGGTTATGCACTGGCAGGGCAAAACCATCGTTGATATCAGCCGTGAGTTCCTTAATTCCAACGGCGCATCCAAGCATATAGATATTATTCTCTCCAAACCCGAGAGCTTTGAAAAAAAGGTCTGCGGCGGCTGGAAGGAGAATATGCTCTCCACCGCAGGTGATCTCAATACCTGCTCCCCCAGAGGACTTGCCGAGCGTTTTGACTCGACCATCGGCTCGGGCACGGTGCTTGCTCCCTTTGGCGGAAAGCATCAGCTCACGCCTATTCAGGCAATGGTGCACAAAATACCCGTCCTCGGCAAAAAAACCGACGACTGCTCGTTTATGGCATGGGGCTACAACCCCTTCATTTCCGAAAAGAGCCCCTATCACGGTGCATACCTTGCGGTAGTGGAATCGGTTTCCAAGCTGATTGCAACCGGCGCCGAGGGCAACGAGGTGTACCTCACGTTCCAGGAGTATTTTGAGCGTCTCGGCAGAGACAGCAGGCGTTGGGGCAAGCCCCTCGCCGCACTCCTCGGTGCGTTCAGGGCACAAAAGGAGCTGGGTATCGGCTCTATCGGCGGCAAGGACTCAATGAGCGGCAGCTTTGAGGACATTTCGGTTCCCCCGACACTGGTTTCGTTTGCGGTTACTATGGGCAAAACGGGTGAGGTCGTTTCACCTGAGCTCAAAAAGGCAGGCAACGGCATTTACCTCATTTCCCCCGAGTACGGCGAGGATATGCTTCCCAAATCCGATTCCCTTAAAAAGGTATTTGCGGAGGTTACCTCTCTGCTCCGCAGTAAAAAGGCGGCTGCCTGCTACACGGTAGGCATTGGCGGCGTTGCCGAGGCTGTTATGAAGATGGCTTTCGGTAACGGATTCGGCGTTGATTTTGCCGATAACGACGATAGCTCGTTGTTTGGCTACAGCTACGGCTCATTTATTCTCGAGTGCGAGAGCGCACCCACGGGCGCTACCTTTATCGGTATTGTGAACGACAAAGGCATATTCACCAAGGGTAGTGAGAGCATTGATGAGGTAGAGCTTCTCGGCGTGTACGAATCGGTGCTTGAGGGAGTTTATTCCTGCAACATTACCACTCCCGGTGAAAAGATCGATAATTATTCTTTCGTCGCATCCGAGTATGTTGCTCCCCATATAAAATCGGCTCGCCCCAAGGTGCTCATCCCCGCATTCCCCGGCACCAACTGTGAGTATGACAGCGCACGCGCGATCAACGAAAACGGCGGCGACGCCGAGATAGTTGTTATCCGCAATCTCGATGCAAGCGCAATCTCGGCAAGCGTTGACGAGTTTGCAAAAAAACTCGGAGATGCACAGATGGTATTCATCCCCGGCGGATTCTCGGGCGGTGACGAGCCCGACGGAAGCGGAAAATTCATTACTGCATTCTTCCGCAACGAGGCGGTCAAGCAGGGCGTTACCGATCTGCTCGAGAAGCGTGACGGACTTATGTGCGGTATCTGTAACGGATTCCAGGCACTCATCAAGCTCGGACTCGTGCCCTACGGCAAAATCATCGACGTTGACGAAAACTGTCCCACCCTCTCGTTCAACACAATACTCAGGCACCAGTCGAGGATAGTCCGCACAAGAATCGCATCCAACAAATCTCCCTTCCTTGCAGGTACGCAGGTAGGCGAGGTATATTCGGTTCCCATTTCCCACGGCGAGGGCAGATTTATTGCCGACGAGGCGCTTATCAAAAAGCTTGCCGAAAACGGTCAGATCGCCACACAGTACGTTGACCTTGACGGAAACGCAACCGACGATATCCGCTTTAATCCCAACGGCTCGATGCATGCCATTGAGGGAATCACCTCCCCCGACGGCCGTGTGTTTGGCAAAATGGGTCACTCCGAGCGTATAGGCAACGGACTTTACAAAAACGTTCTCGGCAATTACGATATCAAAATGTTTGAATCTGCAATTAAATATTTCAAATAAACGGAGGCAATTATGGCATATCTCAGCGACATAGAAATAGCACAGCAATGTAATATGAAGCACATTAACGAGATTGCTCAGAAAGCGGGAATTGACTGCAATCAAATTGAGCAGTACGGTAAATACAAAGCAAAAGTTGACCTTTCCCTATGCGACATTCCCCGTGATAAATGGGGCAAACTGATTCTCGTTACGGCAATCACCCCCACCCCCGCAGGCGAGGGCAAGACCACCACTACCATCGGTCTTGCAGACGGACTCTCACGCATAGGTAAAAACGTTATGGTTGCACTCCGTGAGCCCTCTCTCGGACCCGTGTTCGGCGTAAAGGGCGGTGCGGCAGGCGGCGGATACGCTCAGGTAGTTCCGATGGAGGACATCAACCTCCACTTTACGGGCGATTTCCACGCAATCGGTGCGGCAAACAACCTTCTCGCCGCAATGCTCGATAACCACATCCATCAGGGCAACAGGCTCGGCATCGACGTACGCAAGATAACCTGGAGGCGTTGCGTTGATATGAACGACCGTCAGCTCAGGTTCGTTACCGACGGCCTCGGCGGACGTACCAACGGCGTACCCCGTGAGGACGGTTTTGATATCACCGTTGCCAGCGAGATAATGGCTGTACTCTGCCTTGCAAGCTCAATAACCGACCTCAAGGAAAGACTTGCACGCATCATCGTCGGCTACAACTACAATGACGAGCCCGTTACCTGCGGCGACCTCAATGCACAGGGTGCAATGACTGCACTCCTCAAGGATGCACTCAAGCCCAACCTTGTTCAAACTCTCGAGGGTACTCCCGCCATCGTTCACGGCGGCCCCTTTGCAAACATCGCTCACGGCTGTAACTCGGTTATGGCTACAAAGCTCGCTCTCGGACTCGGCGATTACACCGTTACCGAGGCAGGATTCGGTGCCGATCTCGGAGCCGAAAAATTCCTCGACATCAAATGCCGTATGGCGGGACTCACTCCCGATGCCGTTGTAGTTGTTGCTACCGTGCGTGCGCTCAAGATGCACGGCGGACTCGCAAAAACCGAGCTCGCAAACGAGGACCTTGATGCACTCGAAAATGGCATCCCCAACCTGCTCAGACACGTTTCCAATATGAAAAACGTTTACGGTCTTCCCTGCGTGGTTGCCGTTAACCGCTTCCCCACCGACACCGACAAGGAGATCGACTTTATCATCAAAAAATGCTCCTCTCTCGGCGTAAACACCGTTCTCTCCACCGTTTGGGCTGAGGGCGGCAAGGGCGGCGAGGCACTTGCAAAAGAGGTGGTTCGTCTTTGCGAGGAGGAAAAGAGCGATTTCCGCTTCTC
This sequence comes from Eubacteriales bacterium, assembly GCA_045587745.1. GTDB lineage: Bacteria > Bacillota > Clostridia > Oscillospirales > CAG-382 > Coliplasma. The sequence continues at coordinate 823 of JAZNCU010000070.1, read as the reverse complement.
CTACACCGACGAGCTCTCTATCGAGGAAAAGATTGAGTCGGTTGTTAAAAAGGTATACGGAGGCAACGGAGGCAACTTCCTTCCTGCCGCAAAAGCGCAGATCAAGCGGCTTACCGAGCTCGGCTGCGGAAATATGCCCGTTTGCATTGCAAAAACGCAGTACAGCTTTTCGGACGATCCCAAGCTGCTCGGCGCACCCGGGGACTTTACGGTTACGGTACGCAACGTAAAGGTTTCGGCAGGTGCAGGCTTTATCGTTGTTCTCACGGGCGACATTCTTACGATGCCCGGTCTGCCCAAGGTTCCTGCGGCAGAGAAGATTGACGTTGATGCCGACGGAAAAATCACAGGACTGTTCTAAAAAGCATAACAAAAAGCACCCCGAGCGAGACACTTCGTAAAGAAGTTGTCTCGCTCGGCTTTTATCCTTGCAAAATAAATGACACTTTGCACAGGGATTGCGAAAGTGTCATAGTGGGTTATATACTTTGAGAAAGGTAAATGCTTGCCGAAAATAAAGAATATCTTTCTCGGCAGGTAAGGTGATATTGCAAACTATCGTTTGCAGTGATATTTTTGCCTTGCGGCAAAAGTGATATGAAAGCCTTGCGGTTTTCGTGATATTATATTCGCCTTGAAACTGTCCGTAGGACAATATCAGTATGCATAGCATAATATCACTGCGAAGCAATATAACTCGCCGTAAGGCGAATATAACTGAGGCGCACTTCCTTACGGAGTGCGCCTCGATGGACTCTGTTTTGTTTTGCATCAGAACCGCCTCGCGTTCCGCAGGATGGATTGACATTCGTGCGTCTTTATG
>JAZNCU010000069.1:0-7445 GCA_045587745.1 Eubacteriales bacterium | reverse complement strand
AGCAGGAAGCTCAGCGCAATTTTTTCAAACTTGCGCTGTTCGTCTCGTTCTTCCCTCAGCTCGTACAGGGCCCTATAAGCCGCTATGGCGATCTTTCGCAAACTCTGTATACTCCGCACAGCTTTGACCGAAAGACCGTCTCCTACGGAGCTATGCGTATCCTGTGGGGATACTTCAAAAAGGTGGTTATTGCGGACAGGCTTATTACGGGCGTTACGGCTCTTATCGGCAATACAGCCGAGTATAACGGCTCGTACGTTTTTGTTGCAATGCTCTTTTACGCATTCCAGCTCTACTGTGATTTTACTGGCGGAATTGATATCACCATCGGTATAGCCGAGTCGATGGGTATTCGACTTGCCGAGAACTTTAATCTTCCGTTCCTTTCAAAAAGCACCAAGGAATATTGGAACAGATGGCATATCACGATGGGCTCTTGGTTTACCGACTACATCTTTTATCCCATTTCGGTTTCCAAGCCGATGCTTAAGCTGTCAAAATGGTCACGCGAGCATCTTCCAAAAGCGGTTGCAAAAAGACTTCCTGTCTACCTTTCGTCATTCGTTGTTTGGTTCACCACCGGACTTTGGCATGGAGCAGCCTGGAATTTTATCGTTTGGGGTCTTGCCAACTATGCCGTAATTATGATATCTCAGGAGCTTGAGCCGCTTTATGCGAAATTTCATTCGAAATTCAAGGTTAGCGGAACACCCTGTTTTGAAACGTTCCGTATCTTAAGAACCGTTTTCCTGATGTCATCGATCAGAATGTTCGACTGCTACCGTGACGTACCGACTACGTTCCGAATGATATGGTCTATGTTCGCACGTCCCAACCTTGGGATTTTTACCGATGGATCGCTCCTGGATATAGGTCTTTCACTTTCGGACTATGCACTGCTTTTGGTAGGACTTATAACCGTACTTTCTGTCAGCATTATCAAAAACAGAGGAATTGACATACGTACCCGTTTATACGAAAGATCGGGATACGCCTTCTACAATGTTATGGCACTGCTTGCTGTTGTAATATTGGTGTTTGGTGCATACGGCGTTGGGTATGATGCCTCGCAGTTCATATACAATCAGTTTTAACGGGGGGACGAGATGAAAAGCAAAAAGCTAAAACGAGCCCTTGCCGTCATACTTATTTTATCATTTTGGGTTGCTGTGTTTTTTACGCTGCAATCACTTCTGGTTCCAAAATATCAATCGGGCGTGGTGGAGGGCTCGATGATAGAGGAGTATTATGACGAAACGACCGATCATGAGGTAATAATGGTCGGTGACTGTGAGGTCTACGAGAACATCTCCACCGTTGAGCTATGGCGTGAATATGGTATTACTTCGTATATCCGAGGCAGTGCACAGCAGCTTGCGTGGCATTCCTATTATCTGCTTGAGGATACTTTGCGTTATGAAAAACCGAGGGTAGTTGTATTCAACGTGTTGTCACTCAAGTACAATGAGCCGCAGAGCGAGGCGTACAATCGCATGACGCTTGACGGCATGCGCTGGTCGGCGACAAAAGTAAATGCAATCAAGGCATCAATGACAGAGGACGAGGACTTTGCCGATTACGTTTTTCCTCTGTTAAGGTATCACTCACGGTGGTCTTCGCTGACAGATGACGATTTCAGACATATTTTCTCAAAGGAACCTGTCACTCACAGCGGTTACTATATGCGAGCTGACGTGCTTGCACAGGGTGAGTTTCCGTCACCGTTGCCTCTTACCGATTATCAGCTCGGCGATTATGCAATGAAATACCTTGATATGATGACTGAGCTGTGTAAGGATAACAGTATTCAGCTTGTGCTTATCAAGGCTCCTACCGAGTATCCTCATTGGTATGACGAATGGGACCGACAGATTTCCGAGTATGCCGAAGAGCAGGGAATCGAATATATCAATTTTATTCCGCTTTCGGATGAGATCGGTCTTGATATGACACAGGATACCTATGATGCCGGTCTGCACCTTAACGTGTACGGCGCTGAGAAGCTTGCCGATTATTTCGGGGAGTGGCTAATCAGTAATTATGAGCTTACCGATTATCGCAATAACGCCGATTACAAAGCCGTTTGGGATAAGAAGGTAGCTGCCTACGATAACGAAAAACAACGTCAACTTGACGAGATTGCCGAGCACGGTAAACTGATCTCGTTCTATCCTGTTGAAGAAAAGGAGACACACGTTTTGAGAAACTTTTTAATTCTTTTACTCGTTGCCGTTATATGCATTGCGCTTGTTGCCTGCGGAGGTAAGGAAGTGAGCAACGATAGCTCTGCCGAAAGCAGCGCCTCTCAGCCGTCTGAGGAGGTCTACGCTTTTTCCTATAAGGGTGTGCAGGTTAAGGTAGATGACGTTATGTCCGATCTTCTTACCTCGCTCGGAGAGCCAACCAAGTATTTCGAGTCGCAATCCTGTGCTTTTCAGGGACTTGATAAGGTTTATACCTATCCCAACGTGATTATCCGCACCTATCCGAAGGACGGCGTGGACTATGTTCTTAACGTAGAATTCCGTGATGATACCGTCAGCACAGCTGAGGGCGTTTGCATCGGTGACACTAAGTCGAAGGTGGAATCCGTCTACGGCGAGCCTACTCAAAAGACCGATGTATCCTATTCCTACACTAAAGGCGGAAGTATTCTCTCGTTTATATTTGAGGGAGACACTGTTACTTCCGTTACCTACACCTCGCCCGTCGCTTAAAAAGGAGAATCAGTGAACATTCGTACCATTTTCTCGGCTCGTGATATGACCGAGGGAGCTCCTTGGATAAGGATCTCCGAATTTGCATTCCCTATGCTGATCGGCAACCTTGCCCAACAGCTATATAATACCGCCGACTCGGTTATTGTAGGTAAATACGTTGGAGATAACGCACTTGCCGCAGTCGGAAGTGCAATGCCAATTCTCAATCTCTTGCTAGCGCTGTTCGTTGGTATTGCCACCGGCGCAGGTATTGTAATTTCTCAGTACTTTGGCGCAAAAAACAGAGAGGCGCTTTCCAAAAGTATCGGTAACTGTATAACTCTTGCGGGAATTGCCACTGCCGCTATAATGATTGTCGGTCCGATTATTACCCGCCCGATGCTTAACCTTCTCAATACCCCCGATTCGATTATCGATTGGTGTACAGATTACCTCACGATCTTCTTTGTCGGTATTGTAGGATTCTTCTTTTACAATATGCTCTCGGGCGTGCTTCGCGGACTTGGCGACTCGTTCTCAGCACTGCTGTTCCTGCTTGTTTCGGCAGGGCTAAACGTAGGTCTTGACCTTTTGTTTGTCAAAAGGCTCGGTGTACCCGGTGTTGCGCTCGCAACAGTGCTTGCCCAAGCTATCTCTGCTGTGCTTTGCTACATAAAACTGATGCGAATGAAGGAGGTATTTGACCTCGACCTTAGGTCACTGCGTATCGACAAGGCTATCTCCGGAAAGATTATCAAGCTTGGCGTGCCCTCGGGTATCACTCAGGGAATAATGGCTACTGCAGGTATGGTCGTTCAGTCGCTCACCAACACGATGGGCGAGCTCGTTATTGCTTGCAACGTAATCATTATGCGTGTCGATGGCTTTGCGATGATGCCTAATATGACCTTTGGCCAGGCAATGAGCGTTTACACGGGTCAGAATGTCGGTGCAAGGAAATACGACCGAATTACGATGGGCGTTAAACAGGGAAGTATGATGGCGCTCGGAACGTCGGCGGTAATCACTGTCATTCTTTTGTTCTTCGGTAAGCATCTGTTCGGTATTTTTACCGAGACACAGGAGCTTATTGATCTCGCGGTGCGTATGATGCGTATTCTCGCAGTCGGCTACCTTTGTATCGCAGTAACTCAGGTGCTCGGCGGCGTAATGAGAGGTGCCGGTGATACCGTGACACCTATGTGGGTATCGATTTTTTCCACTATTATTCTCCGTATCCCCGTTGCGTACGGTCTTGCTTATCTTACTCGTTCCGATGCGTACCCGAACGGAAGTCCCGTTGCCTTGTTTACTTCGCTGTTAGCCTCCTGGTCTATCGGTATGATTATTTCGATTATCGTATTTTCCATAGGAAAATGGAAAAATAAGATGTACGTTGACATTTCAAACGATTGATTTTGTAAACAGAGCATCCCGGGCGGATGCTCTGTTTGTAATCTTATAGTGCGGTGATGATATGAAAATTGTTATTGCAATCGACTCATTTAAGGGCAGCCTGAGCTCTCTTGAGGCAGGGGAGTCTGCAAAAAAAGGAATATTAACTGTTTTTCCTGATGCCGACATTAAAATATATTCTGTTGCCGATGGCGGCGAAGGAACCGTTGAATCGATCGGTATGCTCGATGAGAGCATTCATCGCAAAGTTAAAGTTTGTGATCCGCTGCGTCGTTTGGTAACTGCAGAATACTGTATTCTAGGTAACACTGCAGTTATTGAGATGAGTGCGGCGGCAGGACTTACACTGCTTAACGAAAATGAGCGAAATCCTCTTGTCACCACAACGTACGGTGTTGGAGAAATTATACTTGATGCTGTGAACTATGGTTGCCGTAGGTTTATAATTGGCCTTGGTGGAAGTGCAACCAATGATTGCGGAATCGGTATGCTGAAAGCGCTTGGCTATAAAATTACCGACTCAAACGGCGTAGATGTACCTGACGGCGCCTACGGGCTTCAGCATGCGGTTCTTATCGATGATTCGTGTGTGAGCTCGGCTATTGGGGAATGTGAATTCTGCATCGCCTGTGATGTCACAAATCCCCTTTGCGGCGATAATGGTGCGAGCAAGGTATTTTCTCCTCAAAAGGGCGCAAGCACCGAGGCGGCGGAAACAATGGATGAGTGGATGCACAGCTTTGCGCAAGTTGTTACCAATAAATATCCTCATGCCGATCCCAAAATGCCCGGAGTCGGTGCGGCAGGCGGAACGGGATTCGCTTTTTCGATATTCAAAAACACTCGGTTTGTCAAGGGCTATAGACTTATTGCCGAGCTCACAGGACTTTGGAACGAGCTTTCGGATTGCGATATATTCGTCACGGGCGAGGGACGGCTCGATAAGCAGAGTGTCATGGGTAAGGTTCCCTGCGGGCTTGCTGATGAAGCAAAACGCAATGGAGCACTTACAGTTGCATTTGCAGGATGTGTCGGCAACGGTGCCGAGGAATGTAATAGGGAAGGGATCGATGCATTTTTTCCTATTCTGCGCACTCCTGTCGCCCTCGAGCAGGCTATGGATAACGAGCTTGCAGCTCCCAATTTGACCGCTACTGTCGAGCAGGCGTTTAGGTTGATTCGTTCTGTAAAAGGATGAAGTTACCGGGTATAATTAAAGTCTTTGATTGGTTTATCAAAGACTTTTCTTTGTTGACAATTGTGTTTGATTGAGATATAATGCATACGATAAATAATTTCGAGGTGTGGCGCAATTGGGGAGGTTTTCAGAGCGCCGTAGGGGACGGATACAGCTTTGAAACAATTTAATAAATTTATCGGGGTGTGGCTCAGATGGTAGAGCGGGTGGTTTGGGACCATCAGGCCGCAGGTTCAAGTCCTGTCACTCCGACCAAAATAGCGGTTTTGACCGCAAAAATTCAAAACCGCAAGGGGCTCCTTGCGGTTTTTATAATGCAAAGGAGAATTCGCATGGGTTTATTTGGTCCTTCTAAAAAAGAACGAATGTTGCAAGCAGAAATCGACAGATTAAAAAGTATGCTTTTGCCCGAACAACAAGAAATAGAAGTTTTAAATCAACAAATTGCAAATTTAAAAAGCACTATTTCGAATTTAGAATCTACCATAACAAATAATAATAACAAAATCGCGCAACAAAATGCTACTATGAATAGCATTGATCAAGAAATTGCAGAAAAACGAAAACAGCTTGCGATTTTTGAAGTTGATATCAATTCTCTTGATTATGGTTTGTACAAGCCTACATTTGAATTTGCAAATTCAGACCTGTATAAAGAAGAATTAAGTAAGCTACGCGATAAGCAGAAGCAATTTATCAAAAACGATAATGCCGCTTTTGGAAACACTAATTGGCAAGTTAACGGTAGCGCTGCTCAAGGTCGTACTATGGTCAACAATTATAAAAAACTTTTATTACGCGCTTTTAATGTTGAGTGCGACGATATTGTTGCAAATGTACGAGTATCAAATTTAGACCGTTCCATCGAAAGAATTGAGAAAATCAGCGAACAAATATCCAAATTGGGCAAAACCATGGGCATTGGTATATCCCCCGCTTATGTTCGTCTTAAAATTGAAGAAGTAAATCTTGCACTCGATTTCCAACAGAAAAAACAAGCTGAAAAAGAATTACTGAAAGAATTACGCGCCCAAGAACGAGAAGAAGCGAAAGTTCAAAAAGAAATCGAAGAAGAAAGAAAGCGCCTCAAAAAAGAACAGACACATTATGAAAACGCTTTAAAAACAGTTTTAAGCCAAATCGAAAAGAATGGCGAAACAGAAGAATTATTAGCGAAGAAATCTCAACTTGAAAGCCAGATTGATGATACTACAAAGGCAATACAAGATGTTGACTACAGAGAAGCTAACCGAAAAGCTGGCTATGTGTACATAATTAGTAACATTGGTGCATTTGGCGAAAATGTATACAAAATTGGTATGACTCGTAGATTGGATCCGAACGAGCGCATTTACGAGCTAAGCGATGCTTCCGTTCCTTTCAATTTCGACGTACACGCCATGATATTCACAGAAGATGCACCCGCGTTAGAAACTGCACTTCATAACGCTTTTCAAGATAAAAAACTGAATAAAATCAACGCAAGAAGAGAGTTCTTTGCAGTTTCGTTAGACGAAATCAAATCAGAAGTCAGAAAGAATTTTGACAAAACAGTAGAGTGGATTGATGTACCTGAAGCCGAGCAATATAGGCAATCATTGCTTTTAATTAAATAATCCTTCTCTTTGTTTTCTGCGACTCAAATTTTGAGGGCTGACGATTGATTTTCGTCAGCCCTCGCTTTTTACATCATCCAGACAAATTGGAATTTGTTTATCAAAATCTTTATAATGAATACATCAGCATACCAAGACCTGCCGATACGACGATCATCAGTATCGGAGTTGGTTTTTTCTTAAATGCAAGTTTTGCTATGATGCTAATTAATATCAATATGGCAAATATGATAATGCCATTAAAATCTATGGCAAGCGTATCTCCTATACCACTGAAGCCGATTGCCGTACTCATAAACATCGTGATTGCCGTTGCGAGTATCAAGCCAATAATGCACGGACGGATGCCGCCGAGGAAAGCCTTTACTCCTGCATATTTCATCAAGTTTCGTACCAGAGCTGCAATGATGAGAATGATAAAAAACGACGGTAATACCACACCAAGGGTAGCAAGAAGCGCACCGAGGAAACCGCCTTGTGACGAGCCAACGAAGGTCGCCATATTAACCGCGATCG
>JAZNCU010000068.1:0-19618 GCA_045587745.1 Eubacteriales bacterium | reverse complement strand
CGATGCCGCCTCTCGAACCGGGAACCGCGCCCTTAACAGCGATAAGGTTGTTATCAGCGTCGATTTTAACGATTTCGAGGTTGAGCATAGTAACCTGCTCGTTACCGTACTGACCGGCCATCTTCTTATTTTTGAAGATTCTGGACGGATCACTGTTTGCACCCATCGAACCGGCCTGACGGTGTACAGGACCGGTACCGTGAGACATTCTGAGCCTGTGACAGCCCCATCTCTTGATAACGCCGGAGAAGCCATGGCCCTTGGTGATACCGGTGATATCAACCTTTTCGCCTGCTTCGAAGGTGTCGGCGGTAATAACGTCGCCGACGTTAAGCTCGGACGAGTTATCAAGACGGAATTCCTTGAGATACTTTTTGAAGGAAACTTCCGCTTTGAGGAAAGCGCCCTTCTGAGGTTTGTTGAGCTTTCTCTCGGGGATATCCGAGTAGCCGAGCTGAACTGCCTCGTAACCATTCTTTTCGTTCGTTCTCTTCTGAACGACAACGCAGGGACCTGCGCTGATGACAGTTACCGGAATAACCTTGCCTTTTTCATCAAAAAGCTGAGTCATACCGATTTTTCTGCCGATGATGCCTTTTTTCATTTTTATCCTCCTTAAGGTTATTGGTTGACAGCCATACGCTTGTCAACGTGACCTTTATTTGACGGTTTAGAGCTCGACGTTGAAATCAACGCCTGCGGGAAGGTCGATGCTCATGAGAGCCTCTACGCAAGCCTTGGAGGGCTTGATGATATCGATGAGTCTCTTGTGAGTACGGTACTCGAACTGCTCACGGCTGTCCTTGTATTTGTGAACAGCACGGAGAATGGTGATGATTTCCTTGTCAGTAGGAAGGGGAATGGGACCCGAAACGGATGCGCCGTTTCTCTTAGCGGTCTCGACGATTTTCTCAGCCGCACGATCGATGAGAGTGTGATCGTAGGATTTGAGACGGATACGGATTTTTTCTTTCTTTGCCATGGGTTTGCCTCCAAATATAATAATGAAATAATTTGACGGCAGTTTTGCGAACACTGCGCCGGGCGTTCTGTAAAACACCCTTAAAAAATGCTCGCAACCTGCGCCCGATTGTCGGACATACTCTGCCGTAGTTACCTGCACTTATTGCAGCAATCTACAGCTTCATCGCACACCAAGCGGAGGTTATTTTAACACATGCACAAAAATAATGCAATAGTTTTGGTCAAAATTACTTTGTTAATTATTTGTGAACAAAATCGATTTTTTTGAACTGTTTCAAAAAAGGGATTTACAATCACGTTTTTTTGATTATAATGGAATTGTTAATATATTATATAATTAAAAAGGAAGAAAAGGCCATGAGACAGACACACAAAAACAAAGGAACCTGCTCCCGAAGCGTGAGCTTTGACATCAGCGAGGAACACATTGTAACCGGCGTTTCCTTTGAGGGCGGCTGTAACGGCAACCTCAAGGGTGTTGCCGCTCTCTGCGAGGGAATGAAGGCAGAGGATATTATTGCAAGATGCAAGGGCATTTGTTGTGGCTTTAAGTCTACCTCCTGCCCCGATCAGCTTGCAGCAGCATTGACGGAGGCACTCGAGAATGAATAAAGAATTTGAACGTTGGTTAAACTCCGACCGAGTTGATGCCGAAAGCAAGAAAAGGCTTTTGGAAATTCGGGATGACGAAACGGCCGTTGCGGAGCGGTTTGAAATACCGATGAGCTTTGGCACGGCAGGTCTGCGCAGTACGATGGACGTCGGTATTTCCAAGATGAACGTATACACCGTCGGTGTCACCACTCAGGCGCTTGCCGAGCTTATACTCGAGGCGGGGGGCGCCGAGAAGGGCTGTGCCGTTTGCTACGACAGCCGTAACAACAGTGAGCTTTTTGCCAAGACTGCCGCCTCCGTACTTGCCGCAAACGGAGTGAAGGTCTATATCTTTGACGGTATACGCCCTACCCCCGAGCTTTCGTTTGCGATTTTGCATTACGGCTGTATTGCCGGAATCAATATAACCGCATCCCACAATCCCAAGGAATACAACGGCTACAAGGTATATTGGTCGGACGGTGCACAGCTTCCGCCCGAGCACGCAAAGACTGTATCCGCAAAGGCGCAGGCTACCGATATTTTCGAGGGCGTAAAGAAGGTTGATTTTGATTGTGCCGTCAACAGCGGTGCAATAACGATTATCGGCTCCGAGACCGACGAGGCGTTCCTCGAGTCGGTTCTCGGTTGTATGACTGCGCCCGAATATACCGAGAAATACGGTTCAAAGCTTAACATTTTGTATACCGCTCTTCACGGCACGGGCTACAAGCTCGTTCCCAAGGCTCTCTCGATGGTTGGCGTAGGTGGACTCGTAACGGTTGACAGCCAGATGACTCCCGACGGTAACTTCCCCACCGTTGCTTCACCCAACCCCGAGAACAAGGAATGCTTTGCCGAGGCAATCAAGCTGATATCCGAGCAGAACATCGACTGCAATATGATCATCGGTACCGACCCCGATGCAGACCGTGTCGGGCTCTGCATTCGTGACGGCAACGGTGAGTTCTTTGCGCTTAACGGCAACCAGATAGGCGCGCTTCTTACCGAGCACATCATAAAAACACGCAAGGCAAGCGGAAATCTTCCCGAGAATGCCTGCGCTATCAAATCGGTAGTATCGGCAAATCTGTTTGATGCAATCTGCGAGCGTGAGGGTGTTAGACACATCAGCGTTCTCACCGGATTCAAATACATCGGCGAGAAGATCAAGCAGTGGGAAGCCGATGGCAGCAACACATTTATTTTCGGATATGAGGAAAGCCAGGGCTATCTCTCGGGCGGCTACGCAAGGGATAAGGATGCCGTTGGAGCATCGGTATTGCTTGCAGAGATGGCATGCCGTCTTTACAGCGAGGGCAAGACGGTTTACGAGGAGCTTTGCGGACTCTATGAGAAATACGGCTACTACCGTGAGAACGTGGTAAACGTTGCAATCGGCGGTATCAATCCCATGAAATCGATGAGCGAAAAGATGGCATCGCTCCGTGTATCCCCTCTTGGTGAGATTGCCGGCGAAAAGGTTACTGCTGTGCGTGATTACAGCACCGGCATCATCAAATGCGCCGACGGAAGCGAGAAACCCACGGGACTTCCCGAAAGCGATATGATCTACTACGAGCTTGCCGACGGATCGGCAGTTATCGTGCGTCCCTCGGGCACCGAGCCCAAAATCAAAGCGTATATCCTTACAAAAGCCGACACCCTCGAAAAAGCCATTGAAAAGACAGAAAGATATACCGAATTCAGCAAATCTCTTCTAAAGTGAGGTAATTATGGAAGAAAGACTCGCCCGACTGCACAGTAAGATATACACCCCGGTTGCCGCGCTGAAGGCAACGGCATACATAACGAAGGAGCCGGTACCCTTTAAAAACCGTTTTTGCGGCGAAAAGAGGGAGCTGGCTATAGGCGAGCGTTGGGGCTCGCTTTGGGACTGCGCCTGGATGCATTTTGAGGCAGCCGTTCCCGAGTTTGCAGGAGGCAAAAAGGCAGTATTTTTGCTGGACGTAGGCGGCGAGGGCTGTGTTTTTGACGATAGCGGTGCTCCTTTTAGGGGAATTACCAACAAGGACAGCTTTTACTCCTTTGAGCTCGGAATGCCCGGAAAGACAGTGGTTCCTTTATGCGAAAGCGCTATTGCGGGACAGAAGGTGGACTTTTGGGTCGATTGCGGCGCAAACGATCTTTTTGGCGAAAGGCGTGACTGGAGCTTTGACTCGATAGGCATACTGCACGAGGCGCATCTTGCGATCTGCGACGAACCTAAAAGACAGCTCTACTATGATCTTGAGGTAATACTATACCTCAAAAACGCCACCGAGGACGAAGCACTGAAAAGCGAGCTGACAAGGATATACGACCTTGCTCACGAGACCTGGGAGAATGACACCGAGAAGGCTCTCGAGCTGACAAAGAGCGCACTTGACTGCAATAGTGAAAGCGATTTCGAAATCACGGCGCTCGGTCATGCCCACATCGACCTTGCGTGGCTATGGCCTATCCGTGAGACAAAGCGCAAGGCGGCAAGGACCTTTGCCACCCTGATGCGCAACAGCGAGATATACAGCGAGTATCTTTTTGGCGTAAGTCAGCCTCAGATGCTCGAGTGGGTAAAGGAGGAGCATCCAAAGCTCTATGCCCAGATGAAGCGGTTGTATAATGACGGCAGGCTTGAGCTTCAGGGCGGATTCTGGGTCGAGAGCGATACCAATGTCCCCTGCGGAGAAAGCCTTGTGCGCCAGATGCTCTACGGTAAAAAATTCTTTAGGGAAGAGTTTGGCTATGAGCAGGAGATCCTTTGGATCCCCGACGTTTTCGGCTATACCGCACAGCTTCCGCAGATAATGAAGCATTTTGGCGTTAAGTACTTCCTCACCATAAAAATGTCCTGGAATGCCGTAAACCGCTTCCCTCACAGCACCTTTAACTGGATAGGACTCGACGGTTCAAATATTCTTACACATATGCCCCCCGAGGGCAACTATAACAGTGCCGCACGCCCCGAATCTCTGCTCATCACCGAAAAGAAGTATATGGAGCGTGAGATCGACAACCGTGCAATGATGCTTTACGGCATCGGTGACGGTGGCGGCGGACCCGGCGAGGAGCATCTTGAGAGGCTCAGACGTGAGTACGATCTTTACGGTGTTCCCAAAGTTAAACAGGGGTTTGCCATCGATTTCTTTAGGGATATAGAAAAAGACCGTGCAAAATTCCCGTCCTACAGCGGAGAGCTCTATCTCGAAAAGCATCAGGGTACCTATACCACGCAGTCGAGAACAAAGCGCTTTAACCGTCTGCTCGAGCAGGCGCTCCACGATGCCGAGCTTCTGTCGGTGCTCTGTGACAGCAGGGGACTTCCCTATCCCTCCGACAGGCTTAACAGGATTTGGAAAGAGGTTCTGCTTTATCAATTCCACGATATTATTCCCGGCTCATCGATAAAGAGAGTTTACGATGAGGCGGAGGTTCGCTATGCCGAGATGAATCTGCTTCTCAAGGACACGAATGCCCAAAGCGGCTACGTGCTTAAGGAAAGCGAGGGCGAGTGCTGGTTCAACCCCTCCCCCTTCGATTTTGAAGGCTACACCGACAGCGGCGAGTATATCAAAGCTCCTGCAATGGGCTTCGGCAAGGTGAGCGAGTGCAAAAAATCCGCAATTGCCGACGAAAGCACTCTCGATAACGGAATTATCAAGGTCATCTTTAATGAAAACGGCGGTATTGACTCGATTTACGACGGCGAGCAGGGATATGAATTCCTTGACGGCGAGGGCAATATACTTAATATCTACGATGACGCCGAGAACGGCTGGGAGGTTCCTGCCGATTACAAACAAAATGCCTGCATCAGAGCCACTCTTACTAGCAAGAAGCACACCACCGAAAACGGAGTGGCAAGGATGCTTTTGACCTACACGGCAGGCAACAGCACCATCACCCAGACCGCAAGCCTCGCGCCCGACAGCAGACGAATTGATTTCCATACGGTTGTTGATTGGAACGAAACTCACAAAATGCTCCGAGTATCATTCCCCTCCTCGGTAAAGAGCGACAACGCCAAATGCGGTATTCAGTACGGCTGTATCGACCGACCCACTCACACACGTGACAGCTTTGCAAAGGCAAAAAAAGAGGTGTGTGCTCACAGGTGGATCGATATTTCGGACGGCAAAAAGGGCGTTGCGCTGATGAGCGATTGCAAGTACGGCTACCGAATTTGGGATTGCGTTCTCGATATGAATCTGCTCCGAAGCAGTATGTATCCCGGAGTTGATGCCGATAAGGGTAGGCAGGAGTTTACCTACTCGGTTTATATCCACGAGGGTGATTTTAAGAACGGTCTCGTCAAGCAGGGCTACGAGCTGTGCGCCAAGCCGATAGCTCTCCCTTACTCGCCCAACAGCGAGCTTATCGGTCGCTCCATCATATCTACCGATAATCCCATTGCCGTTATCGATTGGGTTAAAAAGGCCGAGAGCGGTAACGGGTATATTCTGCGTGTATACGATTGCTCAGGAGAGGGATGCAGGTTCTCGCTTTGTAAGGGACTTCTTGATTTTGGCAAGGTGTTCGTTTGCGACGGTGACGAGAGGATCGTGTGCGAGGCAGATGAGCGCATTGCACTCAAACCCTTTGAGTTTACTACACTTTTAATACAATAGCCTAAAAATCTTACATTTTAATCACAACGATTTAATAATTGTGTATTACCATAGCTTGTAATCAGATTTACTTGGAGGCGAATATGCTCGAACTCAAAAACATTGTAAAACGGTATAGCGTAGGCGATACAACAACGGTTGCTCTGAACGACATTTCACTCAACTTACGCAAAAATGAGTTTGTTGCTATTCTGGGTCCCTCGGGCTGCGGCAAAACAACGATGCTCAACGTAATCGGCGGTCTTGATCAGTACGACTCGGGAGAGCTAGTTATCAACGGAATTCCCACCAAAGAGTATTCCTCCAGGGATTGGGATTCCTACCGTAATCATTCCATCGGTTTTGTTTTTCAGTCCTATAACCTCATCCCCCACCAGAGCGTGCTCTCAAACGTTGAACTGGCACTCACCCTATCGGGCATCGGAAAGGCAGAACGCAGGCAAAGAGCGCTCGCCGCACTCGAAAAGGTTGGCATAGCCGATCAGGCAAAAAAGAAACCAAACCAGCTTTCGGGCGGACAGATGCAGAGAGTGGCTATCGCAAGAGCTCTCGTCAACAACCCCGAGATTCTTCTTGCGGATGAGCCCACGGGTGCGCTCGACTCTGCCACGAGTATTCAGATAATGGAAATACTCAAGGAGATAGCAAAGGATAAGCTCGTTATAATGGTTACCCACAATCCCGAGCTTGCCGAGCAATATGCCACCAGAACGGTCTGTCTGCTTGACGGCAAAATCCAGAGCGACAGTATGCCCTATGACGGGTCAGACGAGGAAAAAGCGGTAACGCAGGTCAAAAAGAAGGCCAAAAATAAAAAGACCTCAATGTCATTTTTTACTGCGCTCTCGCTCTCGCTCAATAACCTTTTGACAAAAAAGGCAAGGACGGTGCTTACCAGCTTTGCGGGCAGCATAGGCATTATAGGCATTGCACTTATTCTATCGCTGTCAAACGGCTTTCAGCTTTATATCGACAAGGTACAGGAGGATACCCTGTCCTCCTATCCCATCACGGTCGAAAAAGAGACTATCGATATGAACTCGCTTATGCTCGAGATAATGGATAAAAACATCGACAACGAGGAGCACGATCCCGATAAGGTCTACACCAACACCGTGCTTTCCCAGATGTTTGAGACGATGCTTACGCAGATTCAGACCAACGATCTCGAGTCGTTTAAGTCCTATATCGACAGCAATTACGACAAAATCAGCGATTACGTCACCGACGTTCAGTACACCTATGACATAGATTTTGACATCTATGCGCTCGGCACTGAGTTCGGGGACGTCAAGGTCAACCCCAGCACCATTTTCAGCACCATTATGGGTGTTGAAGGCAACAGCTCGAGCGCATCTTCCTCCCCTATGATGCCTGCCGGAAATAGCACCAATATGTGGAGGGAAATGATAGGAAATCAGGAGCTTCTTGAATCGCAGTACGAGCTTATCAACGAAGGCGGTCATTGGCCTGAAAATTACGATGAGGTAATACTTTTTGTCAACTCCTCAAACGAGATCAGCGACGTTGCGATGTATGCGCTCGGTCTTCGCAACCAGGATGATATAGAGGATCAGATAGCTGCAATTCTCAAAGGAGAGGAGCTCAGCTTTGAGACCGAGAGCTTTACCTTTGAGGAGATGACGGAGCTCAGCTTTTCGCTCGTCACTGCGGCAGATTACTATGCCTATGACGAATCGACCGGTCTTTATGCCGATATGAGCAAGGATAAAAACTACGTTGCCGATATGATCGAAGACGGAATCAAGCTCAAGATCGTAGGTATTGCTCGTCCCCGAGAGGAGGCTGCCGCAACCTCGTTCACAGGCACAATCGGCTACACTCACGAGCTGGTAGAAAAATACATTGAGCTTACTCAGGACTCCGAGGTTGTAAAAGCCCAAAAATCCGAGGAGATTTGGGAAAGCATCAGCGAGAGCTACGGCAAGGAATACAGATACTGCGACGTTGACATATTCACAGGAATTCCCTTTGACTATGAGTCGGAGGAAATAGTTGTGGATATGGAGTATATCTACGGTTACATTGCCACCCTTCCCGAGTCCGAGCAGGCAACAACCCTGGCGCAAATTGACATGATAAAGCTTGACGTTGCAAAGGGAATTCTTACTCAAATGCTCGGTGCTTGGGACGACACTGCCGACCCGTACGCATTTATCGCCACACTCCCCGAGGAACAGCAGGCTGCAATCAACACGCAAATCGACACAGCCTCAAGCGAGATTATTATTGAGATGTTCAACCGTCTCGGCGGTATGACCGATGAGACAAGTGCAACGTTTGAAAAGAACATTTCGCTTCTCAACGCAAGCGAGCTCAGTACCCCCAGCACGATCAACTTCTACGCAGTTGATTTCGAGTCAAAAGAAAAGATCTCGGCGTTCATCGAGGAATACAACTCTAAAATGGAATCCGAGGGCAACGAAAACAGCACTATCAACTATACCGATTATATTGGTATTATGATGTCCTCGATCAGCACGATAATCAACACCATTTCCTACGTTTTGATAGCTTTCGTTGCGATTTCGCTCGTCGTATCCTCGATTATGATCGGAATCATAACCTATATATCCGTACTGGAAAGGACAAAGGAAATCGGCATACTTCGCTCCATCGGAGCATCCAAGACCGATATATCACGTGTATTCAATGCCGAAACGCTTATCGTGGGATTTTCGGCAGGTGCGATCGGTATACTGATTACCTTGCTGCTGAACATCCCCATCAATATGATAATCTATGCACTTTCGGATATACCCGACGTTGCCGCACTTCCCGTTGAAGGCGCAATATGGCTGATAATCATCAGTATGGTGCTCACTCTTATTGCAGGTGTTATTCCCTCCCGCATTGCGGCAAGGAAGGATCCTGTGGAGGCACTCCGAACCGAGTAACAGATTTGTTCTATACAAAAAAACCGTTGCATTTGAATGCAACGGTTTTTTATTAGACTAAACGATTAGTTTTTGTTGAGCATTTTGAGGATGTCGTCAATCTCACTGTTTCCGTCAACCTCGGGAGCGGACTCGGCAGAAGCCTGAGCCTTTTCAGCCTGAGCCATCTGGCGTCTTACGTCCGAGCTCTTTTTATCGGCATTGAAGCCGGTAGCTATAAGAGTGATCTTCATCTCGTCCTCAAGAGTGGGATCGAATGCTGCACCGAAGATGATGGTAGCGTCAGGCTGAGCCTCGCCGGTAATCATAGCAACAGCAGAATCGATCTCGTCGAGTCCGATATCGGGAGAAGCGGTGATATTGATAACGATACCCTGAGCACCGCTGATATTGGTCTCGAGAAGAGGAGAGGACATAGCCATCTTTGCTGCCTGCTCTGCTTTGTCCTTGCCCTTGGCTGCGCCAACGCCCATATGAGCGAGGCCTGCGTTGGACATAACGTTGGAAACGTCAGCAAAGTCAAGGTTGATAACGCCCTCTACAGTAATAAGCTCGCAAATGCTCTGAACGCCCTTGCGGAGAACGTCGTCAGCTTCCTGGAATGCATTGAGGAAGGTGATCTTTTTATCGGTGAGGAGCTTAAGTCTCTCGTTGGGGATAACGATGAGAGAGTCAACGTGCTCGGCAAGCTTTGCGATGCCGTCCTCAGCCTGCTGCATTCTCTTCTTGCCCTCAAATACAAAGGGCTTTGTAACTACAGCAACGGTAAGGATATCAAGCGATTTTGCAATCTTTGCGATAACGGGAGCTGCACCGGTGCCTGTACCGCCGCCCATACCTGCGGTAACGAAAACCATATCAGCGCCTTTGATGGCGTTGGTGATTTCCTCAATAGACTCGTCAGCAGCCTTCTCGCCAAGCTCGGGGTTGCTTCCTGCGCCGTGACCCTTGGTAATTCTGTCGCCGATAGCAATCTTGGTGGGTGCGCTGGATTTAATAAGGATCTGAGTATCGGTGTTGATGTTGATAAACTCAACGTCGGGCATCTCAAATGCCGAAATCATACGGTTAACAGCGTTTCCGCCGCCGCCGCCTACACCGATAACCTTAATAACAACCTTGTTGGTATCCTCGATCATGTTAATCATTTTGACCTCCAAAAATATACAGATAGACTCTTATACATTCTATATAATAATATGTTTTTTTCGGAATTGCAAGTGTTTTTTCGTTTTTTCTTTCAAAAAAGAGGTATTTTTTATACTATTTTAATGCTTTTTATGCTCAGGACAGGGCAACCGCCGCCTCGTTTGCCTCCGAAATATCGATAGTCCCCTTTGTTTTTTCACCAAGCTTATCGATAATTCCCACCAAAAAGCGTATTTTCAGATTGATATTCACCGTATCGCCCACGTATACGTCAAACCTGTTGTCATAGTTAATATAGATATCAAAACGGGACTCGGCATCGACCGAGCGTAATTTTTCATTTATAAATTCCGCCTCAAGGCTGTCATACAGCTCGACTATGGCATCGTAGGTACGCTCATCTACAAATTCAACGATCTCCCCTACCATACACTTTTGCACAGATGGCGTCCTCAGCACAGCAAGACCGGTCTGCTCGGCTTTTACGTTTGTCTTTTCAAGCACCTTGAGCTCGCTTGACAGGATAAAAGTGCTTCCCGCAAGATCTATTGCAAATATCGGTTTCTCCTCGGTAACGTTCAGAACTATTGTTGACGGAAGATCACGTTCAATTTCGATATCTCCGACAAAAGGAAGCTTTTGCTTTATAAGCTCCTCGGTTGCCTCGGCATCAAACAGGTAAATATTCTCCCCCGGCTCTATAGGCACGTAAGAGATGATCTCCTCAGCCGAATATTTTTCGTTACCGACAACGGTTATCTCACTTACGTTCAAAAAGACGGCAAAGCAAACTCCGAGGAACACTACAGTAACGCTCAAAAAAAGTATAACGTAGAACACCGTACGGCGTGTATGCTTTTTTTCGTTGCGGCGCTGCGTTTCAAAAACATTCGTGTTTTTTCGCACAAAGCGTTGCTGCTCCACTGCAATGACCTCCTTTTTATATTTTTTGGATTTCTATTTTACAAGCGAAAGTGCGTTATCCGCAATAATTTTTACCGAATCGGGCATAGCAAACTCCGTAATAGCGGTTTCCATTCTACGGCGTTTGTTGGGGTTGGAAAGAAGCTCCTCCACCTCGCGCACAAGCCCGTTAACGTCCAGCTCGCTTTCCCTGTGCACTATTGCGGCACCTGCATCGGCAAGCAGACGGGCGTTTTTGTACTGATGGTCCTCGGTTACGTGAGGACTTGGAATAAGAACGGATGCCTTTGCCTTGATCGCCAGCTCGGCAAGTGTCATTGCTCCTGCACGGCAGATGATCACGTCTGCTGCCGCCTGACGGAGAGGCATATCGTAAATGTACTCGCTTATTTGCAAATTCGGGCAGTCGTAAAAGCCCTTCTGCTTTGCGATAGCATCAAATTTTGCAAACTCCACTCTACCTATGGCGTGGGTATGCCGGATCTTTTTGGGCACTGAAAGACGTTCCATTATCTCAAACGAAACCTCATTTACCGTACGCGCGCCCATACTTCCGCCGTAAGAAAGTATATAAGGCTCATCAGGAGCGATGCCCAGACGCGCTCTTGCATCCTCATAGGTGATGTTATCTACCGTGATGGGATTGCCCGTAAGAACCATCTTGCCCTCACAGACAGGATCAAAATATTTTTTACTACCCTCAAACGATATGCATATCTTATCCGCATAGCGTGAAAGCATCTTTGTTGTAACACCCGGAAAGGCGTTCTGCTCGTGAATGAGTGTGGGAATACCGAGCTTTGACGCCGCCTTGACGGTAGGCCAGCTTACGTAGCCGCCGGTTCCGATAACAAGATCGGGGCCAAAGCGCTTGATAATCTTTTTTGCCTTGCTGACCGAGGTCACTGCACGATATGCGGCTTTTATGTTGGAAAGAGTCAGTCTGCGTGAGAATCCGCTGACCTCAACAAACTCAATGCTGTAGCCATGCTTGGGAACCAGCGTGCTCTCTATTCCCCTTTTCGTGCCAATGAACATTATCTCACAATCGTGAATACGTTTTTTTATTTCCTCGGCTATATTAAGAGCGGGATTTACGTGCCCACTCGTTCCGCCGCCGCAAAAAACTATTTTCATAGCATTACTCCTAAAATAATGATCAGCCCTGTTCAATAAATGAATAGCGTGAAATCGAAAGCAAAATACCCATCTCGGCAAGCAACAGCAAAAGCGACGTGCCGCCATAGCTGAAAAACGGGAGACTGATACCCGTACTCGGAATGGTATTCGTAACAACCGCAAGGTTGAGTATTACCTGAATAACCACCTGCATCGTGATTCCCATCGCAACAAGAGATGAAAATTTGCTGGGAGCATTACGGGCAATATGGAATCCACGATAAGCAAAAACGCAAAACAGCACTATAACGGCAAATGCACCGAAGAATCCCATTTCCTCGCAAAGAATCGCAAAGATATAGTCGTTCTGCGGCTCGGGCAGATAGCCGTGCTTGAGATTGCTCTGTCCGAGTCCGAGTCCCCAAAAGCCGCCCGAGCTGATTGCGTAAAGCGATTGCGCAGGCTGCCATCCCTTTCCTCCCGATGCGGCAGACATATAAGAGAAGGGGTCATTCCATACCTCCAAACGTGTCAGCGCCTGAGGTACAAAGGTTTCGATAATTCCGCGTCCTATAGTGAGAAGCGCAACACCCGCAGTAGCGATAATACCCGCAACGGCACCGATGTAGAACGATTTTGTACCCGAAAGCCAGATCATAACCACCATAATGAGGATTATAATAATTGTTGCCGAAAGATGGCTCTGCAAAAGTGTTGCAAGAGCCGCAGGTGCGGTTATAAGTCCCAGATTGAGTACGCCGTTTTTGAAGTTCTTCATCTCGTTTGAATGGTTGCTTATGTAGGTCGCAAGCGCAAGGACAAGACAAAACTTTAACACCTCGGATGGCTGGAACTGCACACCGAGAATTACATACCAACGTGTTGCACCGCCACTGGTCTCTCCGAAAAACGGCACGAGGTAGTTAAGTCCGAGAGCCGCAACATAGGCAATGTATGCAAACCGCTTCAGTATACGGTAATCCATGGTTTTTGACATCACTGCCATACCCACAACACCAAACAGCAGCCACCGAACCTGTCTGCGCGCAAAATAATAGGAATCACCGTAGCGTGCATCGGCCGAGGCATAGGATGCCGAAAAGACCATTATCGAGCCTATGCAAAGGAGCGCAATAATGACTATAAGCAAGGGTCGGTCCACCTCACCGACAAGACGGTATATCCGCCCCGTCTTTTTTGGTGCTTTTGATATTCTTTTTTCGGAGGCGGGTCGCAAGCCCTTTTGGGTGTTAGAAGCAGTTTGTTCAGCCATTGCAATATCCTTTTTACAATATTAAATAAAGGAAATAAAGATTACCTGCCCGAAATCAGTATTAGATAGTACGAAAGTCCGCAAAGAAGCACGGTGGTGAGCGAGAATACCAAAACTATTTTTACCTCGCTCCAAGAGCATTTTTCAAAGTGGTGATGGATGGGACTCATCTTGAAAATTCTTTTGCCGGTAAGCTTAAACGAAAGAACCTGAAGCACTACCGAAAGTCCCTCAATAATCCATATGCCGGCAATGGGAATAAGAATAAATTCACTTCCCGTCAGCATTGTTAGACCAACTATATATCCTCCAAGGAAAAGACTGCCGGTGTCGCCCATGAAGATTTTTGCAGGATGAAAATTAAATACCAAAAATGCCAGCAAAGCGCCGATCAATGCCGAGGAAGGAATATAAAAATCGGGGTTTTCGCTGTTGATGCCGAGAAGCAGAAACATCGTGCATATTACCAGGGCAATGCTTCCCGCAAGCCCGTCAATGCCGTCGGTCAGATTAGCACAGTTGATAATGTAAGCAATAGCGATGAGCATTATCACGTAATAGAATATGCCGAAATCAACCTCTGCACCCCAAGGAAAGCTGATAACCGTATCAACTCCGCAGAGCTTAACCGCAAAGAAGAGATACGCCGCAACCGAAACAAACTGCAGAATCAGCTTTTGTATTGCGCCGAGTCCCTTATTGCGCTTTTTGAACAACTTTACGTAGTCATCGACGAACCCGATAAGACCCGACACAACTCCGAGTCCCATAACAGCTATAATATTATTGGAAATTCCATCATTACGTATAATAAGCGCTGTGGCGAGTGCGGCGGCGCAGGCCGTAATAAAGAACAGACCTCCGAGATTAGGTGTGCCCTCCTTACTTTTGTGCCAGGCAGGCCCTATCTCAAGAATCTTCTGCCCGAGCTTTACCTTTCGGAGTATAGGAATAAAAATTTTGAAAAGCACAAAGCCGATCGCAAAAGCAACGCACGCAGTAACGGTACATAACAGCTCGATTTTCATTTTAATCCCCCTGCTTTATACTATTGCACGGTAAAGACGCATACCGTTGCTGGCTTTATACAGCACGGCATCACCCTCACGCAAGTGATTCTCAAGATAATCCTTAAGCAACTCGATATCGTCAACTCCAAAGCTGACGGTCTCAACGCTCTTTGCGCCCTCGGCATACCACACAGCCTGCTCGCCATATGTTATAAGAAGGTCGCATTTGCCGATAAGCATACCGCCAACCGAGGTGTGAAGCGTCTTTGAGTGCTCTCCGAGCTCAAGCATATCACCAAGCACGGCAATTTTCCGCTTTGCGCCGAGAGAGTCAAGCACGTTGATTGCCGCCTCCATCGATTCGGGTGCGGCATTATAGCAATCCGAAACAACGGTATATCCGTTCTTGTGATATATTTTCAGACGTTTTTCATCATTGCGGTAGTCTATAAGATGAGCCGCAGCCTTTTGGACGTCACCGCCCAGCAGATGCGTAACGGCAAGAGCAAACAACGCATTGGAAACGTAGTGCTTTCCTATGACTCCGAGCTCTACACGGTATACACCGTCAAACACGACCGCATCAAAGCAAACTCCGTTTTCGGAATTGGTGATATTTTTTGCATAGCAATCACCCTGCTCCGAGTCGGTACAAACAGAATATACCGTTATGCCGTCAAGCTCCAGTCCCTGCAGTAACGGCTCATCGCCGTTTACAAGGAGCACCGAGCCGCTTGCAGAATGAGAACAGATCGATATTTTTTCGTCCCTGATAGCCTCACGAGAGCCGAGATTTTCGATATGTGAATGTCCGATATTTGTGATTACCGATATATCGGGATGAGCAACTGCGGCGATGCGATCCATCTCACCCTTCATACTCATTCCGAGCTCGAGAACGCACACTTCATCATTGCTGTCAGCATCAAGCACGGTCTGAGGCAGACCAACCTGACTGTTAGCGTTTGCAGGGGTTTTATGCACACGCAGAAAGGTAGAAAGCGCATGGGCAACTATATCCTTTGTGCTCGTTTTACCTACAGATCCTGTTATCCCGACTGTAGGAACAGCTAAAAGCTCGGTATCACGGTAAAGCCTCGCCATCCTTTGGAGTGCGGTACGCACGTCGGAAACGAGAACCGTGTCCTTTTCGTAGTATTCTTCTCTGTCAATCAGAGCACATCCGCCCTTTGCGAGCACGTCGGGCACAAAGGTGTTGCCGTCGACCGATGCTCCCTTGAATGCCAGAAAAAGTTTGCCGACCTCGACTGCTCTGCTATCGCTGTACGTTCCGACAACGATTCTGTCGGGGTTGCTGTCGGGATGCAGTATGCCTCCGCAGGCTGTGGCGATATATCCGAGAGTCTTTTTCACTATTCTATTTCCTCCTCGTAAAGGAACTCAAGTTCAATCACCGTACCGGGAACAACGTACTGACCTGCCTCAACAGACTGTGCAACAACGCGGCAGTTGGTATAATCGTCATTGAATATTCCGCTGATAGATACGTTGAGGTTGCTGTTTATAAGGCTGCGGATTGCAGTAGTGGGAGAGTTGCCGATAAGATTGGGGACCTTTACGCTGTTCTCGGCTGTCTCGCCCTCGGTGTAGAGAATAATAACTCCGTCACCGTCTATTACCGCACCTGCCTCGGGCATCTGACCTGTTACAATCTCACCGCCGCCCTTGGTGATAACCTTGAATCCGTAGGTGCTCTCGATAGAATCGGCAGCCTCGCTTACGTACATACCGATATAGTTCTCTACCGCAATCTTTTCATCCTCACTCGTATTGGGTGAGATTCCAAGATGAGGAAGCACCTCGGCAAGAACGTTTGATACTACGGGAGCCGCAACAGCCGAGCCGAAATGCTGGCCTGCAGTCGGATCGTCCACGAGAACGAGGATTGCTATCTGTGGATCCTCTGCAGGAGCAAAAGCCACGCAGGAGCTGATATAATCCGCCGCCTCGGTATCTCGCTTCTCGGAGGTTCCGGTCTTTGCAACAATATTGTAGCCGTTTACACAAGCATTTTTTGTCGAGTTGGTAAGGATGCTGAGTATTGAATCACAGGTCTGCTTGGAAATAACCTGACGGTCATTGTCGTACGCAAACGTTTTTACGGTATTTCCGTCGTTGTCGACGAGTGCTTTTACAGCATGAGGTACTACGAGATATCCGCCGTTTGCAACTGCAGATACTGCGCGTATATGCTGGATGGGAGTGATCTTAAATGTCTGTCCGAATGAGTAAACCGCAAGCTCGATCGACTCAAACTGAGTTCCGTAGGTATCGTAATAGATCGGATTGGCCTCGCCTATAATATCACTGCCCGAAACGGTGGTGTATCCAAACTCCTCAAAATAGGTTTTGAAGGTGGTTGCACCAACCGCAAGTCCCGTTTGAATAAAGGCAGGGTTACAGGAGTTGACGAGCGCCTCGGAAAAGGTCTGCGTGCCATGGCCGTGCGTGTTGTGGCAATGAATGGTGGTTCCTGCCACCTTTATCTCGCCGCCGCAGTTGAATGAGCTTCCCGTGGGAGTAACAACACCCTCTTCAAGCGCCATTGCACTGGTGATGATCTTAAACGTAGAGCCCGGCTCGTAGGGCATAGTGGCTATTGCGTTATTCCACATCTCAAACAGGAGCTCCTGGCGGTATGCCGAGCGTTCCTCCTGAGTGCCCGTAAACGCATCGTAAATGCTTTGATAATGCTCCGAAAGCTCGTTATATTCATTCGGATCGTAGCTGGGATACACTGCGCTTGCAAGTATCTCGCCGTTGCTGACGTCCATTACGATGCACTCGGCACGTCCTTTAGGCATATTCTCGTCATAAGCCTGACGCAGATATTTTTCAACCACGCTCTGGATAGTCCAATCGATGGTGGTGACTATCGAATATCCGTCAACTGCGGGAATATAGGTAGAATACTCGCTGTCGAGCTCATTTCCGTAGGCATCCTGCGCCTTTACGCTTTTGCCGTCGATTCCCGAAAG
This sequence comes from Eubacteriales bacterium, assembly GCA_045587745.1. Classification (GTDB taxonomy): domain Bacteria; phylum Bacillota; class Clostridia; order Oscillospirales; family CAG-382; genus Coliplasma. The sequence goes on along the minus strand of JAZNCU010000068.1, from coordinate 2,020 downwards.
GTATTCGTCATATGAATATTCAAGTCCCGCAAGACCTGCGTTGTCCGAGCCGGTAAATCCAAGCAGATGACAGGCGAGATTTCCGTAGCGGTAGTATCTTTTAGTGGTTTCCTCAAGATGGATGACCCGTTCAAATCCGCTGTTTTCTTTTATGTAGCTACGGATTGCGGTTTCTTCCTCGTCCGAGAGGAATTTTTTAATAACCTGGTATTTGCTGGAAGTCTTGCTGCCCTTCTCAACAACGGTTGCTCTGTCAACGCCTAAAATTGCCGAAAGGCCGTTTGCAATCTCGTTGAGCTGAACGTTATCCTCAATATCATAAGGAGAAATAAAGCAATTATATACCGTTGCGCTTACCGCAAGCTCGGTAGTTCCATCGGATGCGTATATCGCTCCCCTTTTTGCTTCAAGCGTTACAGTACTCGTAAGCTGGTCAAGCGCTTTTGTGCGATAGTCCTCGGGGTCAACAAGCTGAAGGTATGCAAATCTTACACACAAAAGCATCATAACAACAAGCACAACGACAAAAACGCTACGGCACCGTGATACCAAAACACGGTTCGTAACGGGTATATTTCTTGGTGTTTTACCGCTATTCACTGCTCGATTCCTTTCGGGTAAGATAAGACAAACGGGTAAAGGAGATATTACCTCTTTTACCCTTTGTATAATATATATTCGCTACGCCGAAATTCATTCGGCTTTTGCATTCCATTAAAATGTGCGGGCGTTTTTTGGACTGTTTGTATACTATTCAAAGAAATCCGTAATTACCTCGCCCAAACCGGCAAGAAGATAACCGAATCCGCCTTCTTCACCGTCATCATACGTGGTCATTTCCGCTTTGTCATCCTGTTCGATTACGATATAGGTTTTGCGGAGCGTTTCCTTTTTAACCATTCCAAGCTCGCTTTCGGCATAGTCCTTGATTTCATCGAGGTTATACTTATTGCTGAGTTGTACCTCGAGCTCAGACTGAGTCTTTTTCATAGTATTAAGCTGACTGTTGAGCTCGGTGAGCTCGCTGTTGTATTTATCAACCTCAGCGTAGTTCATCATCATAAAGAGGAACATTGCCGTAAAGATAACAGCCGTAAAAACGATAGCCCAGGGGAACGGGGCTTTGTCTTTCTTTTTAATATTCTCGATCCTGACGGAGCGCACTGCGTGCATATTTGCCATACGTCTGTCGGACTTGCGAGTAACCCTTGCATCGGGACGTCTTTCGACGGCATTCGTAACGGTTTTCCCGTTTCCGCTTTTTTTCGCACTTACTGTTTTAATTTTACTTGCTTTGTATTCTTGCATATTCAAATACCCTTCATACCCTTTCACAGATACGCAGCTTTGCGCTGTGAGAACGGGAGTTGGCCTGCAGCTCTTCTGCCGCAGGTAAAATAGGTTTTTTTGTAATGATTTTGACGGTCTGCTTCTTGCCGCAAACGCAAATCGGGAAATCGGGAGGGCACTCACAGGGACGCTCAAGCTTTGCAAAGGCGTTTTTTACCGCCCTGTCCTCAAGCGAATGGAAGCTGATAATGCACATCCTTCCGCCTACCCTAAGCCTGTCCGTCCCGTCAAAAACAGCCTTGGGGATAGAGCCGAGCTCACCGTTGACCTCGATTCTTATCGCCTGAAAGGTTCTTTTTGCGGGATGTCCGCCCTCGTGACGGAATTTTGCCGGAATAGCTGACGTGATGATATCGGCAAGCTCCAGAGTTGTGCCGACAGGTCTGCCCGCTACGATAGCCGAAGCTACTCTGCGTGCAAAGCGTTCCTCGCCATAGTCACGGATTATTTCAAAGAGCATCTGCTCGGAATATCCGTTTACAACCTCATATGCCGAAAGCGGTGCCGATGTATCCATACGCATATCAAGTGGCGCATCCTGCATATAGGAAAAACCACGTTCGGCAACATCAAGCTGATGCGACGAAACGCCAAGGTCCATAAGGACGCCATCGACGCTTTCGACACCCACCGAAGAAAGTCGGAGGCCAAGCGGTCTTAGGAAGACAAT
>JAZNCU010000067.1:0-21903 GCA_045587745.1 Eubacteriales bacterium | reverse complement strand
TAAAATGTTTGGAAACAAGAAACTATCCATCTTTATACCTATATTTATTTCGGCGCTTCTATATTTGCTTTTTATAATATTTGGTGTTGCAGAAGATAAAATGAATATCATAATTGCCACACCGATAGCTTCGGTTTTTTGGTTTTTCGGTGCATTTCTTGTTGTTTATGTTCAAGTGAAAAATATACGGTGTCCCGAAGGGTTTTTGAATTTCTGTGAGCTTATGGCGACGTTTGTCTTTGGGATTTATTCGATTGCCGATGCAATATCCGTTGTGATAAGCGGATTTCAAAGCTTTACTCCGATAACATCCGCCGGCTTGCTTACGTATGCATCTATTGCTTGGGCTCACAGTAAAAGAACAAAATAAATCGTTTTTTGTTGTTCTGACCGTTCTCGGATATCGAATTAATAAAGGCTCGATTTTGTTGGTTCAACAATTTTGCACTATAACCCAAAAGCCCTTGAATTCGGGGGGCTTTTCGTGTTTTGCTGGGTAAATAACAACCCTCTTTTACCATTGCGCTTTTTCCCCGACCTTTCTGTACTTGAACCTGAGAAATTATGAACATATCTTGACTGAATAGAGATTTTTCGCTATAATGAAGTTATGAATAGTTTAAGGAGGGGACTAAATGAGAAACTTAAAAATCAGTAGATTGATATATGTTGTCTTATCCGTTGTTGTATTGGTTCTCAACACCTTGCCGATTGTTATTAAGGACGATGCAGCGATTACACGGTATTCAACCGTTTCTATTGTCTTTGCTATCTGTTCCGTTCTTTATGCAACGATAGCGTTTATTCTCAAAGATAAAGGAAATTTGTTTGTTGCGGGAAAATATTGGTTTTATAGAGCCACATCTTTGTTGTTTTCTAAAAATGAATTCAAAGCAGTAGATGAGGAATACAAAAAGGAATTTGAGCTTTCAGCCTTTGTATATTGTATCACCATCCCTACATATATTACCTTTGCCTTTTTTGCCAATGACTTTTATTCTGCGCTTTCGCAGGCTCTTGGATGGACAATTTTCAGGCTGATTGCTATCATAATTGTTGTTCTTATTCCGCCTATTATCAAGCGTACAAAAGAAAAGAAACAGCAACTTATTAAGGATGAATCAGACAGAAAAGAGCAAGAGTATCGTGAATCCATGGGGAAATGGAAATAGTGCTGTGGGACGATAAAATGGTTCGATTCTATTGGGCCAACTCAAAAATCCAAGTCGGAAGACTTGGATTTTTTCATTTGTGCCGAAGGCACAACATCATTTGAACGAAGGTCAATATCATTTCGAGCAACGCGAGAACATCATTTCTCATTCGTGCGGCACGGATGAACGAGGCTCTGATTCGTGCAAATGATGTGATGCTGCACACCCACGATGTGGTCTTACGCCCAATGATGTTGAGCTTCGCGCAAACGTTTATATGTCGTTTTCAGGGGCTTTTCGTTATTTTGGGTAGATTCTGAGTGCTATATGTTATGTTTTTTAATGACTAAATGTTGTGTTTTTGCGGACGAATACACAAAATATGCGAAAAATATGCAATGTTTTTACCAAATCTATTGCAATATGTAGAAAAATGCTGTAAAATGTAGCTCGAAACCGGTGGTTGTTTTTGCGAATTATTATCATGGTTTTTTGAAAATGTGAAAAAGTTTGAATAAAGGCAAAATCGAAAAGAGCTTTACTATTACAAGACGATCGATGCGGACCTTTATTGACAGCTAAAGATCATACGCGTGATTAACTTACGGCGTTGATGAATCTCATAAGAGATTATCATAAAAAATCAAAATTTAAGGAGAAAACCAGAATGAAGAAATTGAACAACAAAGGCTTTACCATCGTGGAACTTGTGATCGTAATTGCGGTTATCGCAATCCTTGCTGCAATTCTCGTGCCGACTTTTGCTGACCTGATTTCTAACACAAAGGATACTGCTGTCATTTCGGATGCACAGTCTGCTTACAAAAAGTATTACGCAGGACTTGAAGTCGACGGGCTTGCTTCTGCCGCGGGTGACTTCGTATATGGTGAGAATGGTAGATTTGTTGTTATCAAGGACGGTCAGGTTATAGATACCGTTTATGCTGACCAAAACGCTGCTCTCTCGGCACAGTTCCCCGAGGATACTTCGGCGGACATCGACCCCGAAGCTGAGGGCATACAGTATATGAATTACGAGGTTAGCGACACTGCTGTTGATGGCATAGATAACCTTTACATAGTTACAGCTACCAAGGCAACCGTTAACGGTTAACAGTTAATAGATCAGATGACGCAGGCACTCGGCACTCCTTGCGGGTGCTGAGCGCCTGTGTTTATTTTGGAGAGCGAGAAAGTATGTGCAGACAGACAACGCATTTGAAAGGTGAAAACAAGCCGAACGGCAAGAGTGGATACACACTTGTCGAAATTTGTGTCGTTTTGGCCCTGATTGCCATTCTTTCAACAATGATCGTTTCCTTTTCTGCACTTATGAGCGGATACGTAAGAAGCAACAAAACCCAATATCGCTTTTTGGAGGACTGTGCCGAGGTTAAAGAGAACGTGACCGAGTGGGTGCGTGGGGCGGATTCCGAAAACACTGTATTTACCGTAGACGTGGACGGATCATTGATTGCCGTCGGCGATTTTGAACAAACCGTAAATTTTGCTGACGGTGTGTTGTTTCTTGGAGAAAAAACGGTTGGCCGATTTGAATCAATAGACGGTATTGCTTTTTATGCAAGCGGCAATTTAATTAAATGCGTTATGCACCGTACGGACGACAAAGGAAAGGAATGGGAGCATAGCTTTGCGTTCTGCCTCCGTTGCGGAACGATTGAGGCAGGGGAGGCAACGCAAAATGAGTAGTTATTCGAAAAGAAAAAGCGGTTTTACGATCGTTGAGCTTGTGATTGCGTTGGCTATTATCGTGGCTGTCAGTTTTACCGCACTTTCCGTTGCGCTATCCTCTGTGGCGGCAAAGCGAAATGCGATAAACAAGACCGAAGCACGGAGCTTTGCAAACGATACGTGGGAATGCTTTAAGGCATCGGAGAGTGAGGAAGAATTTTTATCAAACGTGGAGTTTTCTACAAGTGCCGAACTTGGTGAAGGTCAGACGGATGATGACGGATATACGATTTATGCCTATCAATCCGAAGAGAATATTTTTTCAGCAACGGTACGCGTTAAGTTTTCCGAATCGGCACGTTCGGAATTTGCGGTTGAAGTTACCGATAAAGACGGTGACAATATTATTTCGTTCTCATATAAAAAGGGGGACGGAATATGAGCATCAAACAGATATTTAAGAGTAAAAAAGGCATTGCGCTTGAAACCGCAATTCTGTTTTTGATTATTATTTTCTCGTTTTGCGCCATGCTGACTTCGATGTCAATCATTGGGCATTATCAAGCGAAAATCGAAAAAAACAATTTGTTGAATTATGTTGAATTGGAACAAATCGGCGAGGACTATCTTTCGTTTTTGCGAAGCGGAAAAACGGAATTTTTTGTCGGGAATGAAAAATACGGCTGCGAAATAAGAGAAAATGCTTTGTGCGTATGGCTTAAAAATGATGATGAAAAAGCAGTAATACTCTATGTGGATGCGGAATATACGGACGGACAAATGCACATTTATGAATGGAGTTATTCACTTCCCGGACAAACAGAGTAAATTTCGGTACGGAGAAAATTAAACATGGCAAAATCCGATTATTTGACAACAATTGCAATCGATACGGAGCGTTCGACCTTTCATTTTTATTCGGCGGTCGGCAACGGCAAATGCAATATTACACACCATATAAAAAACTATACGGGCGTTCATTTTGACGAGGCCTTTTTTGAAAAATTCAAATTGGCGATAAAAGAATTTACTGCCGATGTACCATCCGAAACGGTCAGAAAAATAACTGTGATTATTCCTGATTCTGCAGTATTGACCGACATTATAAAGATACCGACAATGAAAGGCATCGGACGGACTAAAAAAATGCTTGGAGTAACGCTGGGCGGCTTATATCGTAACTACAACGAGCTCCAAGTGATTTCACACATTGCCGAGCAGAACAGACAGCATTCGACGTTTTCAATCTCGGCAGTTCAAAAGCGGATTGTATCATCTATCTATGCGGCTTGCTCGGAAAACAAATTGCTTGTAGATACTCTCACCTTTGCTTCGAGTGCCGCTGTCTGCGGTGCGGTGGTGTTAAACCCAAGGCTGAAAAACGGCTCGTATGTGTTTTTGGATATAAAAGACACTTATTCAAGATTCGTCTTTGTTGCAAACGGGAAAACCACCGGATTTTACACGCTGCCCTTTGGTCTTGATTTTTTAAGAAGAGATAAAGTAACGCAAGAGGATATGTTGTTCGACCATTCCTATGCAGAGCTTTCCGTGTTGAACGCGCGAGAGAAAGCAAAATCAAAGCAATTGACGGTTATGGCATTTGATTCTGAGCCCTTTGATGCCGACGAGGAGCTTGAAACAGAGAGTTTGGCATCTGAAACGGAAGCCGAGGAAACCGTTGCTTTGGAGGATGAGGATGCGGAAGAGCTCGAAATGAACGAGGCCATGGAATCCCATCCGCAGTCGGCGCTCAAGCTTTTTACAAGAAAAACCCCTCGCAAATTGCCCAAGTTTATGCAAAGAGATATTCCCGAAACTCGTGAAGCCGTCCTTTATGAGAATTTTCGTGTGTTCGTCAAATGGGGATTGACACTGATACGCGAAAATGAAAGGTTGACCGAGCTTGCAAGACCTGAATTTATATGTGTGAATTTGCCAAGTGAACTTGTGAGCGCACTTGACAAGGTAAACGAGGAAATCGAGGAAAACGGTATTACTTTTACGCATCTTCCCTGTGATAACGTATCAATGGAAGTATCTTCAAACCTCGAGCTGTTCGGCGGTTTGCATCCGAAGCAGATCAGCTCTGCCAACAAGTTTTGAGGTGTGCATATGGCAAATCTATATCTGATTTGTGCATATGTTCTTTCGGGCGTGATCGGCTTGTGTGTCGGTAGCTTTCTGAACGTGGTCATATACAGATTACCTAACGGAATGAGTCTTGCAAAGCCAAGCTCCCATTGTCCCGCTTGCAAGTATGAGTTAAGGTGGTACGATAATATCCCCGTATTGTCCTACTTGGTGCTTGGCGGTAAATGCCGAAGCTGTAAAACACGTATATCCTTTCGATATGCGGCGGTGGAGATTGTAAATGCGGCGTTGTGGCTTTTGTGCACCTTTCTGTTTTGGGAAAAAAGTATTCCGCTTGCATGTATCTATATGATCGTATCATCGGTGTTTATTTGTGTGTTCTTTATCGATCTTGAGCACAAGTTGATTTTTGACCGCTTTCAAATTATTTTGCTTATTCTCGGCGCGGCAAGTATCTTTCTTGACAAGGACTATGGGTGGCTCTCGCACATCGTCGGCGGTGTTGCGGGATTTGCCGTGTTCTATCTTGTTTCTCTGCTTTTTGAAAAGCTATGCAAAAAAGAAGGTCTTGGCGGTGGGGACGTTAAGCTTGCCGGCGTTGTTGGATTGCTGCTCGGTTGGGAAAAATTACTTTTGGCATTACTCGTTGCAACTATTCCCGCAGCCGTTATTATGCTGATTATCAATGGAGTCAGACAAAAGAACGCAGAAGCCGACGGAAATTCCGGGGACAAAAATATAAATGACGCGGAGCAGGACGAAAAGCAACAATATCCTTTCGCACCGTTTCTGGTGATTGGTTTTAGCGTTGCTATGTTTTTCGGCACACGAATTATCGGTTGGTATTTATTCATGCTCGGGCTGTGAGCAGGAAAGCAAGGTGAGAACATATGCCTACTTACAAATATGTGGCTGTAAATTTACAAAAGAAAAAATACAAAGGTATCTTTATTGCGGAGAATGAACAAGACCTTGCAACGCAGCTGTCGAAACAGAATCTGTACCTGGAGTCTGCGAAAATATATAAGGGCGGAACGCCGTCGGCTTTCTTTACGCTCGGTACCGGTAAAGTAAAATTGAGCGAGCTGACAACCTTCTGCCGTCAGTTCTCAATAATGATCTCCACGGGTATCCCCTTGCTTGAATGTATTGACAGTCTTAAAATGCAGTCGTATTCTGCATATTTCAGGTCAATTTTGCAGGTTATCAGTGAGGAAGTAAAGGGCGGAGCGATGTTATCTGAAGCCCTTGAAAAGCATAAAAAAGTATTTCCCGATTTTTTTCGCAGTATGGTACGTGTTGGCGAGGTCAGCGGGAAGCTTGACAGCGTTTTTATATCCCTTGCGGATTATTACGAATCGGACGCCGCCATTAAACGAAAAGCCAAAAGTGCGCTTGCGTATCCTATAATGATTGCGTTTATGACGATAGCGGTTGTTGTTTTGATGATGGCTTTTGTTATTCCGACATTCAGAGATGCGCTTTCTGATTTGGAAGTTCCTATTGTGGGACTTACAAAGGCTGTGTATGACGCCTCGGATTTTCTGTTGAGCTATTGGCGGATAATCATAGTAATTGTTATCGTATTGGGCGGCAGTATTTTCGGTTTTTCGCGCACGAATGCAGGAAAAAAAGTATTTGATATATTCAAAATCAAATGCCCGGTGATCGGAAAAATCACGATCAACTTGATTACGGCTCGATTTGCCCGCGCTTTCGGCCTACTGCTTTCAAGCGGAATGGATTTGACAACCGCATTTCACACGATCTCGATCGTTTTGGGAAACGTGTACGTTGAGGAAAAATTCAATGAGGCTGCCGAGGACGTTAGGCACGGTGTGACATTGACTAATGCTCTGCAAAAGCAAGGCCTGTTTCCGCAGATACTGATACAAATGGTTTCTGTCGGAGAAAAAACGGCTTCATTGGAAGAGGTATTCGGACGCTCGTGCAAATTCTTTGATGAGCAGGTGGAAACATCTTTGAGTTCCCTGACTTCAAAAATTCAGCCGATCATGCTTTTGATCATGGGTGTTGTGATCGGGATGCTGTTCCTTGCGGTTTATTCGCCAATGCTTGCAATAATGGATAAGCTTGCCTGATCTTCGGAGGTATAAATGAATATAAATCATGAACTGCTGCAGTTCTACGTATACAAAAAGGTTATAAAGAAAAAGCAAGCTCCGAAGATACTTGAGGATTGTGAACGTCTGGGCGTTTCCGTAAGAGAGTATATGCTTGCCAAAGAGTACACGACGGACGTATGTGAGCTTCCGGTGTTGGGAGAATATTTTTGCTTGCCGTATGTGGAAATCGATATGCTTGATATAGACGAGTCTTTATTTGACTTGTTTACCTTTGAGTTTATGAAACGATACAAGATCATCCCCGTAAGCATGAGCTTGGAGGGTAAGCTGCTGATCGCTACCGGCAAACCGCTTGACTGCTCGGCTATGTCGGCAATATCCACTCAGCTCGTTTGCCCTATGGATTACGTTCTTGTTCCGCCTGCTCAGATTGATAGATATATTGATTCGATAGCCGCAGTTATTTCTACGTCTGTTGCGCTTGATGACCTGAATACTGAGGGAGATGCGGCGTTATTCTCCGCCAAAAAGGGCGAGAGCAGCGGGGATATTGTCGAAAACGACGTTGTCAATAATCCGTCTGTCCGCTTGGTGGATTCGATCATCAAGGAAGCGATACCTTATAGGGCAAGTGATATACACATTGAGCCTTATGAAAAGGCTGTAAAGGTACGCTACCGTATTGACGGAGATTTACATGAGCGTGCGGAATTTCCCATCAATTCTTATTCCGCCATATGCGCACGTATCAAGATAATGGCGGGACTGGACATAGCGGAACGCAGGGTCCCCCAGGACGGACGTATCAATTTAGCCATAGGCGGTAAGGAATACGATTTCCGTGTTTCCACCTTGCCTTCGGTGTTCGGAGAGAAATTTGTTATCCGTGTGCTTGATAAAACCTCATTTCGTTTCACGAGAGAGGATCTGGGCTTTACTGAACAAGAGAACGCTTTACTTGATAAAATGCTGGCCAAGCCGCACGGGATCATATTGTTGACGGGACCGACGGGCTGCGGAAAGTCAACGACGTTGTATTCGTTCTTAAAAGAGGTAAATACGCCCTCCGTGAACATCGTAACGGTTGAAGACCCCGTAGAATATCTGATGCCGGGAATCACACAAACACAAGTCAATAATAAGGCAAATATGACGTTTTCTACTGCGTTGCGCTCGATTTTGCGGCAGGATCCCGACATCATAATGATAGGTGAGATGAGGGATGAGGAAACTGCCGAAATTGCCGTTCGTGCAGCTATTACGGGACATCTCGTATTCAGTACGCTGCATACCAATGACGCTCCGGGCGCGATCACACGCCTGGAGGATATGGGCGTTGAAGATTACCTTCTGGCAGATGCATTGGTCTGCGTTATTGCACAGAGGCTTGTCAAGCGGCTATGCCCCGAATGCAGGAAGAAGGGTAAAACAAACGCAAAGGAAATGGAAATACTCGGCATAAGCGAGCCGATAGGCATTTATCGTCCGCAGGGCTGCCAATTCTGTAACAATACGGGATATAAGGGAAGAACGGCGGTACACGAGATTATGTATATGAACGAGAATATGCGTAATGCCGTTGCCCGTGAGAAAAATCTCGACGTGTTGCGCGATATTGCAAAACAAAACGGTATGATCACGCTTTGGGCTTCCTGCAGGAGTCTTGTGGAAAAAGGTGTAACGAGTATTCAGGAGCTTATGACTCTGAACGTAGAATAAAACGCAAATCGGAATACAAAGAGCTTCCCGAAACCCCGACAGCAAAGTCGGGGTTTTTATATCCTCATAAAAGCAGGCTTTGGGGCGGGTGCTTTCTGCGTAGTGAGGTTGAGTTTTGCCATAAAATACCGCCCCTCGGAGGTGTTTTTTGCCGGTAACCTTCCGTTGGTAAAAATTGATGCCGATTTTTTTGCTTAAAATGTACATAATTTGTTAAAAACCCTTGATTTTTCATAAAAAGTGTGGTATCCTTACCGTGTACAATTATTAGTGTGCATTACTGTGCCCATTTGAGTGTTCTGATGAAAAATATGGCAGGATTTTATGCTCCTGCGTTAAGATTCGGAACTGCTCGGAATATTAATTTTGATAACTAAAAAACAATAAATTCACGAAGAGAGGTAGGAATATGCGTAAATATTCTAACTTTTTCAAACGCGCCCAAACATGGATTTTGTCGCTGGCAATCATTCTGTCAGCAATCAATCCTATTTTGGCAATGTCCGTAGTTGCAGATGACGACACACCTGTAACTGTGGTTATCGGAGAGATTGTAGCCGATAACTACGTGCTTACCGATGTCGAAGAGGACATCCTCGCATCCGGTATTTTGGTAGGCGAAAGCTTCACCTATCAGCTGCCCACTGCGAATGATGAGCTCATCGAGGTTGATTCTGACAACAAAATCGTTTACGTAGACGATTATACCGATCCCTACGGCAACGATTGGAAAGCAATTTCCGCAAAGATCGTTATCAACAACAGCGAAGTCGTTGAGACCGTTGCTCTTGTTGACGGAGAAGGTACCTATCAGTACGATGGCAACGCTTTCTCGGTTGATGTTGAGTTTGCTCTTGACATTACTGTTGATGAGTCCCTCCAGGAGCTTCTCCTTAATGCTCCCGAGGTTCTTTACAACACCCTGCCCTCCTTAGCAGAGGTTGCAAAGGTAACCTCAAACCTCGCTTGGATCGAAAAAGCGGAGGTTATGGAGATCCTGGTTGCTTTTGCAGGCGAGGGTTATCCCGTTTTGATCGACATCTTCGGTGGTCCTCAGGAAGCCAAGCTCAAGTGGCAGAATGCCGATGCCGAAGCTTCCACGATGGCACTCGCTGCACAGCACGAGGCAAACGGCGGTCTTCTTGACCTCACCGTTATGATCAACGAGTACAAGGCGTCCGACAGCAAGGTTGAGTATCTTATCGCCAACGGCGCTGCTATGAAGGCAAAGGCCGAGGAGACCAAGATCCACCTTGAAAACCTGCTCAAGCCCAATCTCTGGGGTACAGTTGAGGACTTCGCTCCTGACGGGGAAGAGAAGGATATGTTTATGCTTCTCGAAGAGCAGATCGTAGGCGGCATCGAAGTTCTTGATGCAGCCCTCGGTATGGACTGGTCCGCACTTGGTCAGCAGATCGTTAAGGACGATGCTACCTCGACCGAGCTCCTTGCACTCGATGCACTTCTTGCACTGACCAACGGAAGCTTTACCAACGTTGACGAGATCACCAATCCTCTTCGCGTTGCAGACACCGTTATCAGATACAAGATGAGTATGTTCGACGTTACCGTCAGCGTTGTTCTTAACGTAGTTCAGGACAACGAAATCGTCGAGTATCCCGTTAAGCCCGGCACCGTAATTACTCTTGCCGAGGGCGCTTCCGCCGAGGAGGTGCTTGCCGCAATCAAGGCGAGCGGTATTGAGGCTGATGCCCTTTCTACCGACTGGGCAGGCGTATACGTAGACGGTAAATTTGACGTTGTGAAATCTGAGATCGATGATTCGCTCCTCAGCGATATCGAGTACGTGATCACCTACTCCCCCAAGACCTTTGAGGTTGTTACCGATTATGCCGGAACTCTTTACCATCCCTACGGCTACGTTGTAACCCTTCCTGCTCACGCAGATGCTCTCAAGGCTTACGACTACACCGTTGACGGTAACTATTACGCTCAGGGCTCCCAGGTTGCAGTTCTTGATGACGTGAACATTACCCGCAAAGAGGGTAAGGCATACACCGTATCCGATTTCTACAAGATCGTAGCTGATAACTACCTTACCGGTAAGGCTGCTTCGATCATCGTTTCCGGCGCATTGGAGAATAACGTGTCCGTAAACGTTCGTTATCCCGATAACAAAAACAAGATCGTTACTCTCCACGGCAACACCCTTTCTGCTGCTAACTATCCTGCCAGCTACGGAGATCTCGAGTGGGTTCCTTACAGCTACACTCTTTCCAACAGCTTTGTCGGATATTTTGACGGAAGCAACGAGGTTGAGATTCCCGAGCCTTCCTTCGAGAACGTGACCGTTACCTACCGTCTCGCTCTTGATGATGCGGGAGTTCTTGACGCCGCAAACCTTCCTTACGTTCTTTCTGAGGAAGCAAATGGCCAGCTTTCGGTTCTCAACGGTATTGCAGGACAGCAGGGAAATCTTGAGGTCCTTAACAGCACTATGATCGATCTTCTTGCCGGATTGGTTGACAGCACTGCGCTTCACGATGATCCTGCAAGAGATGAGGCTTTGAAGGCACAGTATCACAGCGTTCTCGACAATATCAAGGCAAACTGCCTCACCGGCGTAAACCTTAGCCTGTACGAGATCGCCAGCGAGTACAACGCTGCTTCCGATAAGCTTTACTACTATTACCAGAACAGCGAGTACGTCATCGACGAGATCGCTAAGCTTGCCGGCTATATGAGCGATCTGCTTGGCGAGGACGAGAACTTTACCGCTGACGATAAGAAGGATGCTCTTGCGAGAATCATGTATGCTCTTCCCGATTCCGTAGTGCCTCCTGCAGACGTAGAGGAAAAATATCTCCCGAAATTCACCACTCTTGAAGAGGATATGAACTCCTACATGGAGCGTCTCAGCGCACCCAACGAGGCTATTGACCTCGAAAGTGCTAAGCTTGGCGCACTTACCGCCGCACTTCAGAGCAGCGGCGATGTTGAGAGTGTAGCCTCTGTCGACGGTTTGTATCTTTACGATTCCACTATCGTTGTTATTTCCGATGGCAAGATGGCGTTCAGCGCTACTCTGAGCATCGAGGGCGGAACTAACGTTACCATTACCTCCGCAAGCATCAATATCGGCAAGGACATTGATGAGAAGATGATCAATGACTTTATTGCCGCTATCGAGGCTGAGCTCACCAGACAGGGCGTTGTAGCAAAATACTATCTTACCGACTACGACGTATCGGCTATTACCGCACTTATTGGTAAGAATACCTCCGAGATCGAGGAGACTGCTTTTGCGTTCTCCTGGTCGTACAAGGATTTTGTTGTTTCTGTTCCCGGTATGGCTGATCAGGTAGTAAGCTATACTGACAGACTTATCAATCTTGCACCCAGCACCGATCCCGCATACCGTAACGATTACTTTGTAAACGGCAATCTCATAGGAAGCGCAGTATACTCCCTCAGCCTTGAGGACCTCGATAAGGTTATCAACGGTACCTTCAAGGTTACTCTCGAGGCGGTTTACGTGCTCCGTGAAAACCTCATTAAGTACGTTGAGAAGCTTAATGAAGGCATCACATCCGGCGCAGCTGAGTTTGTGCTCGTTGAGGATGCAAACGGCAACTACTCGATCGTTCTTAAGATCAATGGCACCGCTCCCAACGCACTCGTTGGAGCAATGATGGGCATCGCTCAGGGCGTTGTTCAGGGCTCCTATGGTTACGTGGGAATTGGCGGAGACCACTTCTTCGAAAACAGCACCGTATATCTCCAGACTCTCCTTGATGCCGTTACCGCAAGCGGATTTGGAAGCGATAGCATAATCAACGCTATCAACGCAAACGGAACTATCAATCATATGAGTCTCGACGGCACTGTTCACGTTGGCGGCAACGTTAACCTGGGCGGTAAGTTGTTTGAGAGCACAATGCAGCTTGGTAATAACGCTAATGAAATTACCAACCTTGCGTTCTATATCACTCTCGGTAGCGCAAGCGAAGAGCTGATACAGGTCAGAAACGTTTTTGCAAATCAGCTTAACGGCAGATTCAGCTTTGCTTGCAAGAACGGCAGCTTTGGCATGACCCTCAATATGCCCGAGAAGATGTACGAGGCATTCCTTGCAGTGCTTCTTGTTACCGATAATATAAATCTCCAGAACATCAATGATGTTAACGGCGAAATTACGGTAACCTTCATCAATAATATGCTCATACCTCTCCTTAACGGTGATGTTACCGTTAAGTCGTTCGAGAACACTGCCAAGAAATTCGGCTTGGATATCGACATCTCTTCTCAGAAGGGCGTTGAGAGCGCATTTGCAGGCTTTGTAAACTTCTATACCAATGCAGACTTTACCTATGATGAGACATCCGGAACCGCTACCGGCATTATCGGTATTTCCAAGCTTCTGAACGGTCTTGACCTCGGCGAGCTCGGCAATATCATCGCCGAAAAGGATACCGGTCTCAAGGTTGCTATCAACATCGGTCTTGAGGATCTCGGCAAGGATTACGAGGCTCTCTTCCTTGACGTGCGTGCCGATGGCATTACCAACAAGATCGGACTTACCGATAATCTTTCCGCAAAGCTTGATGATATCAGCGGAAGCGCAGTAATCATCCTTCTCTCGGATATCGAGGGAGATATCGCAGTTGACACCACTACCGTTCTTAACCTTAATGGCTGCGTTGTTAACGGCAACCTCACCTGCAACGGCAAAACCGTTGTTATCGACAGCTATATCGGCGATGATCGCATCGGCACCGTAAACGGCACCGTTTCCGGAAACGCAGTGCTTGTAGCCGGTAAATATTCGCACGATGTATCCGCATTTATCAAGAACGGATACAAGCAGAACGCTGACGGCGTTGTTGCTAACCAGTTCTTTGATATCGTTGAAAGCGATGAGAATATCGACATTATTCTCAATGCCGACATCGCTGATATGAGATCCATGCCCGATGCCGCAAGCCTTGCTCTCGACATCGTTTGCGATCTCCTCTTCAACGGATATTCCTGCAACTATCTCGAGATTGACGGTAACACCGTATTTGATATTACCGTTGAGGATCTCGTAAGTATTTATACCTCCTCCAACAGAGTAGATGCTATTCTCGATGAGGTTGTTGCTATGATCAACACCGAGGACCTTTCTACTCTCATCAATACCGTTCTTGACGACGTATTTAACTTCACCGCTATCAGCGAGGCGATCGCAAGCGGAGCACCTGTAGTTGAATACAACGTCCTTACCAAACCCTGGTGCGCTACTTTCGATCACGTGGAAGACGGTGATTACGTTACTGCCGGTGTCGGAAGCGGCGACGTCAGCATGGATAAGAACCTCCGTGTATTCGTTGACGGAAGCGAGGGTAAGATCAACTATCTGACCGATCTCTTTGCCGAGTTTGGCGATACCATTAGCGCAGATATCAACGTATATATCACTCACGATAAGGTAGATAACGAGCTGTTTGTTGAGGTTACTGCTGATGCAAACGTTCTTATCGACTGGACCAACCCCGACTATGCTGTAATGTTTGGCGTTATTATCGCTGACGGCATCGGATCCTCCGCTAATGCAGCACTGATCGAGGGTATCCGTGAGCGCTACGCGTCCAACAGCACTGCAAAGCTCTCCAGTGCATTCAACTCGCTTACCAGCGGTCAGGTTATCACCGCACTTAAGAACTTCTCCCGTGATGACAGCTTCTCCGCAATGGTATCCAGACTTGGCCTTGCCTCTGTAGTTGATGCTGATGTTTATAAGCTTGAGCAGCTGTTTGATAAGATTGGCAAAGTAGCAGGCTTCCTGGTACGTGAGGCTGATCTCAGCGGCGGTAACAGAGTTCTCGGCTCCATTCTCGACCCGGACGGCGCATACGGCGTATCCAAGTCCAACGTTGCAAGAATGATCGAGCGCAGCCTCTTCAGATACATCGTATCCGCAGAGGTTGAGGTTACCGAGGCTTACTTCGGAGTTAAACTCTTTGACGAGCATTATTTCGATGTTGAGGAGCCCGAGTTTGTTGACGGCCACGGTGATCCCGTTATTGCCGACCATGAACTTATCGCTGCCTACAGAGTAGATCACGATAACAAGTATATCATTGTTGATGTTCATCCCGATGGAATTGACGCTGACGTATTCAAGAGTCTCATTAGCTTCACCGCTCTCAATGCAGATGCTATTGAGATCGGTTACGGTCAGGGTACCGTTACCGATGAGAACCTTGTAAAGACCGGTACCGTTATTACAGCTACCGCATCAAGCGAGAGGATTTCCACTACCGATGTTGTAGAGTACACCATTATAGTCCTCGGCGACGTTAACTGCGATGGCTACAGCGATGTTGGCGATGCAATTCTTATCTGCCGTGAGCTTGTAGAAGACCTCGAGGGCGATGAGGCGTTGACTGATATCCAGAAACTCGCATGCGACATCAACGATAGCACCCGAGTAGATATCGGTGATGCAACCCGTATCGCTAACAAATACGTTTCCGAGTGGGAAGAATACGATTCTTTCCTTGGCGAAGCTGAATAAGGATAGGGAGGAATTGATATGAAGAATTTTAAGAGACTTTTTGCGTTCCTCGCAGTAGTATTACTTGTTTTATCCACACAGATTACCGCATTTGCGGCAGCCGTACCTCCCAGTACGGTTGCTGCTCCCGGTGATATCGTTACGATTTCCTTTGAATATGGTGGAATCGGCGGTATTTACGGTGTTCTTTCGTTTTCCAACCCTGATATGATCGAAGACGTTGAAATCAGCGTTGATCCCGATTTCCAGGGCAGACTTAACAACTACACCATGGCTTATTTCTCCACTTCGCCTAAAACGTTCAGCGCTACTCTTAAGATCACAATTGCTGATACTGCCGTTGAGGGCGACGAGTGTGAAGTAACCCTTCAGTACGAAACCACTGTTGACGGCCGTGTGCCCGATACTCAGGTTTACAGCTACGAAACCTCTCTTATCGTTATTGAGGAAGAAATCGATTACAGCGCACTTCTCGAGCAGATCGCAATCGTTGAAGCACTTGACGAGGACGAGTATACCGAGGAATCCTGGAATGCAATGATGCTTGTATACGAGCAGGCTAAAAACCTTGTTGACAATGCATCCACTCAGAAAGAGGTAGACGATCTTACCGATGCACTCAAAGAAGCTATTGCAAACCTTGTTAAAAAATCTCCTGTAGTTATCGATTACAGTGCACTTCTCGAGCAGATCGCAATCGTTGAAGCACTTGACGAGGACGAGTATACTGAGGAATCCTGGAATGCAATGATGCTTGTATACGAGCAGGCTAAAAACCTTGTTGACAATGCATCCAATCAGGAAGAGGTAGACGATCTTACCGATGCACTCAAAGAGGCTATCGCCAACCTTGTTAAAAAGTCCACCGATAAGCAGGGAGATGCAACCAACTTGCTTATCTTTGCGGCGATCGCACTCGTTTCGGCACTTGGCGTTGCCTACGTTGCCAAGAAACGCTAATTATCCGTAATACAACATAAAGCATTAAACTTTATTATAGCAATACGGTGAATAACCCGGCACACTGCATTTCGATGCAGTGTGTCGGGAAATACAAAAGGATATCGAGGAAAAAACCTATGAAAAATAAAAACAGAATATTAGTTTTGTTGCTCACCGTAGCGTTGATGTTCAGTAGTATATGTCTTCCCGTGGATGCGGCTGTGTCCACAACATCATTATCCGGTGCTCCCGGAAGCGTAGTTACAATTGAGTACACCTACACCAATTACGCCGGTATTAGCGGTGAGCTTACATATTCCAACTCCGGAATATTTTCCAGCATTGAGGTATACGTACCCGGCTTGATGGGTGAATATAAACCCTCTACCGGAAAAATTGCCTTTTTCGGAATGAGCGATGGCGATGTTACTGTGAACGTAGTTTTGACAATCGCCGATAATGCAACTGCCGGTTCAAGCTCAACAGTAGATTTTCATTATAAGCTTGCAAATAAAAAAGGCGAATCCCTGCCTTATGCAGATGAGGATACCGTTACAGTTACTGTAACACCTAAACTTGATTACAGCGTTCTTTTGGAACTTATAAATACAGCACGCGGACTCAATTCACGTGAATACACCGCAAAAACCTGGGCAGTGCTTGAAAAAGCTCTCGAGGATGCGGAAAAAGCTCAGGAAGCGCAGACTCAAGCCGAGATTAACGATGCGGCAGCCGCTCTTGATAATGCGATCCGCGGACTTGAAAAGCTTCCCAATCCACCCTCAGTGGATTATGATGAGCTCCTTAAGCAGATCAGAGTAGCCGAGGGTCTTACCGAAAAAGATTATACTGCTTCCAGCTGGTCAAACCTTAAAAGCGCACTCAACAAAGCAAAGGCTGCAAAAAACAGCACCTCTCAAAGTGAGATAGATGCCGCCGCAACTGCGTTGAAGAACGCTATTGCAGCGCTTGTTCCCGTGTCGTCGAGCTCCGGCGTGGATTATAGCGAGCTTAACAAGCAGATCGCTATCGCCGAGGGTCTTTCAGAGAAGGACTATACACCCGAGTCCTGGAGCGCTCTTGACAGCGCATATATCGCAGCGATTTCGGCGAGAACGAGCAGCAGTCAGACTACTGTAGATAAAGCCGCCAACGCACTGTCAAAAGCTATTTCCAATCTCGTTCGCGTTGCTAACGCAGTTGATTATACCGAGCTGAAAAAGCAGATAACTATTGCCGAGGGCTTGGAACCCTCCAAATACAGCAACGTCAGCTTTGACGAATTGACTTCTGCACTGGAGGCAGCAAGACAGGCTTTGTCTGCCACCACGCAGGAGGAGGTTGACACCGCAACCGAAAACCTCAAAACTGCTATAGCAAACCTTAAGGAAATGCAGTTGAATGCGCTTTTGGCAGCTATCCAGGCAGTAAAAGATCACATTACTAACGAAAAGCTTGCTCAGCTTTGGAAAGAATTGTACGAGATTCTTGACCGTGCTGAGGCAGCTCTCGTAAGCGGCGATCAGGATGAGGTAGATGCCTGCACAGTTCAGCTTCAGACATATCTCGATGCAATCAATAAGGAGCTTGAGGCACTCAGGGCTGCGGATATTGTCGAGATCGAGAAGGTCGTTGAGATCGAGCCTACCGATGACTATTGCAATATCCCTGCACACCGGATTTGGATCGTTCTGTTTTGGGTAAGCCTTGCTTTGAATATTGCCCTTTGCGGACTTATCGCATTCTATTTTATAAAAAAGAGCAAGACCGGGGATAACACTCCGCTTGTGGATTACGATATTTCCGACGATTCCGAATAATGTTTCCGCAGCACAATCATATGACTGTATGATGGGGCTGAAGACTTTATATATGTTATATATATAATTAAAGGAAGGTTTTGCTTTGATAGAGAAGAATTGGAAACGTAAAGAATACGAAACGTGGGATGAAGCCTTCCGCGGACTTGCTCCTATCATAAGACAGCAATCGGTAAGAGTGGCCGCCTATACTCAGGCACTCTTCCTTCAGGCGGTCAAGATGCATTTCGGCAGTAATACCGAAAACGGCAAGGAGCGGATGAGGGGTCAGTATGCCGACGTAATGTATAAATGCGGACTGTACCATCAGCTTGGAAAAGCGTTGGTGCCTCCCGAATATCAGATCCTGCAATCTGATTTCACCGAGGAGGAAACTGCAGTATACCGTAAATATACGTCAGATGGCAGATTGCTCGTTGCATCGTTGCAGGAAAAATCCGCACGTGCAAAGGAAAAGCGTAAAGGCGAGCTTATTGAACGCCCCACAAAGAATATTCCTTGGCTCGTGATGCGTGAATGCTGTGAGCAGCATATGGAGCGTTGGGACGGCTCGGGATATCCGCAGGGACGCCTTTCCAGCGATATCAGCGCACCTGCTCAGATAGTAGGTATCGCAAAAGAGCTTGATCGCATCGCATCCGAGACACGCTCCGAGACACCGTTTGATATCGCTTTCGAAACGATCATCGCCGGCTCGGGAAGGCTGTGGGCACCTGAGCTTATCGAGGTGTTCAAGGCGGCAAAGGATGCCTGCTTTGCGGTTTATAAAAAGTACATTGTCTATACCAGAGCGCTTCCTGCCACGATCACACTTGTTGAGCGTAAGAGCGACCGTGTTATGGGCTTGAAATACCGCCCGTTGGGCTCGGAGCGGCAGAATTATTTCCCGTTCTATGAGGCAGAGCCTTGGTTCGGCGGCGTTGCGAACCGCCCCGGCGATACCGAGAGCATTGAGGAGCTTCGTGATCTGTTCAAGAGGACGAATTTGGTCGAGGATCTTTCGATGTATTTCCTCTATGAGGTTACCGATACGATACTGCGATTGGATAACTGCAACATTACCTATGAGGGTATCATTTTGCAGATGATTCCCGAGTTTTATACGCTCGGCCTGCCGATTGCAAAATTCAATACACTCCTTGCAGATCAACCGATTTCAAAAGAAAAGCTTATTTTGACTATCCCCGAGAGTATGCTTCGCGAGGGTACAAAGGCAACTGTTGCCACGGTCGAAAAATATCTCCGTAACGGGATAAATTTGGTTGTGGATGACTATCATCCCGATGAGTCGCTTACTCCCGAGCAGCTTATTTCGATGGGCTTTAAGCACGTCCGTCTTGCAACCGATCTTTATCTTACCAATGCCGGAGCCGAGTCACTGCAGAGCCTTAAAAAGAAGGGGCTGACCGTGTTCGGAAGGAATGCCGATTCACCTGAGGCTGTTACCTGGCTGGGTACCAACGGTGCGGCTTGCGCCTCCGGTACAATGGTTGGTGTTCTTGTCAGCGAGGACGAGATGATTCTCGATTATCTGGCAAAGGAAGAAATGTAATTTCGGTGCGTTGCTATGGATAACAGTACTAACGACAAAAAGCAAAAACGTCTGTTCAAAAAGAAGCGTGCCGGTATTGTACTTACCAAACAGGAAGTACGTGAGATAAAAGAGGGAAGGAAAAAGCTCCGCCGAGATATGCGTGCGGCAGGCATAAAGAGCAAAAAGGAGTTCGAAATGACGGCCTCCGGCTTGGGCCTGTATTTCGACAAAAACCGCCGTCTTGCGTTGCTGTGGCTGTGGTTCCGTGGTAAATTGGGCTGGCTTTTGCTTGCTCTTGCGGCAACACTGCTGCTCTCGCTGGCTCTCCTTTCCTACGTTACCCGGCTTAAAGGACATTTTACCATTTCGATGTCCGATGAGCTGTTCCGTGAGGGATTTACGATATCCGAAACAAAAGGGTTTGAGAACCCTACCGGTCATTTGTTTGCAACACTCGCCGAGAATGTTCCGTGTATTTCGATCATTGATATACCCGAGGACGTTGATTCTATTGACGGCTCACATAACGGCGATTATTTTGCATATACATTTTACGTCAGAAACGAGGGTGATAGCGAACAACAACTCAAATGGCAGCTTAACATCAATTCCGAAAGTCAAAATTTATCTTCGGCGGCGTGGGCAATGCTTTTCGTTGACGGCGAGATGACGATCTATGCCAAAGCCGATGAGGAGGGGAACATACAGTGTCTCCCTTCCGTTGACGATAATACACGCGGTTATACAAAAGCACCGCTCTATTCCTTTAACGCAAACACCGATGAGCAATATGAGGTCATAACTGCAAAAGGCGCTTTAACCTATTGGCGTGTAAAACCGAAATCATTTATTTCCGACAGCATTGTCGATTCCGGGATAATAACGTCGTTCATGCCCGACGAGGTGCATAAATTTACCGTTGTTATCTGGCTCGAGGGTGATGACCCTCATTGTACCAACGATCTTATCGGCGGTCACCTCGGTATGGATTTTTATATGGAAATGCCTACCGAATAACCGCTTACGGATTCGTAGCAGGTACCCCTTTATGCTCCGCAGGGATTACCCCCGGTGAGCGCAAAAGTAATAAAAAAATAAAAAAATAAAAAAACAAAAAAACAAAAAACGCAAAAAACAAACAGAAAGGAATCAAAAAAATGGCTGAAAAAGAAAAAAAGCTTGGCTACAACATCAAAGGCAAGCTTATCTCATCCATTGCCATGCTGCTCGTAGCGGTTATTATGGTCGTATCCTCTACATACGCATGGTTCACTCTCTCCACAGCACCCGAAGTAACGAGTATCTCCACAGCAGTCGGCGCAAACGGTGCGCTTGAAATCGCACTTAACACCGGCGCTGCTATCCAAAACGGTCCTCTTCCCGATGACGTTGAGGACACTGCGGCCGAGAACACCTATTGGGGTAACCTTATCAATTTGGGTTACAACGATGTTTACGGCACTAATCAAATCGTTCTTCGTCCCGCACTGCTCAACATATCCAATAACACAATTAACTCTGGCGCTCCTGTGTTAATTCCTGAGTATAACGCCAACGGACGTGTTATCGGAACTGTAGCTACCGGAGCGTTCGGTACGCTCAACGAAGGTGGTACTTTTGGTGAAAATGAGAACACCGGCTTCCGCGCACTTGGTGTTGCTTCCGGTCTTTCCGACCGTGAGCAGGCGTTCCGTAGTGCACTTGCTGCCATAGCTACTGAGCGTGGTAATGCTCTTGTTGCGGCACGCAACTCTTTGGATGCTAACGGCGATATTCTTGCCAATATTGCTGTTAAAAAGGCGCTCTCAACAAGCGACGAATACACTCAGGACGAGGTTGACGCTATCACAAGTATGATCACAGGTCTTGAGACTTCGATCAGGAGCGTTGAAACTGCGTATCTGCAGGCTCTTGTTGCGCATGCATTGGGTACCGCTAGTGGTGCGGAAAACGACACTGCAGCGCTTGCTGCTGCATCTCTTGTTAGGGGATATGTAGATGACGAGCTTGCTCTCGGAGCCCGCTTTAATTCTGCGTTGACTGAACTTGGCTTTGATGCTACAGATGATGAAGATGATGCAGCTATCACAGCCCTTCTTCCCGGATATGCGACTTATAAGAAAGCATTGGCAGATTTGATTGCCGCACGTGCTGCACTTCCCGGTGATGAGAAGGACACCTATACTTGGAATGAGATTAGCGGCGCACTTTATTATCTCATGGATACCGAGTCGAATTTTATCACTATCAACAACGAAACGATTGATAGCATAAAGAATGGTGACGGCAAGAACAATGTTGCCTCTCAAGTTATATCAGGCGAGGGTATTGCAGTTAGGAT
>JAZNCU010000066.1:0-3582 GCA_045587745.1 Eubacteriales bacterium | reverse complement strand
CTTGCGGCATACGTAAACGCAATTATTGCCGAGCAGCTTGCAAATTGATCAGATCAGTATTTATCAGGGAAATAAATAGCTGATAGGTTTTCTCATTACAATCTTTTCTGAACAAAAAGTCCTCTGTAAGGAGGACTTTTTGTTATGTAGGATAGTTGAAACAAAGAATACGCAAAGCTCTCAGCCTTGCTCACAGCGAACAACCTCGCAAACCTTTCCAATCCTTTTTGCATAGTTTATAACGGACAATGCGCCTTTTGAACTGCCGTCCCAAAAAACGATGATTTTGTCGGCGTAATCAACGATTTGCTCGTTCCTTTTAATGGGCGCCGCGCGTCCGTAAAGATGGTATTGCGGTAAGAATTCGGTAAGTCTCATCCCGTTTTTTCTTGCGTATTCGGCGGCGCATCTATCAACTCCCTCTGCACCGCCCGATACGATTTCATCTTCGGATGAAACTTATTTGGGAATATCAATCGCCTTGATTTTCCTTGAACCAACGATCGCAATTCTCATAGTAGCCTCCAAATTTAATTTAGTATACTTAAAACAAGTATACTAACAACATTGTACCACAAAATAATCTTAAAATATACTTAAAATAAGATCATTGGAGAAGTTTTATGAGAAATAAGAAAAACAAGCATTTGGGAATTGAGATTGACCCCGAGCTTCATTATAAGCTACACTATATTTCAAAATATTATGGACGTTCGGCAAACGGAGAGATTCTTTATTTGATACGCCAAGAGATCAAGGAGTTCGAAAAGAAGGAGGGCGAAATCAAGCTTCCCGAGGAAACAGAGGTCCTTTGATTTTTTCTGAAATACAAAAAGGCACTTACGCATTAACAAACGTAAGTGCCTTTGTTTGGTTAAAGATTACTCAACTGCGGTGTAGCCGCCGTCAACAGCGTTGTAATAGGTGATGGTGTTTGCCGCGGAATCAAAGATACCGATATCCCATTCAACCTCCGTGTCGGTGCCGGGCTGAATAAGAATGTAGGTGCCGTCGCCCTCGCAAAGATCTGCGTACTCGCTGTCCTCACCTATAAGCGAGAGGTATATTCCGATAAGATCCTTATACTCGGTCATGCTCTCGTTTTCTGCCGCTGCCTCGGGAGTCATATTGAACATAGCGCACGCCATCTCGGGGCTCTGTACAGAGAGGAAGGTGGAGGAGTTATAGCCGCACATATAAATGTCGGGATAGAAGAAGAGGATAAGCTCGGCATTGATAGAGGACTCAACGTCAATAAGGCAAAGCTCCTCGAGCTGTGCCTGCTTGTCGGGATAGAGGCTGGTGGGAGTGTTGGGGTGACCCTTGTAGTAGTACACAAACTCCTCCTCACCGTAGTAAGCCTTTACAAGGTTAACGTAGTCGTTAAAGTTTGGCTCGTTCTCGGCAAACGCCCAGGAGCCGAGGATCATCATAGCCTTTTTATTCTCTTTTTCGGCTTGAGCAAACATCTCGCCGTTAAAGTTGTAAAGATTGAGCAACGAATCCTTTTCCTCATCGGTCATAGCCGTAAGGGGAGATGCAAAGTTGCGTTCCTCGATGATTCCCTCGGTTTTGTCGTCGTTGAGAACCATAGTAATAAATTCCTCATCGGGGGAGCAAAGAACACCGCTTCTCGGACGGAGGATCCACCATTCAACGTTGTCCATCTCTTTTGCGGCAACGTAAGCATACTGTCTCAGTTCTTCGCTGTCAACCGAGAACGTGCCGCCGCTCGGATAGTCGCCTGCTGTTCGAACTTCCTCGTAGAGGGAGTTGAGCTTGGATGCCATATCTGCATATTTTGCATCGGCATCAAATCCCTCTTCCTCAACGTTAAACGCCTCGTTGAATGCCGAGTAGGAAGCGCCGCCGTCAGAGAGAAGGGTAACGTAGTAGTTATCCTCGGGAATTCCGTTTGCAGTGAGCAGCTTGAGATAGAGATAGATGTTGTAATCGTTGATATATAGGTTGAACTTGGAATCGGGATTGATCTCGTAAAGCTCCTTGATGTAGTCGTTTACAACCGACACCATTCTGTCATAGTTGTTGTTTACGAGGATCTCCTCCAGCTCAACGGTAGGCATTGCAAAAACGTTCTCGGGCAGAGCGTCCCAGTTCCAGCTCTCGGGTCTGGTCAGCCATACAAAGGTAGGGATATTGCCTTCATCAGTAATCTCTTTTATATTAAGTGTAAAATAAAGCTGAGGCATTGAACCCGAGATGGGAGCGATAACGTATTCGTCAGCCGAGAGGGCTACCTTGCAGTTGATAACGCTTGAACTGCCGTCATCGTGGATAGCCTTTAGCTCAACGTCGTGCTTGCCGTAATATGCATCGACGGTCACCGAGTCTCCAAGCTCTTCGCCGCTGAATGCCGCCTGAGCAACCGTCTGCTTGCCGTGAGTGACCTTGATCTCAAGACCTGTGACTTTTTTGCTGCTGTTCCAGGTAACGCTGAATTTCTGCTCGTTGCCGACCTGTGTCACAACGAAAACGCTGTTTCCGTCGGTGACGAGAGTCTTCTCACAGGAAGCCAGGCACGCAAGCGCAGACAGCAGAAGTAAAACCGAAAGGGTTAGTGAAAGAATCTTTTTCATAAAAAATTGTTTCCTTTCATATTTTGTATCGGTGTCAGTAGTATACCACATATGCCGCACTATGTCAAATTTAATTTGTTTTTGTCGTATTTTATCTTATTTTGCTGTGTTTTCACGAAAAATATCCTGCTCGTTTATACTTTCAAATTTTTCGAGTGAGGGATGATTCGTTATGGTTTTCAAAATCTGCCAGCCCTCTTTTGACTCGATTTCACTTTCGGGAAGCGGCAAAAATCCAAAATCAAGATATATCCTGCAGGCAACCCAGGAGGTCGTTTGTGTGTGCAGGATAGCGTGACTGTAGCCGAGCAAGCCAAGGGTGGCGAGCGTTTTGGAAATCAGCGGTCTTGAGAGCCGTCTGCCCTGGTGGTCGGCACGCACCGCAACCCAATGAACCCAGCCGGCGCCCGATTTGTCATTCCCGAAATTGTCAAAAAATGCCGTGGCGGTGGCAACCTTCTCGCCCTCTTCATTCTCGATAAAAATCATTCGCTCGGGCAGAAGGTGCTCATAGTCCCCAAAATACTTTTCCCAGGTGCGTACACCATGAGCGTGATCGCAAACCTCGCCTGCTGTGCGCTCGATCTCAATCCAGTCGTCCCTGTCACCGTTTTTGTAAAAAACATATCTGTATCCCTCGGGCAGAGGTATCTCCCGTATGCTTTCGAGGCAGGAAAGCCCCATCATCAGAGGGTAATATTTAATTCGAGTATCGTGATTGGTGAGCTTGGAAGTGTCCATTTTTCCTCCAATAAAGAAGCAGTCCTTCGACTGCTCTTTTGTTTAGCTATTTTGTTTTTTGCCGATAATGATAAGCATCATAGGTAATACAGCGAGCTGAAGTATAATGCCGGGAAGCCCGGTTACGATGCTGTTCCATATAACGTTCACGCCTATTTTGCCGTAATCAAACAGATATACGGCGGTAAGAATCGCCACGGCACGCACTGCTCTGCCTGCAAGCTGTACTGCAAGGGTTTTAACG
>JAZNCU010000065.1:0-33374 GCA_045587745.1 Eubacteriales bacterium | reverse complement strand
GGCGGCATCGTATACCTCCGCAGCACCGTGAAATAATCGGAAGGAGGATTAACAAATGCCTAACGTAAATGTTTACAACATGCAGGGAGAGATTTGCGGCGAAGTCGCTCTTTCCGAAAAAATATTTGCCGCTGAGATCAACACTGCGGCAGTTCACGCAGTAGTCAGAGCATACCTGCTCAACCAGCGTCAGGGCACTCAGTCCACCCTCACCAGAAGCGAGGTTTCCGGCGGCGGTAAGAAGCCCTGGAGACAAAAAGGCACAGGCAGAGCGAGACAGGGTTCCACCCGTTCTCCTCAGTGGACTCACGGCGGTATCGCCCTTGGCCCCAAGCCCAGAAGCTACAGAGTCAGCATCAACAAGAAGCTCAAGAGAATCGCACTGTTCTCCGCTCTTTCGTCCAAGGTTGCTGCAAACGATCTGATTGTCGTTGACAATATCGCGTTTGATTCGATCAAGACCAAGAACGCAGTTGCATTCCTTAAGGCTCTCAACGTTGAGGGTAAGGCTCTCATCGTTCTTCCCGAGGTTAACGAGAACGTTGTTCTCTCGGCAAGAAACATTGCGGGCGTAGCTACTGCTCCCGTTAACACCATTAACGTATACGACATTCTTAAATACGGTAAGTTCATCGTTGATAAGAATGCACTTGCTAAGATTGAGGAGGTTTACGCATAATGAAATCGGCTTACGACATCATCCAAAAGCCCGTTATTACTGAGGCCTCTATCAAAAATATGCAGGACAAGAAGTACACCTTCCGTGTTCCCTGCGATGCAAACAAGATCGAGATCAAAAACGCAGTTGAGGAAATCTTCGGCGTTCAGGTTGAGAGAGTTACCACCATCACCATGAAGAGAAAGCCCAAGAGACTCGGCTATCACATGGGTAAAACAAGCGCTTGGAAGAAAGCAATCGTTAAGCTCACTCCCGAGTCTAAGACGATCGAGTTCTTCGATAGCTTGATGTAAGAAAGGAGTTAGTAGAAATGGCAGTTAAGACATACAAACCCACTACTCCCTCCCGTAGAAACATGACTTCGCCCTCCTTCGCCGAGATTACGAAGAAGACTCCCGAGAAGTCCCTTGTTACCGTTCTCAAGAAGAACGCAGGTAGAAACAACACGGGTAGAATTACCGTTCGCCACCACGGCGGCGGCAACAAAAAGAAATACAGAATCATCGATTTCAAGAGAGCTGACTCGGTAAATAAGGTCGTTGCTATCGAGTACGATCCTAACCGTACCGCTTACATTATGCTCCTTGAGGATGAGAACGGCAAGAAGAGCTACTCCATCGCTCCCGACGGCGTTACCGTTGGTACCGTTCTTTACTCCGGCGAGAACGCAGATATCAAGCCCGGCAACGTGCTTCCTATCTCCCAGATCCCCGTTGGTACCTTTATCCACGCAATCGAGCTTTACCCCGGTAAGGGCGCTCAGCTCGTTCGCTCTGCAGGTGCTCAGGCTCAGCTTATGGCTAAAGAGAACGGCATGGCACAGGTTCGTCTCCCCTCGGGAGAGGTTCGTCTTGTTCGCCTCAACTGCAAGGCTACCATCGGTCAGGTCGGAAACCTCGAGCATGAGAACATCAAGCTCGGTAAAGCAGGTAAGACCAGGCACCTCGGCATTCGTCCTACCGTTCGCGGTTCGGTTATGAACCCCTGCGATCACCCCCACGGCGGTGGTGAGGGACGTTCGCCTATCGGTCGTCCTACCCCTGTAACTCCTTGGGGCAAGCCCACTCTCGGTTATAAGACCAGAAACAAGAAGGCTCGCACCAATAAGTTTATCGTAAAGAGAAGAAATGACAAATAAAGGAGGAAATTACTGTGAGCAGAAGCGTTAAAAAAGGCCCTTTCGTGGAACAGAAGCTCTACAACAGAGTTTGTGAGATGAACGAAAAAGGCGAAAAAAGAGTTATCAAGACATGGTCCCGTGCTTCCACAATCTTCCCCGAATTTGTCGGCCATACGATTGCGGTTCACGACGGAAGAAAGCATGTTCCCGTATATGTTGTAGAAGACATGGTCGGACACAAGCTTGGCGAGTTCGCTCCCACCAGAACCTTCCGCGGACACTCCGGATCCAAAACTTCGGTTAAGTAATGGGTTTGAAAGGAGAAATTACTGTGGAAAAAAGAGAATCGAGAGCATATCTCAAACAGCTGAGAGTTACCCCCAGAAAGGTTAAGATCGTGCTCGACCTCATCAGAGGCAAAGACGTTGCAGTTGCTGCTGCAATCCTTAGAAATACTAATAAGATGGTTAGCACCGATATCGAGAAGCTTCTCAAATCGGCTGTTGCAAATGCTGACCACAACTACGGCATGGATATTGAGAAGCTTTACGTAGCAGAGTGCTTTGTTACCCCCGGTATTCTCAAGAACATGAAGAGAGTTCGTCCCCGTGCGCAGGGCAGAGCCTTCCGCATCCTTAAGAGAACCTCTCACGTAACCATCGTACTCAGAGAAAAGGAGGAGGCGTAATAATGGGACAGAAAGTTAATCCCCACGGACTCCGTGTTGGCGTAATCAAGGATTGGAGCTCCCGTTGGTATGCGAAGGATGAGACCTTTGGCGATATCATCGTCTCCGATTACAATCTCAGAGAGTTCCTTAAAAAGAGACTTATGGCTGCAGGCGTTCCTACCATCGAGATCGAGCGCGATAACAGCCGTGTAAGAGTTATCATCCACTGCGCTAAGCCCGGTATGATTATCGGTAAGGGCGGCACTGAGATTGAGAAGCTCAAAAAAGTTGTTGCTGATTTCCTTAACACTCCCGCAAACGTCAGCGTTGACGTTAAGGTGGTTGAGATCAAGCAGCCCGACCTTAACGCACAGCTCGTTGCTGAGAACATCGCTGCACAGCTCGAAAGAAGAATTTCCTTCCGCCGTGCTATGAAGCAGTCTATCGGCAGAACCATGAAGCTCGGTGCAAAGGGTATCAAAATCAATGTTTCCGGACGTCTCGGCGGTGCTGAAATCGCAAGAAGTGAGCATTATCACGAGGGTACCATTCCTCTTCAGACTCTCAGAGCTGATATCGATTACGGCTTCTGGGAGGCGAACACCACCTACGGTAAGATCGGCATCAAGGTATGGATCTACAAGGGTGAGGTTCTTCCCGAGGTTAAGCGTTCCGCATCCCGTGAAGGAGGTAAGCGCTAATGTTAATGCCTAAAAGAGTTAAATACAGACGTGTTCAGCGTGGCAGAATGACCGGTAGAGCTCACAGAGGTAACACCATCACCTACGGTACCTACGGTCTTGTTGCTACCGAGCCCGCATGGGTTACCAGCAACCAGATTGAGGCTGCACGTATTGCAATGACCCGTTACGTCAAGAGAGGCGGAAAGGTCTGGATCAAAATATTCCCTGACAAGCCCGTAACCGAGAAGCCTGCTGAAACCCGAATGGGTTCCGGTAAAGGCTCGCCCGAGTACTGGGTTGCAGTGGTCAAGCCCGGTAGAGTTATGTTCGAGATGGACGGAGTTTCCGAGGCAGATGCACGCGAGGCTATGCGTCTTGCTATGCACAAGCTTCCTCTCAAATGTAAGTTTGCCACCAAGGCAGACCTTGAGAAATAGGAGGTAGAATATGAATATCAAAGAAATCAGAGAAATGTCTATTTCCGAACTCCAAAAGAACGTTGAAGAGCAGAAGAAAGAGCTTTTCAATCTTCGCTTCCAGCATTCGATCAATCAGCTCGAGAATCCTATGAAAATCGTTGAGACCAAAAAGACCATCGCTCGTCTTCTCAGCGTTATCAGGGAAAAAGAGCTTGCTGAAAAGGCATAAGGAGGAGTAAACGATGGCAGAAAGAGCACTTAGAAAAACAAGAGTCGGCATCGTCGTATCCGACAAAATGGACAAGACGATTGTTGTTGCTATCCGTGACAACGTTAAGCATCCTCTTTATAAAAAGATCATCAAGAGAACGGTTCGCTTCAAGGCACATGACGAGAACAATATCTGCGGTATCGGCGATAAGGTTCTTATTATGGAAACTCGTCCTCTTTCCAAAGACAAAAGTTGGCGTCTCGTTGAGATCATCGAGAAAGCTAAGTAAGGAGGTACACAATGGTACAGCAAGAATCCCGTCTTAAGGTCGCTGACAATACCGGCGCAAAAGAGTTGTTGTGCATCCGAGTACTTGGTGGCACCGGCAGGCGCTATGCAGGTGTAGGCGATATTATTGTCTGCTCCGTTAAAAAAGCCGCTCCCGGCGGAGTAGCTAAAAAGGGTGACGTCGTTAAGGCTGTTGTAGTCAGAACGGTTCAGCCCACCAGAAGAAACGATGGATCCTATGTTCGCTTTGATGATAACGCAGCAGTTATTATTCAGGATGACAAGGAACCCAAAGGAACCCGTATCTTTGGCCCGGTTGCAAGAGAGCTTCGCGAGAAGGGCTATATGAAGATACTCTCCCTCGCACCCGAAGTAGTGTAAGGAGGTAACACAATGAGTAAGAAAATGCATGTTAAAACCGGTGATACCGTTGTTGTAATCTCCGGAAAATACGCAAACGGCAAAGAAAAGACTGTTGGTAAGGTTCTCGGCGTTTCTCCCGATGAGGGAAAGGTTATTGTTGAGGGCGTTCACGTTGTTTCCAAGCACGTTAAACCCAGAAAGCAGGGTGAGCCCGGCGGTATCATTAAGACCGAGGGTGCTATCTATGCTTGCAAGGTTATGCTTTACTGCCCGAAATGCCAGAAGGGCGTTCGCGTCAGACACAGCAAAACCGCAGACGGCGACAGGGTACGCTCTTGCGTACACTGCGGCGAATCACTTTAATGCAGGAGGTTGAACAACAATGTCTAGACTTAAAGATTATTACAATAGCGATGTTGCTCCCGCGTTGATGAAGAAATTCAACTACAAGAGCCCCATGCAGATTCCCAGGCTCGAGAAGGTTGTCATCAACTGCTGCGAAAGTGATGCAAAGGATAACTCGAAGGTTATCGACAATATTCTCGGTGATCTCGCTATCATCACCGGTCAGAAAGGTGTTCCCACCGTTGCTAAAAAATCTGTTTCGAACTTCAAGCTCAGAGCAGGTATGAAAATCGGTGCGAAGGTTACCCTCAGACACGAGAATATGTATGAGTTTGTTGACAAATTCTTCAATATCGCTCTTCCCCGTGTAAGAGACTTCAAGGGCATCAATCCCAATGCGTTTGATGGCAGAGGTAACTACTCGGTAGGTCTCAAAGAGCAACTCATTTTCCCTGAGATCGAGTACGATAAGGTCGACAAAATCAGAGGTATGGATATTATATTTGTTACTACCGCGAACACCGATGAGGAAGCAAAAGAGCTTCTTACTCTCCTCGGTGCACCGTTCGCAAAAGTTTAAGGGAGGGAATTACGATGGCAAAGAAAGCAATGGTACTCAAACAGCAGAAAGAGCCCAAGTTCTCCACCCGCAAATATAACAGATGTAAAATATGCGGCAGACCTCACGCTTATCTCCGCAAATACGGTATTTGCCGTATCTGCTTCAGAGAG
Organism: Eubacteriales bacterium; assembly: GCA_045587745.1. Taxonomy (GTDB): domain Bacteria; phylum Bacillota; class Clostridia; order Oscillospirales; family CAG-382; genus Coliplasma. The sequence continues at coordinate 27,864 of JAZNCU010000065.1, read as the reverse complement.
CTCGCCTACAAGGGTGAGATTCCCGGCGTGAAGAAAGCCAGCTGGTAAGAGGAGGAAATAAATATGCAGATTACAGATGTAGTGGCTGATATGCTCACCAGAATCCGCAATGCGAACACCGCAAAGCACGAGTCGGTTGAGATTCCTGCCTCCAACCTTAAAAAAGCTATCGCTCAGATTCTTCTCGATGAAGGTTACATCAAGGCTTACTCGGTTGCCGAGGATAACAAGCAGGGCGTAATCACCGTTACTCTTAAGTACGGCGAGAACAAGCAGAGAATCATCCAGGGACTTCGCAGAGTCAGCAAACCCGGTCTTCGTATTTACGCAGCAAGTCAGGATCTTCCCAGAGTTAAGAACGGTCTCGGTATCGCGATCATCTCTACCTCTAAGGGAATTATGACTGACAAAGAAGCTCGTAAGCAGAACCTCGGTGGCGAAGTTCTTGCGTTCGTATGGTAAGGAGGTAATAAAATGTCGAGAATAGGCAAGATGACCATTACCGTACCCGCAAGTGTTAAAATTGATATCAGTGAGGCAAACCTCGTAACCGTTACCGGTCCCAAGGGTACTCTCTCTGAGCAGATCAATCCCGCTATGATCATCGAGATCGACGCAGGTATCCTTACCGTTAAGCGTCCCTCTGATGAGAAAGAGCACAAATCGCTCCACGGCCTCTCCAGAACTCTTATCAATAATATGGTAGTCGGTGTTACCGATGGCTTTTCCAAAAAGCTTGAGATCAACGGAGTTGGTTACAAGGCAACTAAAGAGGGCAAGAAGCTCGTTCTCAATATCGGTTACTCGCACCCCGTAGTGTTTGAGGAGCCCGATGGAATTACCTTCGACGTACCTCAGAGCAACATCGTTATAGTTAGCGGTGCAAATAAACAGCAGGTTGGACAGATCGCTTCTGAAATCAGAGGTAAGAGACCTCCCGAGCCTTATCTTGGCAAGGGTATCAAATACTCCGATGAGCGTATCATCCGTAAGGCCGGCAAAGCAGGTAAATAAGGGAAAGGAGTATAAAGAATTATGGTTAGTCGCGAAGATAAAAATCAAAAGAGACTTCACAGACACAAACGAGTCAGAGCCAAAATCTCCGGTACTCCCGAAAGACCTCGTCTTTGTGTTTATCGTTCCAATGCAAACATCTATGTGCAGGTAATCGATGATACCGTGGGCAAGACCCTCGTATCTGCTTCCAGCACCGAAAAAGAATTCGGCACCGAGGGCGGCAACAAAGAGTCCGCTGCCAAGGTCGGCACACTCATCGCGCAGAGAGCTCTCGATAAGGGCATCGCTGAAGTCGTATTCGACAGAGGCGGATACCTCTATCACGGACGTATCCAGGCACTCGCAGATGCAGCCCGTGAAGCCGGACTGAAGTTCTAAGGAGGGAATTATGAAGACAGATTACAGCGCACTCGAACTTAAAGAAACTCTTATTGATACAAAACGAGTTTCAAAAACCGTAAAAGGCGGTCGTATTGCTCGCTTCTCGGCACTTGTAGTTGTCGGTGACGGTGCAGGTCACATCGGCTATGGCATCGGCAAGGCAGCTGAGGTTCCCAACGCAATCAGCAAGGCGATCGAGGCTGCAAAGAAAAATGTAGTCGAGGTTTCCCTCAAAGGCACCACGATTCCTCACGAGGTTATCGGTGAGTACGGTGCAGGCAAGGTTCTTCTCAAGCCCGCTGCTCCCGGTACCGGTATCATCGCAGGCGGCACCATGCGTGCTGTACTCGATAGTGCAGGAATCCGTGATATCCGTGCAAAATCGCTCCGTTCGAACAACCCCATCAACGTTCTTAAGGCTACCTTCGATGCACTTACTCAGCTCCGTACCGCTGAGGAAGTTGCAAGAATGCGCGGCATCAGCGTTGAGCAGCTTACTAAATAGGAGGTTGTACAATGGCTAAAATTAAAATCACACTCACCAAGAGTCTTATCGGACGCAAGAAGAATCACATTCTTACTGCAAACTCCCTCGGACTCCGCAAAATCGGTGATACCAAAATAGTTGAGAAAGACGATGCTATAAACGGCAAAGTCGTACTCATCTCTCACCTTGTCAGTGTCGAAGATGCTGAATAACTTTCATTATTAGAGATTAGGAGGAATAAGTTATGAAGCTTCACGAGCTTTCCCCGGCACCCGGTTCCGCCAAGCCCAACTACAGAAAGGGCAGAGGCGCCGGCAGCGGTAACGGAAAGACTGCCGGCAAGGGACACAAGGGTCAGAACGCTCGCTCCGGCGGCGGTGTAAGACCCGGCTTCGAGGGTGGTCAGCTCCCGCTGTACAGAAAACTCCCGAAGAGAGGATTTACCAATCACTTCGCAAAGAAATATGCTATCGTTAACGTTGAGCTTCTCAACAAATACGAGGCAGGCTCCGTTATCGATATTGATACCCTCATCAATGATAAGGTTATCAAAAACAGATTTGACGGACTTAAAATACTTGCAAACGGTGAAATTACCAAAGCTCTTACCGTTAAAGCGGCTGTTTTCTCTGCTAACGCAAAAGAGAAGATCGAAGCAGCAGGCGGAAAGGCCGAGGTGGTCTAAATGTTTCGAGTATTTGCAAACGCTTGGAGAGTTCCGGACCTCAGGAAAAAGATTCTGTTCACGATTATCGTAATCGTGCTCTACAGACTCGGCTCTGTTATTCCGGTACCCTACGTTGACGGTGCGGCTCTCGCTGCACAGATGGAGAGCACCGGCGGAACACTTCTCGGATACTTCAATATGTTGTCCGGCGAAGCTTTCTCGCAGGGAACTCTGTTTGCACTCGGCGTAAGCCCCTACATTACTTCGTCCATCGTTGTGCAGCTCCTTACCATCGCTATTCCCGCTTGGGAGCGTTGGCAGAAGAGCGGCCCCGAGGGACAGGCAAAGCTTGCCAAAATCACCCGTTTTATCACAGTTGCTCTTGCGATCATCACCGGTTACGGCTACTACATTACTGTTAAGCAGACCGGCGTTATTGAAGACCATTGGTTCGCCGGTGTTGTTATCGTAGCATGCCTTACCGCAGGTGCTGCACTCGTTATGTGGATCGGTGAGCGTATCGATGAGAAAGGTATCGGCAACGGTATCTCCATTATCCTTTTCGCTAACATCGTTTCCAGCGGCGCTTCGATGTTTATGACTATGTATCAGTGGATCAAGCTTGACACTACCAACATTATCTGGGTAGCTGTTGCTCTTATCATGATGCTCGTCATCATCACTCTTACCGTTATGTTCTCCAACTCCGAGAGACGTCTTAACGTTCAGTACGCAAAGCGTCAGGTTGGTAGAAAAATGTACGGTGGTTCCAACACCACTCTCCCCATCAAGGTGCTTATGAGCGGCGTTATGCCCATCATCTTCGCTAACTCCGTAGTTATGATGCCCGCTACCCTCGCTCTTATCTTCCGCAGCTGGGAGGAGAACGTAACCACTTACTTCTCGGCTAATTCCGAGTATCCCTACTATGTTATCGCAACCTTTATTCTTATCGTTTTATTTGCTTACTTCTATCTGTCGATTTCCTTCAACACCTACGATGTAGCAAACAACCTTAAGAAGAACGGCGGTACCATTCTCGGATACCGTCCCGGAAAGCCTACCGCTGACTACCTCCGCAAGGTAGTTAACAGGATCACTCTTATCGGCTCCATATTCCTTTCGTTTATGGCTATCGTTCCCATACTCATGGCTTGGACCGAGAAAGGACCTCTCACCTCACTCGTATTCGGTGGAACTTCGATCATCATCGTTGTTTCGGTTGCGCTTGAGACTACCAGAGAGCTTGAGAGTGAAATCACACTGCGTCACTATAAGGGTTTCCTTGAATAAGGAGCATAAATCGCATGAAAATCATTATGTTTGGCCCTCCCGGTGCAGGCAAGGGAACACAGGCAGAGATCCTCTCCAAGGAGCTCTCGATTCCCACCCTTTCTACCGGTGCAATGCTCAGAGAGGCAATCAAAGCCGGCACTCCTATGGGACTTGCTGCTCAGGCTGCTATCTCTGAGGGCGCACTCGTTTCGGACGATGTTGTTATCGGCATCGTTAAAGACCGAATCAGTCAACCCGATTGTGAAAAGGGATTTATCCTTGACGGATTTCCCCGCACAATACCGCAGGCAGAAGCTCTTGAGGAGCTTGGCGTGGATATTGATGCTGTTCTTTCGATCGAGCTCTCCGATGATGCAATCGTTGAGAGAATGAGCGGAAGAAGGCTGTGCGCCGCTTGCGGAGCTACCTGGCATGTCAAATCCAATCCCACCGAGGACGGCGTTCACTGCGACAAATGCGGTGCACCGCTCACGATGCGTGCGGATGATAAGCCTGAGGTTGTTCTTAACAGACTCAGTGTTTACCATGCCGAAACAGAACCGCTTATCGGTTATTACAGCTCAAAGGGCCTTATCCGCACAGTAAGCGGACAGAATGAGCTGGCGGAAACAACCGCATTAGTTAAAGAGGCTCTCGGAATATGATTACTTTGAAATCGGGTGAGGATATCATCCGTATGCGTGATGCCGGCAGGATAGCTGCCATCGCACGTGAGGTCGGCGGTGAGTACGTCCGCGAGGGCGTAACCACCGCACAAATCGACCGTGAGATCAAAAAGTGTATACTTTCTCACGGTGCAAAGCCCTCGTTTTTGGGCTACGGCGGTTTTCCGGCATCGGCTTGTATCAGCGTTAATGAAGAGGTCATTCACGGCATACCGTCTTCAAGCAGAGTTTTGAAGAACGGTGACATAGTCAGTATTGATGTTGGAGCTTATTATAAGGGATTTCACGGCGACTGCGCCGCAACGTTCACCGTTGGCGAGGTTTCCGAGGATGCCAAAAAGCTTATCGAGGTCACGAAGCAAAGCTTTTATGAGGGAATCGCCGCAATAGGCGATGGCTCAAGGCTCGGTGACGTTGGCTATGCAATACAGAGCTATGTTGAAAAACACGGCTACTCAGTAGTAAGGGAATATATCGGACACGGTATAGGTAAAAACCTGCACGAGGATCCCGAGGTTCCTAACTACGGTCGTGCCGGCTACGGACTGCGGCTGCGTCCGGGAATGACAATCGCTGTTGAACCGATGGTCAATATGGGCGATTACGGTGTTCGCGTGCTTAGTAATGAGTGGACGGTGGTCACAAAAGACGGCAGTCTTTCGGCCCACTACGAGAACACTGTTGCTTTCACCGAAAATGGCGTTCTTATATTGACGGATCCTTCATAGAGGTGTATATGGACGACAGTATAGGGCGTCTGGTCGTTTCTCTGGCAGGACGCGATAAAGGATGTATATGTGCAATCGTCGGTTACCCCGATGATGAGGGCTACGTACTCGTTGCGGACGGAAAAGTCCGTAAGGTGGAAAAGCCCAAAAAGAAAAAATTAAAGCACATTAAACCGATTGAGGGGATACCGGTAGACAAATGTACTCTCTCTGCTTCCAAACTCACGAACCGCTTAATACGCGAGTCGGTTGCTGAGATTGTTATGTATATGGATATCCCAAGTTGACAAGGAGGAATTATTCTGGCTAAAAGCGATGTAATCGAGTGCGAAGGCACCGTTATTGAGGTACTGCCCAATACGGTGTTCAAAGTAAAACTCACTAACGGACATATAGTAACAGCGCATATTTCAGGTAAAATGCGTATGAACTATATAAAAGTAGTTCCCGGAGATAAAGTTACGGTTGAGGTTTCGATCTACGACCTTTCTCAGGGACGTATAACTTTCAGAGCAAAGTAATTTGAATGGAGGTATAAAATGAAAGTTAAACCTTCTGTAAAGAAAATATGCGAAAAGTGCAAGGTTATCAAGCGCAAGGGTAAAATTATGATCATTTGCGAGAATCCCAAGCACAAGCAGAAACAAGGATAGGAGAGTAATAAGATGGCTCGTATTTCCGGTGTTGATATTCCCAACGCAAAAAGAGTTGAAATCGGCCTTACCTATATCTATGGTATAGGCAGAAGCCGTTCCAACGAGATTCTTAAAAAGACCGGTATCAATCCTGATATCAGAGTTAAGGATCTTTCCGAGGAAGATATCGCAAAGCTTCGTGACGTTATCGAGAACGATTACGTTGTAGAAGGCGACCTCAGAAGGGAAGTAGCTCTTAATATCAAGAGAATGGTCGAAATTGATTGCTATCGTGGCACCAGACACAGAAAAGGACTTCCTGTTCACGGTCAGAGAACAAAGACCAACGCAAGAACCAGAAAAGGTCCGGTTAAGACTATAGCTAATAAGAAGAAGTAAAAGGAGGATAGCGAACTAATGGCAAAGGTACAGAAAAAGACGGCTGTCAGAAGACGTCGTGAGAAGAAGAACATTGAAGCAGGTCAGGCGCATATCCAGTCCAGCTTCAACAACACTATTGTAACCATCACCGATACCAAGGGTAATGCCGTTTCGTGGGCTTCCGCCGGTGAACTCGGATACAGAGGTTCGAGAAAGTCTACTCCTTTTGCAGCTCAGATGGCAGCAGAGACCGCAGCAAAAGCAGCTATGGAGCACGGTATGAAGACCGTTGAGGTTTTCGTTAAAGGCCCCGGCCAGGGAAGAGAAGCGGCTATCAGAGCTCTTCAGGTTGCCGGTCTCGACATTACGCTCATTAAGGATGTTACGCCCATTCCTCACAACGGTTGCAGACCGCCCAAGAGAAGACGCGTATAAGATTAACGGAGGATAATTATGGCAAGATACACAGGACCCTCGTGCAGACTCTGCCGCAGAGAAGGCTGCAAGCTTTATCTCAAAGGCGAAAGATGCACCAGTGATAAATGCTCCATTGCACGCAGAGAGCAGGCACCCGGACAGCACGGTGCAGGCAACAATAGAAGAAGACCCAAAGAGTACACCCTTCAGCTTCGTGAGAAACAGAAGGCAAAGAGGTACTATGGCATTCTGGAAAAGCAGTTTAAGAACTACTTTGAAAAGGCTGACAGAAAAGAAGGTCAGACCGGTGAGAACCTTCTCATCATGATCGAGCGCAGACTCGACAACGTAGTTTACCGTATGGGTATGGCAGAGAGCCGCAAGGAATCCCGTCAGCTCGTACTTCACGGACATTTCACAGTTAACGGCAAAAAGGTAAACATCCCTTCCTACGAGGTTCGTAAGGGTGATGTTATCGCTCTCAAAGAGGATAGCCGTAAGCTTCCCAAATTTAAGGTGCTTATCGAGAATATCACCGCAAGGACGGTACCCGCTTGGATGGATGTTGACAAAGAGAACATCGTTGCCACTATCACTGAGCTTCCTAAGAGAGAGGATGTTGACTTCCCGTTCGAAGAGCATCTGATCGTCGAGCTGTATTCGAAATAATCACTTTTGAGCAATCAAAAGTCCCGAATTTTTAAGGAGGAACACAGAATGATCGAAATCGAAAGACCGAACATTGTTACCGCCGGGCTTAGTGATGACGGCAAACATGGCGTTTTTGTTGTTGAGCCCCTTGAGAGAGGCTATGGCATTACTCTTGGTAACTCTCTTCGTCGAGTTCTTTTGAGCTCGCTCCCCGGTGTTGCCGCTTCCAGCGTCAAGATCGATGGAGTTCTCCACGAGATATCAACGATTCCGGGCGTCACTGAGGATGTACCCGAAATCATTCTCAACGTTAAGGGTATCGTAGCAAAACTCTATTGTCAACAGCCCAAGACTTGTATAATTGATGTTCGTGGCGGCGAGGTTACCGCAGGTGACATTCAGGTCGATTCGGATATTGAAATTCTCAATCCCGATCACCACATAGCAACCGTTGAAACGGGTGCGCCCTTCTTCATGGAGATTACTTTCGAACACGGCAGAGGATACGTTTCCTCGGAGAAGAACAAAAATGCGGTTGAGAATCCGGTTATCGGCGTTATCTACACCGATTCAATCTTTACACCGGTAATCTCTGCAAACTATACGGTATCCAACACTCGTGTCGGAAACATTACTGATTACGATAAACTCGAGCTCGAGGTTAATACTAACGGCACTATCGACGCCAAAGAGGCTGTCTCTCTTGCCGCTAAGATCATCAGCGAGCATCTCAATCTCTTTATCGACCTCTCTGCTGACGCTAAGAACGTAGAGATTATGGTTGACAGGGAAGAAACCATCAAAGAAAAGGTTCTTGAGATGACTATCGAGGAGCTTGATATGTCCGTTAGAAGCTTTAACTGCTTAAAACGCGCGGGCATTGATACCGTTGAGGATTTGATCAACAGAACCGAGGAGGATATGATGAAAGTCAGAAACCTCGGAAAGAAATCGCTTGAGGAGGTCATCCAGAAGCTTGCGTCACTTGGACTCTCGCTTCGTAAATCGGACGACTAAGCCCGGCACATCATTAATAAGGAGGCAAAACGAAAATGCCCGGTACTAGAAAATTAGGCAGACCTACAGCGCACAGAATGTCTATGCTCAAGGGTATGGTTACCTTCCTTCTCGAAAAGGGAAGAATTGAGACCACTGTTACCCGTGCACACGAGGTCAGCGCGCTTACGGATAAAATGATTACTCTCGGCAAGAAGAATACTCTTGCTTCTAAAAGACAGGCACTCGCATTCCTTAAAAAGGAAGCTGTTGTGTATAAGCTTTTCACCAAAATAGCTCCTCTCTATGATGAGAGAAACGGCGGTTATACCCGCGTTCTCAAGCTCGGTCCCCGTAGAGGTGACGGCGCTGAGATGGCAATCATCGAGCTTGTTGGCGCTGAGGCTATCTATGCTGAGCCCAAGAAGGAAGAGCCCAAGGCTGAAGAGAAAAAGCCCGCAAAGAAGACCACTCGCAAGGCTGCTCCCAAGGCTGAGGAAGCTGTCGAAGCTCCCGCTACCGAGGAGACTCCCGCTGAGTAATTACAATATAGGGTTGTTGCAGATCAAAGCTGCAACAACCCTATTGTTTTTGTTTGACATTTGATTTTGTATGTGGTATAACGAAATCAAGGTAAAAAACAGAAAAAGTGGGGGAAATGATATGAATAAACTCAGAATAGGTATTGTCGGTGCGGGAAATATTGCGTGCAGCGGTCACCTGCCTGCTTACCAAAAATGCAAAAACGCCGAGCCGGTTGCTATATGCGATATTGATTTCGACCGTGCAAAAGCTGCAGCAGAGCGCTTTGGCATCAAGGAGGTTTACTCCTCTGTAGAGGAAATGCTCGAAAAATCAAACATTGACGCTGTTGATATTTGCACCTGGAACAATGCCCATGCACCTGTGTGTATTGCCGCCGCAAAGGCAGGTAAGCACGTTATGTGTGAAAAACCCCTGGCAAAGGATTTGGATGATGCACTTGCTATGGAAAAAGCAATATCCGAGGCAGGCGTAACCTTCCTTTTGGCTGTTCCCTCGAGATTTGGATACGCCAATATGTACCTACGTGATATGTACGATAAGGGCGATTTTGGCGATGTATACTATGCAAAAACCTCAAATATCCGTCGCAGAGGCACTCCTACCGGCTGGTTTACCGATAAAAAGACCTCGGGCGGCGGACCTATCATTGACATCGGAATCCACCGTATAGATGCCGCCTGGTATATTATGGGCGCACCCAAGCCTACCCGTGTTAGCGCAAACGTTTACACGACGATTGGCGACTACCAAACGAAGGGTGTTGGTAGATGGCAGGGAACTCCCTGTCCCGATAACCGCTTTGACTGCGAGGACTCGGGAAACGGTGTAATCCATTTTGAAAACGGTGCTTCTATGCTGTTCGAGGCAAGCTGGGCAATCAACGCTCCTGATGGTGGCGGAACGCTTATTTGCGGCACCAAGGCAGGCGCAACCATTGAGCCCTTGGTTATTTACGGCGAGAGAAACGAGTATCTTTCCACCGACCATATCAAGGTCGAGGACGGAAACGACAAAATACTGCTTGAGATAACCCACTTTGCCGATTGCGTTTTGAATAACAAGGAAACAAAGTATCCAATTTCGCAGGCGGTTGATATGCAAAAAATGCTTGAGGCTATATATAAATCTGCCGAGGAGGGCAGAGAGATAGTTTTGGAGGATTAAGATGAAAAGCTGTGTAAGTACTTATAGCTACCACCGTCTCTACGGCGGTGACTTTACCAGATTCGATGCAATTGACAAAACAAAGGCTCTTGGCTGTGAGGGTGTTGAATTTGTGCTGGATGACAATGCGCCCGAGGGCTATACTCCCCGTGACTATGCGCTTGCCCTTACCGAGCACGCAAAAAGCATCGGGCTCGAGGTGCCTATTTATACAACGGGTGCAAACTTTTTTGTACCCGAGCCCGAGCGTGAGGTCGAAAGGCTTGCAAAGCATATTGATATAGCCTCGGAGTGCGGAATAAAGCTCATGCGTCACGACGTTGCGTGGGGCTTTTACGAGGGTTACGACGGAGTGCGAAGCTACAAAAAGGTTATTGAGCACGTTGCTCCGTATATTTCGAAAATTGCCGATTATGCCCGTGAAAAGGGTGTTAAGACCTGTAGTGAGAACCACGGCAGACTGCTTCAGGACAGCGCCAGAATGCACGAGCTGTTTGCGGCGGTAGATAATACCAACTACGGCTTTTTGTGCGATATAGGCAATTTTGGAGGCGTAGACGAGGATTGCGCAACGGCAGTGTCAAGCCTGCTTGAATTTGTTTGCTACGTCCACGCAAAGGACTGCTTTACAAGATCGGGTATGTCCTATAACCCCGGCAGAGGCTACAACATTTCCCGTGGCGGAAACTACCGTCGTGCAACCATTTTCGGACACGGCGATGTGCCCTCCTTCCGTATTCTTCAGGCGATCAAAAAATCGGGCTACGACGGATACGTTTCGCTCGAGTTTGAGGGACTTGAGGATACAATGCTCGGCATCGAGATAGGAATAGAGAATCTCCAAAGAATGATCAAGGATTTAGAGGGATAATAATGCAGATAAGAGGCGGAATCGTTCTTAACGGTACGAACAACCGTTTCGAACGCCTTGACATCAGAATAGAAAACGGCAAAATCAGTCTTTTCGGCATTCTTCCAATGGACGGCGAGGACTATGATGCAAGCGGAATGTACGTTATTCCCGGCTTTATCGATACCCATATTCACGGTACGATGGGTGTGGAATTCGCATCTGCAAACGAGCGGTTTGATAAAGCTCGCTCCTACCTTGCCACACAAGGCGTTACAACGCTTGCGCCCACGGTGCGTGCGCTTTCGGCGGACAGAACCGTTGCCGCAATAAAGAATATTGTCCGTGAGAGCAAACGTGATTTTAAGGGCACGAGAATCGGCGGAATACATATTGAGGGTCCCTTCGTTGCGCAAAAATACAAGGGAGCGATGAACCCGCCCGATGTAGATATGAGCGAGAAAACCGTAGCGCGCTTTATCTCGGCAGGCGAGGGACTTGTAAAAATAATCACTATCGCTCCCGAGCTGAGCGGTGCTGACGGAATTATTGAATATATGTCGGATAGGGGAGTTCACGCCTCGATCGGTCACACAAACGCTACGTTTGATGAGGCAAAGAGGGCTATAGAATGTGGTGCCGACCGTGTTACCCATTTGTTTAACGCAATGCGGCCCCTTTCGCATCGTGACCCCGGTGTGCTTACCTGTGCGCTCGCCGATGAACGACTTATGTGCGAGCTGATATGCGATTTCGTTCACGTTGATCCTGCGGTTGTTTCGATGGCGCTTCGTTGTAAAGGAAGCGAGAACGTTACGCTCGTCAGCGATAACGGCTTTATGTCAGGACTCGGTGACGGAGTGTTCAACGTAGATGGCCGTGACCGATACGTGACCGACGGCGTCTGCCGTACACCCGAGGGAAAGATTGCGGGTAGTACAGTCAGCATTCTTGCAGGTGCAAAAAATCTGCTCTCTCTCGGCGTTACGCTTGAGGAGATTTCAAAATTGGCATCGGCAAACCCCGCAAAAGCACTTGGCATCGACTCGGAGGTCGGCTCGGTCACCTGCGGAAGGTATGCCGATCTTATCGTTACCGACGGTGAGCTTAACATCAAGGCGGTTTTCGTTGGCGGCGTAAGGGTGGCGTAAAGGTATCGTAAAGGAGTTTTCATGCAGTATAAAATCGGAATTGATATAGGCGGAACGAGCGCTAAAATCGGTGTGGTCGACTCCGATTACAACGTTGTTGCGACCGAAAAGATCAAAACCACCCTGACCCGTACCGCAGATGAGATCATCGGCGATATTGCCGAGGTATGTAAAGGCTTCATGACGCAGTTTAATGTGGTTTCGGCAGGAATCGGCTCGGCAGGCAGAATCGACTCAAAAAACGGAGTGGTGCTCCGTGCAGGAAATCTTCCGTTTTCAAACGAGCCCATTACAAAAAAACTGTCCTCGTTTATCGGTCTGCCCGTAAATATCCAGAATGACGGCAGCTGTGCGCTTATCGGCGAGCATCTTGCGGGAGTTTGCAGGGGCTTTGACGATTGTATCATCCTCACACTCGGAACGGGTGTCGGCGGTGCGATTATGATTGGCGGCAAAATATATGACGGTCATAACGGAATTGCAGGCGAGCTGGGACATATAACAATTGATCTCACGGGCAAAAAGTGTGAGTGTGGTCTATATGGCTGCTACGAAAAATACGCATCAGCACGCGCACTTATCGGATATACCGAGCAATATGCACGTGAGAATCCCGACAGCATTCTTGCCAAAGAGGTACAACAGGGAACAGACGGTAGAACTGTGTTCAATGCGCTTGGTAAGGGCTGTCCCGTAGCGGACGAGGTGCTTAGACATTACGGCAGACTCCTTGCGATCGGTATAAATAACTACGTAAAGATTTTTCAGCCGCAGATGATAGCTATCTCGGGCGGAATTTCAAACGAGGGTGAGGGACTGCTTTCCTACGTCCGTCCGCACCTTCTTCCCGAGGCTAACGTAAAAGCGTCGACGCTCAAAGGACTCGGAGGTCTTATCGGCGCATCATCTCTTTGATTGCAGAGGATTTTTTAGAGTATTGCTTTTGGCAAACAAATATTAAAACACAAAAAGCACTTATGGTATACGAAAAAATCGTGTGTCATAAGTGCTTTTCATATTTTGTATTGTTAGGTAGGGGGTATTTACCGCTTTTTCTTCAGCAGCAGAACTGTAATAACCGTAGAACCGATAACGATGACTGCGATAAGAACGATTATCGGTAATGTGTTGCTTCCTGTTTTTTTGCTATCGGCCAAAGTGTCGTTATGATTGCTCACTGTGCTTTCCTCGGGCGGCGCTTCGCCGGGGACTTCGCTGCTATCGTCATTCGACACAGTGATTTCCTGTGCTGACAGCGTCAGGGCGCTGAGCGTAGCCCTGCCGCTCACGGTAATCTTAACGGCAGTGAGGGTGGCGGATTCTTTACTATACACCGTGCCGAGCTCTGTATAGTCCTGCTCATCACCGCCTGATGCGGTAACGGTAAGTATCTCAACCTCTTCGTTATCAAGCGTAAGAGCAATACTTACGGTCGTATTCTCGTCTCCTTCGACGCTGTAATACAGTTTTGCGTCTGTCGGATCGAATGATATGGGGTGTGCAAGGGTACAAACAGCAGTTGCATTACCGGAGGAGCTGATCACTGTTGAGTCGTCAACCTCAACTTCAATTGCTCCGTTTAGGGCCCAGTTGCCGGAATCATCGATAAGAGAAATACCCGGAATATCAATGCCGATGCCGGGTTTGTAGCCCAACAGCTCGACCGTAAGCCCGTCGGTAAGCAGCTTTCGCATGCTTGCACGCCGTGAGCTGTCGGATGTATAGCTGTTTATTGCAAGCGCAAAGCCTCCTTCGGGAATTTTGAGGTCTTTTTCAACACCCGAGGCTGTGTTGCTATCTGCAAGTGAATAAAGATGCTCACTGCCTTCAACAGGCTCAAAGGTAAACACCATTTCCCAAACGTTTTTATTTCCAACAGTACCTGTTGTGGCTTGACCGCAAAGACTGTCGTAAATTATCCATTCATCATTACCAACCGTACGGTTTGTGTCGGATATATAAAAACTTTCGCCCCAGGATGGGATATTGAGGGTGATATACGTTTTTTCCTTGGGACGGTCAAATCCGGATATCCGACTGAGCTTTACAGTGCTTCCGATCGGTATCTCAACGGTATTACCGTCGATGTCGGTTGCACCATCTGCAATAACGATTACTGCACCTCGCTCGGGAACGGGAACCCTGTTACCGCTGCTTGATGCGAGTTCGGAACCCGACACAACTTGCAAAACGCGGTAGCCCGTACTGTCGCTGTAACCAAGGATAACATAGTTTACTTCGTTTGGCTTGGAGAATGCATCAGAAGCATCCATAGTGCTGTGCCGATCGTAAATGCCTGCGTTTTTGTAACTGTTTCCGCTTTCAAACGTATTTATGTACTCGAGAGGCAGTATGATCGCCTGCCCTTCGGACGTGGCAAATACTGCTTTTGCGTTTATTACAACGCTACCCTTATCGGGGTCACTGCTCGATTTGCTCTCGGGCTGAGAAAAGTCAAACGGAATAATAAACTCATCGCGGTAGCCGTACTCGTCAAGGTCTGACAAAATGTTGTCGTATGCGTTGTAATCATTGAGATATGGTGAGTAGGTACGGCAGATTATTCTGCCGCCTTCAATATCACACTCCATAAAGCGCATATAGCCGTTTCCGCCGTTTTCAAGATTCTGGTAGTTAGCCATTATCTGATAAACGCTTCTGTCTGAAACACCGTCGCCGTTATCGTCAACTTCGTCTACGCGGCGCACCGAATTGTAATTGTGACCGCAATGCACAAGTCTTACGTTTGCGTTTTTAAGTATCACATTTTCAAAAAGTGCTTCTCCCGCAACGCTTCTGTTGCCGTCGGCATAGAGATAATCGTGGAAATTCAGTATTGCGATGCGGTTTTCGTGTTCCTTGAGTACGCTGTTCAGCCAATCATAGTCTTCGGATGTATGCTCGCCGTATCCCAAATAAACGAACACAAAATCAACACCGTCGCAGGTCATAAGGTCGTAGTGGCCGTAGTTGTCCTTGTAGTCGGCTCCGTACCAATCGTTGTGACGATAGCGATCCTTGCCAAAATAGTAGGAAAACTCGGTTCGGTCACTGCCGTCAACATCATGGTTGCCCGCACAGATACCGTACGGAATGTCGGCATCGTCCCAAAGCTCGTACTGCTCGCTCATAAAATCCCACTGATCGGTGTTATGAGGCAGGTCGACAAAATCACCTGTGTGAAAGGTGTAGCGGATATCAAGCCTTTCGTAGTTGTCGACTACCCACTGATTTTGCTGCTTGATAATATCAAAATACTTAAATGAATACCACTGAGGATCGGTGGTCCAAAGGAACGTAAAATATGACTCATCGGTAACCCCGATTTCCTCGGCAGAAACGCCAAAAGAAACAGCGGCAAAAAGTACCAAACATACAAGAATTGCGCTTGAAAATCTAATTTTCATAAAGTACCTTCAAAGCAAAATATTATTTAGCCTTACGAATTCCTTGGCCTCATCGGGAGTCATCGTTCTTGAGAGAAGCACTGCGGAGAGGTAGATATGCTTTGCAATATCACGGTTTATCTCTTCGGAGTCGATGAGCCTTTTGATAATGGTATTATCGAGGTTGACCGAAAGCGACTCACCAAGCGGAATGCCTGCGCCGCCGTTCATATTGTAAACTCTCATCATATCAGATATTCTTCTTGTCTGCTCCGAAACCGAAATGAGAGCCGCCGCACCGTCACTGCCGAGCGAAACAAAGCCCACCTCAAGGTTTTCGTTACCCGAAACCTCCTTAAAAACGGAAGCCAGACTTTCGTTGCCTTCGCCTGCGGATTCAAATCCCGAGTCGATCCTGCGGAATTTAATTTTTTCGTTCTTGCTCTCAACATACTGTGCAAAGTTGGAGTCGATCATCGTGTCAAACACGAGCACCTGCTCGCCCTTGTCGGTATACAGCCCGAGATAATAGCTCTGCGCTTCCTTATCGGTTGTGTAGTAAACCTCACAGCTTTCCTTATCGCCGGCATACTCACTGACCGTAACGAACTTTCCGTCGGTGTTCTCAAACAGGATTATATCACGCACTCTGTCGCCAAACTTTTCGTCACGCATACAGGCGTATTCAAAAAACGGCTTGATGTCACGCCAATTCTTCTCAAGCTCCTCGCGGCAGCTTGTAAACATATAGTTCAGCCTGTCGGCAACCTTCTTTGCAATATGCGATGCGATTTTTCTGACGTAGGCATCGTTTTGGAGATAGCTTCTCGATACGTTGAGCGGAAGCTCGGGGCAATCAAGCACACCCTTTACGTTGACGAGAAAATCGGGACACGCTTCTTTGATATTATCCGCAACGAATACCGAATTGTAAAACAGCTTTATCTCGCTCTCGGTAGAATCGTATCCGCTCTTTCGGCGAGGGATAAAGAGTACACCCTTAAAGTTGAGCGGGTAATCGGCAACGATGTGGACACGGAATAGGGGAGACTCATAGTCCGAGAATACCTTTTTGTAAAACTCGTTGTAGTCTTCGTCGCTGACCTCACTCGGATTCCTCTGCCAAAGCGGATTGGTATCGTTTACTACCTCGTCACTGTCGCCGCAAACGAGATGAATGTCGTAGGGCATAAAAGCACAGTATCTCTGCAGAATGTCCCTTATTTTACCCGAATCCAGATAGGAAAGCTCATCGTCGGAAAGATGCATAACTATCTCAGTACCGTGTCCCTCGTACTCAGCTATGCCATCGGAATAGCTGCCGTCGCTGTCGCATTCCCAATGAACTGCGCTTCCGCCGAGATAGGAGCGTGTGGTCATACTGACCTTCTCGGCAACGATAAACATCGAGTAAAAGCCGAGACCGAAATGGCCGATAATTCCCGAGGAATTGTCGCTTTCATACTTGGAAATAAACTCAACAGCTCCCGAGAGAGCAATATTGTTAATATACCTGTCAACCTCTTCGCTGTTCATTCCTATTCCGTTATCCGTCACCGTGAGGGTGTGCTCATCCCTGTCTATCCTGACGCTGATAGAATACTCGGTGCCGTCGTCCTGCGCCTCGCCGAGACTAACGAGCCTTTTGTGCTTGGTAATTGCGTCGCAGGCGTTGGAAATAACCTCACGGATAAATATATCCTTTTCGGAATAAAGCCATTTTTTGATAATAGGAAATAAGTTTTCGGTATTTACCGAAAGTGAGCCCTTTGCCATAGAATAATATCCTTCCCTTTGAACAATGTAATAATGTCCATCCCTCAATTAAAGGGATGGACACCGGTTTTGCTATTGCGGAGTTATGCCTCTTCGCCCTCAAAAGAGCAAAGAATATCGTCTTCAGCTACGTCAAATTCGTCAAAATCATCCTCAAAGTCCTCAAAATCATCAAAGAACTCAGCTTCTCTAAGCTCCCTGCGCTCTTTTGCGTCAATGATGAGGAGTGCTGCGCCAGCAATTCCGCCGGCAGCACCGATAGCTGCAAAGGCTTTTGCAAGATTCTTCTTACGCTCGGCATAAATAAGAGCAAGGATAAAGAATGTAATTGCCTGAACACAAAGCGAGATTCCGATAATAACTTTGTTTTTCTTCATAATGCGATCCTCCGTTTATTGTTATTTGGAACAGTTCTTTTTAAGATAAGCGTTGATAAAATCATCCAGATCACCGTCCATAACTGCCTGTATGTTGCCCGTTTCGCAATCGGTACGGTTATCCTTTACGAGAGTATAGGGCATAAATACGTAGGAACGGATCTGGCTGCCCCATTCAATGTTCATCTTTACGCCCGTAATATCGTCAATTTTCTCAAGATGCTCACGCTCTTTAATCTCAAGCAGCTTGCTTTTGAGCATTCTCATTGCTGTTTCACGGTTTTGAACCTGGCTTCGCTCGGTCTGACAGCCAACTACGATTCCGGTGGGGATATGTGTGATACGTATAGCCGAGTCGGTCTTGTTAACGTGCTGACCGCCCGCTCCGCTCGAGCGGTGGGTGTCAATCTTAAGATCAGCCTCGTTTATCTCAATAGTTATCTCGTCATTAAACTCGGGAAGCACCTCTACAGATGCAAAGGAGGTATGCCTTCTGCCACTCGAGTCAAACGGGGATACACGCACCAGCCTGTGAACGCCCGACTCGCTTTTAAGATAGCCGTAGGCGTTGTCACCCTCAACAAGGAAGGATACGCTCTTAATGCCTGCCTCGTCACCGTCGAGATAATCAAGCACCTTGAGCTTAAAGCCCTTTTTTTCGGCGTAATGCTGATACATACGGTATAGCATCTGAGCCCAGTCCTGAGCCTCGGTACCGCCTGCACCCGGGTGAATGGAAAGAATAGCGTTATTTCCGTCGTACTCGCCCGATAAGAGTATGTCTATTTTTTGACGTTCATATTCTTTTTTAACTGCGTTCAGATCGGCAATAATCTCGTCTACAAGACTCTCGTCATCGTCCTCAAGCGCAATTTCAATAAGTGTCTCAATGTCATCAAAGGACTTTTTGAGCGAGATATACCTCTCAAGAGCGCCCTTTTTTTGCTTCAACTGCTTGAGTACAACCTGCGATTGCTCGGGCTTGTCCCAAAAACCCGGCTCGGCAGTCTTGTTTTCAAGCACCTCGACCTCCGCCTTTAGCGAATCGACCTTTAGCGAATCGCCGAGATCGTGTATTCCGTCCCTGAGCTCATTCAAAGACAGTTTTGCCTGTTCGAGCTGAATTATCAATTTAATGCTCCCGGTGGCCTATTTTGTTGCATACTTCAATGCATACTATACCACAACTTTATTATATTCAAATATTTTATAAATGTCAATACGGCAGGAGCGGTTTTATTCCGTTGCAGTCGAAAAAAGCAAAAACAGGCCGTAAAGACCTGTTTCGACACGTTCCTATAAGCCGAGTTCTGTCGTGAACAATCATCTATCTTGGATCTGTGTCGCCACAGACCTCTTTGCCACCTCCAAGGGAGCTGCCGAGCAAGCATTAACGCTCCCACCACGGTGTTGCTCCGGATAGGGTTTACATGGCCACACGGTCTCCCGTGTGCCGGTGAGCTCTTACCTCGCCTTTCCATCCTTACCGATTTGAGTCGGCGGTTTATTTCTGTTGCACTGGCCCTGAAGTCGCCTTCGGCAGACGTTATCTGTTATCCTGCTCTGTGGAGCTCGGACTTTCCTCACCGTACGGACTTTCGTCATGGTACGGCGCGATTGTTTGGAACGGTAGTGTTATTTTATCATATAAGGTTTATTTTGTCAAACACTTGATTATTTTTTTGCATAGTTATATAATGGAATAAATCAAGATTTTCGGAGGAGCTTATGCTTTTCGAATACGCATCCGAGTATAAAAACAGGAAGGTTGGATTTGTTGGTCTGGGCATCAGCAATCTGCCTGTTATTGAGCTTTTTGCCTCTGCGGGCGCAAAATGCATTGTCAGGGATAAAAAAGATCTTTCTACCGATACGAATTTTGAAAAACTTACGTCCTCGAGCGTTACCTTCGTTTGCGGCGATGATTATCTTTGCGGCATAGATGAAGAGCTTCTTTTCCTCTCGCCTGCGGTACGTCCCGATCTGCCCGAGCTACTGAAGGCAAAAGAAAACGGTACACGCATCACGGGTGAGATGGAGGAGTTTTTCCGCCTTTGCCCCTGCAAAATAATCGGTGTTACGGGTAGTGACGGAAAGACAACTACCACTACACTCATCTCGCTGCTGCTTACGCAGGCGGGCTACCGTGTTCACCTCGGCGGAAATATCGGTATCAATCTGCTTGCCTCGCTCGATTCGATTGAAAAGGACGATTTTGCGGTCGTTGAGCTTTCGAGCTTCCAGCTTATGAAGCTGCCGATGTCGCCCGATAGAGCAGTTATCACAAATATTTCTCCCAACCATCTCGATTGGCATACCGATATGGAGGAGTATATTGCTTCAAAGGCAGGCATTTTCCGCTTTATGGACAGCGGTCTGCTCGTTCTCAATGCCGATGACCCTCTGACCGATAGGTATGCCGAGGAGTTTTCGGGAAAGGGAAGGCTCGTTACCGTTTCGGGATGCAAAAATGCCGACGTATATTTTGACGAAAGCGGTATTTTTGCTTGCGGTGAGCAGATTGTAGAGGATAGTGGTATCAAAATTGTCGGCAGACATAACCGCTACAACTATTCTGCCGCATATGCCGCAGTCAGTGACCTTGTTACTCCCGATGACCTGCGTGCCGTTGCTAGTGAGTTCGGAGGCGTGGAGCATAGATGCGAGTTCGTACGGGAGGTAGACGGCATTTCTTTTTATAATTCCTCCATAGATTCCAGCCCCACCCGTACTCTTGCCTGTATCAATTCGTTTAATAAAAAGGTCGTCGTGATTTGCGGCGGCTATGATAAAAATATACCCTACGAGCCGCTCGGCGTTCCTTTTACGCAAAAAGTTAAATTCGCCGTGCTCTGCGGTGCTACTGCTCCCAAAATCGCTGCGGTGCTCGATAGCGTGGGATTTTCCGATTACATTACCGTAACCGATTTTGAATCCGCCGTTATTAACGCAAAATCGCATGCGACCGAGGGTGATGCCGTAGTGCTTACCCCTGCATCCGCAAGCTTTGATATGTTCAAGAACTTTGCGGTTAGGGGCAACCGATTCAAAGAAATTGTCAATTCATTATAGGAGGCGTGTATGAAAAAGCTTTATGAGATTCTTGAAAATCTCGTTTCCTACCCCGGAATATCGGGCAGGGAGGATATGGCGTACGAGGGTCTTTGCGATTACCTCAAAACGCTTGGGATTTTTGATGAGGTGGGAACCACCGATGTCGGAAGCGTTTACGGGATTATGCGTTCCAAAAAAGATGGCGTAAAGACCGTAATGTGCGATGCTCACCTTGATACGGTAGGATTCTTGGTAACCGAAATACTTGACGGCGGATTTCTCCGTATAGCCACCGTTGGCGGTATCGCCGCAAAAATTCTTTCGGCTTCTCCCGTTGATATCCACGGCGATAGGAAGATAAGAGGCGTTTTTGTGTCCAAACCGCCTCATTTGCAAACACCCGGCGAAAGCGAACAGAAGCAGGAGGTCACCGACATTCTTATAGACACGGGAATGCCCAAGGAAGAGCTTGAGAAAATCGTCCGCATCGGCACCCCTGTCAGCTATAACGTGCTTCTCGACCGGCTCTGCGGTGATAACCTTGCGGGAGCGGGATTTGACGACAGGCTTTGCGGCGCTGCAATACTTCGCGGACTTCTTGACCTTGATAAGGAGAGCCTCGGCGTAAATGTTGCGTTTTTGTTCTCGGGCGGCGAGGAGGTCGGATATAAGGGCGCAATTACGGGTACATATCAGATAAACCCCGACTGTGCCATAGTTCTTGATGTTACCCACGCTTATCTGCCTGATACCCCCAAGGTTTGCGAGCGTGTTCGTGCCGGCAAGGGCTGTGTTGTTGCATTCTCTCCCAAGACCAACCGTGAGTTCACAAAAAAATCTCTTGCTTTGATAGAGGAAAAACAGATTCCCGTTCAGCTTTCTACCTCGCCTGGGCGCACCGGCACCAATTCGGGTGCGATTACCGTCACAAGAAGCGGTGTACCTGTGCTTCAAATTTCGATACCGCTTAAGAATATGCACACACAGAGCGAGATAGTCGATATGCGTGATGCTATGTCTGCCGCAAATGCCGTAACTGCGGTGATTGCGGATATGTAAGGGAGGAATAACTAATGCTTACTACTCTCAAAAAATACTGTGATGCCCTTTCTCCTTCGGGGATGGAACAGGAAATACGTGATATTATAATCGCCGATATCGCTCCTTATTGCGAATATGAGGTTGACCCCTGCGGAAACCTTATCGCATTCAAAAAAGGCAAAAAGAGACGTGACAAAAAGGTCGTTTTTGCCGCACATATGGATGAAGTCGGCTTTATGGTCAGCTTTATCGACGAGGACGGTTATATCTATTTTGGCGAGATAGGCGGAATCGACCGCCGTGTTGTCAGCGGACGCAGAGTTACGTTTTGCGAAAGCGGCGTAAAGGGTGTCGTGGCATCAAAGGCTATTCACCTCCAGCCTATGTCCGAGCGAGGCATATGCGAGCCTGTTTCGAGTATGCGTATCGACATCGGCTGTACCTCCCGCGAGGAGGCGGAAAAGTACGTAGGAATAGGAGATTGCTGTGTTTTCTCGCCCAACTATGAGGAGTTTGGCGACGGGTTTATCCGTTCAAAGGCGCTTGACGACAGGTTTGGCTGTGCTGTGCTCGTTTCGATGATAAAAGAGGAGCTCGAGTACGATACCTACTTTGCCTTTAATACCTGCGAGGAGGTCGGATGTGACGGTGCGCTTGAGGTTGCGTACAGACTCCGCCCCGACATTGCGGTAATTATTGAGGCTACTACGGCAGGCGATATGCCGGGAACTCCCAAACACAGGCGCGCTTGCGCTCTGCGTGAGGGTGCGGTGCTTTCGTTTATGGACGGCGGCACGATTTACAATCGCCCGTTCTTTGATTATGCCTGTAAGCTGGCAGAAGAAAAGGGCATAAAATATCAGGCCAAAAACGTTGTTGCAGGCGGTAACGAGGCCCGTGCGTTCCAATCCACCGGCTCTGGCGCAAAGGTGCTTGCAATCAGCGCCCCGACCAGATATATCCATTCTGAATCAAACGTTCTTTGCAAAGACGACATTACAGCCGTACGTGATCTGGCGTGGGCTATCAACGAAGGGAGTTTAGAAAATGTTTAAGCTTATCAAAAAATATCTGAACGCTTTTTCGGTTTCGGGCTTTGAGACCGAGCTTGCGAATATTATTATTTCCGACCTTGAGCCTATTGCCGATAGTATCACGGTTGACCCTATGGGAAACGTCATCGTGTTCAAAAAAGGCGCTGATAGCTCCAAAAAGCTGATGATTGCATCGCATATGGACGAGATCGGATTCATCGTTACTGATGTTGATGCATCGGGAATGGTTCATCTTTCGCCTATTGGAGGAATCAATGCTGTTGCATCCTCCTATCAGCGTGTACGCTTCCAGAACGGCACCGTTGGCGTAATCGTTGCCGAGGATGGATGCAGGGCTGCCGATCTTACCGCCGTTAAGCTCGTTGTCGATATCGGTGCCGAGGACGGAAAGAAGGCAGGCAAAAAGGTTAAAATAGGTGACGTTTGCGCCGTTTATCCTCTTATCCAAAAAATCGGCTCGCACCGCTATGCCGCAAAGGCTATGGATGATAGAATCTGCTGTGTCGCAAGCGCATACGCCGCACTCAACGCAAAATGCTTTGCATACGATACCTATTTTGTGTTCACAGTACAGGAGGAGTTAGGATGCAGGGGAGCAAAGCCCTCTTCCTTCACCGTAATGCCCGATTATTCTATTGCGCTTGACGTTACTCCCTGTCCTGCAACAGGCAACCCCAATCACCTCACTGTTAAGCTCGGTGCCGGCGCGGCAATCAAAATCAAGGACAGCTCTGTAATCTGCTCTCCCAAAATAGTTAAACGTCTTACCGATCTTGCCGAGGAATGCGGCATCAAGCATCAGTTCGAGGTACTTCCCGCAGGAGGCACCGATACCTCCCAAATGCAGATCGCAGGCTCAGGCTCGGCGGCAGGCTGTATCTCAGTACCTACCAGATACGTTCATTCTCCCGTTGAGGTTATTGATATGAACGATCTTAACGCCGCTACAGAGCTTCTTATTGCATTTATCGAGAAGGGTGCCGTGTAATGTTCAGCGCCGATCTTCTTGCACTTGCTAACGATTGCGAAAAAAAGCTGGCGCCGATATTCGCTAAAATTGATGCCGTTGCCTTTGAGAATACTCAAAAGGTAATGCGAATTTTTGCCGATAACCGCCTTAGCGACAGACATTTTGCCCCCACCTGCGGCTACGGATATAACGATGACGGCCGAGATCTTTGCGACAAAATGTTTGCCTCGGCTTTTGGCTGTGAAAGCGGCTTTGCCCGTGCTCAGCTCATTTCGGGCACTCACGCTCTTTCGGTCGCACTGTGGGGATTGTTACGCACCGGGGACACAATGCTCTCGGTCAGCGGAAAGCCTTACGATACTCTCGACTCGGTTATATTCGGGGATGGAGAAGGGGATGGATCTCTTGCCGATTTCGGAGTTAAATATGCCGAGATCCCTCTTATCGACGGCAAATCTATTGATTTGAGTGCGGTTGCCGCACGTCTTGACAGCGATAAAAGCGTTAAGGTCGTTTACGTTCAGCGTTCAAAGGGCTATGCCACTCGCCGCACTCTTACGGTTGCTGAGATAAACGCGCTTTACGAGCTTGTACGTAAGTACGAGGGAGTGTTCCTCGTAGTAGATAACTGCTACGGCGAGTTTTGCGAGGTCAGCGAGCCCAAAGCCGATCTTCTCATCGGATCGCTTATCAAAAATCCCGGCGGAGGAATTGCTGAGACGGGAGGCTACATTGTCGGCACACAGCGTGCGGTGGAGCTTGCCTCCTATCGACTTACCGTGCCCGGAATAGGTCTTGAGGCCGGTGCCTCGATGGGTGCTACAAAGCCTATGATAAAAGGTCTTTTCTTTGCGCCCCATACCACTTCTCAGGCATTAAAGACCGCACATTTTGCGGCGGCAATGCTCGAGTCGCTCGGTTATGACTGCTATCCCGCGTGGAATGAGAAGCGAAGCGATATTATCCAAACAGTTTCGCTCGGTAACGCCGAGAACGTTCTGGCTTTTTGCAGGGGTATTCAGTACGGATCACCCGTTGACAGCTTCGTCACACCCGAGGGCTGGGAGATGCCGGGCTACAGCGACAGCGTTGTTATGGCGGCAGGTGCGTTTACGCAGGGAAGCTCTATCGAGCTTTCGGCGGATGCCCCTCTGCGTGAGCCGTATACCGTATATCTGCAGGGCGGTCTCACCTATGAGAGCGGAAAATATGGCATACTCAGCGCAATTTCGCTCTTGTCGAGAAAATAAAAAACAGCGGGTTTTTGAAATTCAAAAACCCGCCTTTGTTGTTGGGGCCCCAAAAAAGCAGACAGGCTTCGTGGGGTAATTTTTATGAAGTTTTTAAGCGATAATAACGTCGCCTGCGGCATAAAGAACAATGACAACCAAAAACTGTGCAATACCGATGATTGCGATCGTTTTGATGCTCGGTTTTTTTATCTTCACGTTGAGCACGTAAAGAGCGGCAACAACAATGAAGGTCAGTCTGAAAAGCCAGGTTGTAACCGAGTGGGGGATGAACGTCATCAAAAGCACGATTATGGGCATAACCACGCTCGATGCGGGGATGGGGAGGCCGTGGAAATATTTGACGGGCTTGTTATCGGTCTTATCAAGCGCAAGAGTGTTGTAGTATGCAAGCCTTATTGCTCCGCACATAATGAATGCGATAAAAATAATCAGGTCAAAAACGCCGTTAAAGCCTACGTGATATGCAATATAGCAGGGCGTAAAGCCAAAGCTGATAACGTCACAAAGGCTGTCAAGCTGAATGCCGTATACAATGTCACGCTGTGTACGGTTTTTATTCTGCCTTGCGATCATACCGTCCATCGAATCGCAAAGCGCCGATAACAAAAGCATAACTATCGAAAACTTAATATTTCCCTGCGCTGCAAGAAAACAGCTTATAGTGGCTGATGTAAGACCCAGTAACGTAACTACATTTGCCGCCGAAAAAATGCCGATAAACATAGTAAAATCCTCCGTTATTTGTATTTGTCAATATTCTTTAGCTCGGTATAAAGCCTGATGTAGCTTTCGTGTCGCGATACGGCAAGCCGACCGTCGCCTGCGGCATATCTTATGCCGCATTCCTCCTCCTTGGTGTGAGTACAGTCGGTATACCTGCAATCCTGCGAAAATTCCGCAAAATCGGGAAAAAGTTCAAACAACTCTTTTGGCTCAATCGAAAAGTATTGCTCGGTCTCAATCGCTGAAAATCCCGGTGTATCGGCAACAAATGTGCCGTTCCCGAGCAAAAACAGTTCTGTCGTCCTGGTGGTATTTTTACCGCGCTGTATGCGCTTGGAAAGCTCGCCCGTTTCGGCACCGATATGTGGATACATGGCGTTGAGGAGCGTGGATTTTCCAACTCCCGAGGCGCCGCAGAGTATACATATCTTACCCGAAAGAGCTTCTCTTGCCTCGTCAACACCCATTCCCGTAGCAGAGCTTGTGGGAATGACTCTGAAAGGCGTTTTTCGATAAATTTCGGCAATGTGCGCATAAGGCGCAATATCGCACTTGGTAAGTATTATAACAGGCTCAATGCCTGCCTTTACAGCGAGGACCGTAAGCAGATCCACGTTGTAGATAAACGGTTCGGGCTCCTTGGGGGAAAGAACAACCGCAAGTATGTCGGCATTCGCCACGGGCGGACGGACAAGGCTGTTTTTACGGGGAAGAAGCCGGTTGATAAAACCTGTTCCGTCCCCGTTATCCGAGAACTCAACTAAGTCCCCTGCAAGGAGCTTGCCCTCAAATTTGGCGATCTTTGTCGCACTGCGGCAGATATATTCCGTTTCTCCCGAAAGAACCGTATAAAAGCCCTTTTTACCCGAAAGAACCAGTCCCTTCAAATTGCCCATCACCAGATTTCCGTGCTGATATCAGTGCCGCCGTCCGAAACGTTATCGCTGATATCATCACCGATAATACCGTTATCGCCCGAGTTGTTATCATCGTTGAAGTTCACCGTGATAATATCGTATATTGCACCGGTTTCGTCAAATGAGCGTATCTCCCAGTAAACCACAATTCCCGTTCCGTCGTCAAAGCAGTTTTGACCGCCTACGATTGAAATGTGGTTTGCACAGGCAAAGAAATCATCCGAAATTCCGCAGAACGAAGTAATGGAATCGTATGTATCTGCGGGAGCAGTAAAGCTTAGGATATCATTTATTTCAACACCGGGAGTAGCCAACAGCTCGTTATATGTAAGCCCCGTGATGTCGATCAAGGGGGTGGCGATAGTAAGAGTTACCTCAGTGCCGGCGGGGTTGACCGCACCGGGTTCAATGCTTTGGGCAATGATCGTATTATTACCGCCAATAAGTGCCTCTTCAACGAATATAACACTGTATCCGCCGTAGGTGGATGCGTAGAGTGTAGCCTCTTCCTTTGTCATACCGTAGCAGTCGGGCATTTTCTCGGTTGCAACGTATCCTCCTCGGCTGAAGTAATACACGTCGATAGTATCACCGACTCTGCATTCCTTGTTTTCCTCGGGAATGGTTTGCACCACCTGATTATCGTGCCAATAAAGACCTGAGGAAATATCGGCAATTTTAAGGCTCACATTCAGTCCGAGGCTCTCAAGCAACACTCTTGCCTCGACCTTAGGTAAACCGATTATGTCGGGGATCACAACCTTTTCGGAGCGGTTGATCGTGATCGAATGAAAGTAAGCGTAACCGTCATCCTCGGGACGCACACTGCTTCCCGCAGGGGGGTCGGTGGAAACAATATATTTGTTCTCAAGATTGTCGTCCTTAACCTCGATGAACTCGTGTGCCTTAATCTTTACTCCGTAAGATTTACCGTTTTCAAGCTGTGATTCAAATTCAGCGGTATAAATCTTGCCGGTAATGTTGGGGAGCGTTACATCCTCGGGCTTACTGCGGCCCATAAAATCTTTCACCAAGTTTATGCCCACCATTGCGGCGAGAATAACCGATATAACGAGAAAAGCAATCGTAACGCCGACGATGATCGGGAACATCGATTTGTTTCTTTTGCGTGTCGTCTTTTTTGCCTCGGCCTTTCCTTTTGCTTTGGGCTGGCGTACAGCCTTGGGCTTGTCGTTCTTTTTACCGAGCGAATCGGCTATCTCGTCCTCACCGTAGGGCTGTATTTCAGCGGTATCAATCATATCTATCGATACAACGCT
>JAZNCU010000064.1:0-5193 GCA_045587745.1 Eubacteriales bacterium | reverse complement strand
GTGCTCTTCTTCAGGCAGGCGACGAGTACCGTGCTCCTCTCAAAAAAGCAGGTCTCCTTACCCGTGACCCCAGAATGAAAGAGAGAAAGAAATACGGTCTCAAAGCAGCTCGCCGTGCTTCCCAGTTCTCCAAGAGATAATTACAATTATTTCAGAACATTCAAAAACCCCGAAACCATCACGGTTTTCGGGGTTTTTTATCTACATATTAAGGATTCTCGCACCGAGGAGCTTAGCCTCAAACTCATCGTGCGTGATACAGATAACGGTTTTGCCTTTGGTCTGCTCAAGAATATACTCGGCGGTTTTTTTGCACATCTCGGCATCCAGTCCGTTAAACGGCTCATCGAGTATAAGCAAATCGAACTCCACCGAAAGCGCTCTTGCTATCGCTACCCTGCGCCTCATTCCGCCCGAAAGCGTTGAAACCGGCGTGTGAAGGCTGTCACCCAGCCCAAGAGCCGTCAGATGCTTTTTTAACTCGGGGCTGTTCTTCTTACCGCCCGTGGCAAAACGGACGTTGGAGAGGGCATCAAACGCCTCACAGAGTCTGTCCTCTTGAAACACTGCAGAAAGCTTTTGGGGTACTCCGGTTATACTGCCGCTGTCGGGTGTGAGCAGTCCGAGAATCAGGCGTGACACAGTAGTTTTTCCGCATCCCGACCTGCCCATAATGCACACTTTCTCGCCGTCGTTTACAGTAAGGCAGTAATCCTCAAGCACCCTTTTATCACCAAAGGAGACCGAAACGTTTTTGAGGCTGATCATAGCTTTTCAAGACCTCCCAACGCTTTTTTTACAAGGAACACGGTGATCTTTTCAAGACCGATCGATAGCAGAACGATGATTACCGTCCAGGCAAAAAGATCGGCCATATCGAAATACACCTTTGAGTAGTACAGCTTCTCCCCTACCGAGCCGCTCGGTATGCCTATAACCTCGGCGGCAACACCCGATTTCCACGCCAGACCCATTCCGATGCTGCAAGCCGATATCAGGTGGCTCTTTATGGCAGGTATATCGATATACAGCAGCCGTCTTCTCCAGGGAACCCCAAATACGCTTGCCGCCTCGATCAGCTTTTGATCCCTCGACTTAAAGCCTGCAAGCAGGTTGGTATACACCACAGGCAGAACAATAAGGAACGAGACGAAAACCGAAAGTGTTTTGCTCGAAAACAGCATAAGCGCCAGTATTACGAAGGATGCAACGGGAACCGATTTTATCGTTACGGTATATGGTTTTAGCAATATCTCGGCAGCAGGAAAACGGAATGCGAGCAACGCAAGCAGCAGGCCTACAGCAAGCCCTGCAAAAAAGCCAAGCAAAATCCTGGAAAACGTAAACCAGATTACCGCAAAAAACCCGTCCTCAAACGGCAGCTCGGCAACCCTGACGAGCACCTGAAGCGGAGACGCGAGTATAACGCCGCTGTCGATGATCAAGGCGGCTATCTGCCAGACACCGAGCGCAAGTATGATCGAAAGCAGAGTCAGCAGAACGGATTTTTTCTTATTCCAATCCATAGTAGAAATCATCGCCGGGCATTGCGCCGCCCACTGATGCGGGATTCTGGTCAAAGAGCACCTTGAGATAGCCGCTTACCGCGGTTTTCATCTCATCGCCTGCCATATAGTAAAGCCTGCAGGCAGGAAGCGCACTTTTGGCAATATCCGCACTGATGATACCGTATTTTTCTACAAGCTGTGCGGCATCGTCGAGGTTAACGTGGGGATAGCGCACGCTGACGCTGTACTCGGTAAGGAACTTGATCACGGCATCGGGATACTGCTCGGCAAATGCCTTTCGCACCACTATAACGCCGGTTACGACCTCGCTTCCGCTTTTATCCACCCTTGTCCATTCCGAGCCGAGATCGAGCGAGACCGCAAGTCCCTCAACGCTGTTCATTGCAACAGTCACGTAGGGCTGAGGAAGCATAGCGATACCGCTTTCGGAGGTTTTGAACATTGCAACCACCTCGGCAGGCTCGGTTTTGAACTCTATAGTAACATCCTTATCGGGATCTATTCCGTTTTTGGCAAGAATATAGCGGAGGGTGTACTCGGGGGTAGAGCCTTTTCCGGTGGCGTAGATGGTTTTACCTATCAGGTCGCTGATGCCGTAGACAGTCTCGTTTTTGGTGACGATATAAAGAACGCTGAGGTTGTTTACGGCAAGCAGCTGAATCTCTCCGCCCGTCTTATTATAAAGAACCGAAGCAAGGTTGCAGGGTATGGCGGCAATATCAAAATTACCCTGTATAAGGTTGGGAGATATTTCATCGGCAGTACCGGCAACGGTAAACTCATATTTGTTATCAGTCAATCCCTTTGAATTTTCCTCCATGAGCTTTACAAGTCCCATCGAGGTGGGGCCCTTGAGCCCCGCAATACGGATCGCGGACGGTGCAGCAGGTGCATGGGAATGATCGTGATCATGATCGTGATCATGATCGTGTGAGCTATCTGTCGTGTCGCCGCAAGCAACAAGGCAGGTAAACGCAAGTACAAGCACGATAAATAACGATAATAACTTTTTCATAAAAAAACCTCTTTTCTTATGTACTGTAGTTATTGTACACGAAAAGAGGTTTTGTTTACGTTGCGTGTGCAACGGTTTTCAAAGAATTTCAAAATAATTTTTGTGAAAATCGATAATCCCTTCGTTTTTCATCACCGAAAGCTCACGGGACAGCGCACTCCTGTTTGCACCGAGATAGATTGCCAGCGACTCACGGTCAAACGGGATCGAAAAAGCTCTGCTTCCGTATTCACGCTCACACTGAGTAAAAAAGGTTATCAGCTTTTCACGAAGGGTGATTTTTGAAAGTATCTGAATACGGTCATTCATCGAGAGCATTCGCTCCGCAAGTATTGATGCAAAACGCTTGAACAGATCCCTTGCAAGCGGATCTTTACCCTCGGTCATACCGTCGACGCTCATCCAAAGAACCGAGCAGTCGGTCAGCGCACGAATATACACAGGCGACTCGCTGACCTTGAGATAGCAAAGCGCCTCGCCAAACATATTCCCTGCCGAAACACCTGCCATAATCATCATATTACCGTCGATATCATCGCAGCAGGCCTGAACGGTACCCGACAGCACCAAACCGAACGCACTCGACTTATCCCCCATTTTACGCAGAAGCTGACCCTTTTGATAGGTTGCTTTATGTGCCGAAAGGATAAAGAGTGCAGAGGCACGTGTAAGGTCATCCATACCGGAGAACAGCGGACATTTTGTTAATATATCCATATACATACTCCAAAAAACAAACGTCATACCTTAATTATACCACGGAAAAGTCAACATTTCAACCACTAAGCAACACTTACTACCGGTTATTGAAAACCGGCGGAATATATGATATAATGAGCAAAAACCGTATAATCGCAAAGGAGTGAGCTGATGGAAAAGGTTGTGATTTTTGCCGTTTCGGATATTCACGGACACTTTTCGCTGTTAAAAGAGGCCTTGGAAAAAGCAGGGTTTGACGACGGAAACGCAAACCATTTGCTCGTGTGCTGCGGTGACTGTTTTGATCGGGGAAACGAAAACTACGAGGTACTGAGGTTTTTTGAGCGTTGCAGGCACAAGGTGCTTTTGAGAGGCAATCACGAGGATCTGCTAAAAACACTGCTTTTAACAGGCAAGGTACTTCCCCACCATGTTATCAACGGAAGCATGCAGACGTTGACCGACTTTTTTGGCAGTTATTCAATCGACCCCGCTAACGGGACGATCGATTTCTCGGGAAAAACGAGAACTGTGGACAGGGTTTGCTGTTTTATTGACGAAGCGCTGGATTATTTTGAAACCGATCGCTACGTTTTTGTTCACGGTTGGCTGCCGAAAGGCTATAGCAGCGGAAGCCGGCTGTCGGATTACTCTGCCGATGAATGGAGCGAAGCGAGATGGATAAAATGGACCGAGCAATACGCAGGTGTTCCTCCTATAAAGGGCAAGACGCTGGTATGCGGTCATATGCCCACCTTCTTTGCGGATAAATTTGATGGCAGAAGACAGCGCAGCTGTGCCGATATATTTTACGGTAACGGCATAATAGCTATAGATGCCGGCACGTTTGACTCCAAGCAGGTAAACGTTCTTGTCATTGAGGACAGGATGTCGATGTGCAATCCGGATGCGTAGCAAAAAACGACAGCGTCAGTTATTTCATACAACACCTCCGTTCGGCACTCAAATTATACCATATCCCCGTCCGAACATCAATCGGTAAAGCGAATTTTCAAAAAACGCAAAAGAAAAAGGAGATTCCGATGAATCTCCTTTTTGCGTATGAATTTGAACTCTCACAATTTCAAACACAATCATGCGTTTCCATTTGTCCGCAAAATATATGTATATCATTTTGTGTTCTCCTTTGCGGTTTTGCAGGAAGCAATTAAAAGCCTACGAATGTTACCACAAAGCTTTTCGGTGTATTGATATGTAGCCGTATCTATTCTCTTGGTTTCACACATCAGTTTCAGCCAATAGCTGGTTTCGTTGGATTCTTTCAAAGCGATTTCCAACTTCGCAACAAAGTCTTTCTTGCTCTGTGCATACTGCGCTTCGTGGATATTTGCCCCAACGGAAGTGCCGGCTCTTGCAAGCTGATCGGTAAGTCGGATCGTAGCCATGTCGTTCTGTGAGCCAAGGAGTTGTGTGATGAAATTGTCTTCCTAAGACCGCTTGGCCTCCGACTTGCAAATATCCACGAAGCGCAGTATGCACAGAGCAAGAAAGACTTTGTTGCGAAGTTGGAAATCGCATTGAAAGAATCAAATGAAACTAGTTATTGGTTGAAATTGATGTGTGAAACCAAGAGAATAGATACAGCTACATATCAATATGTGGAGAAACTTTGCGGTAATATTCGTAGGCTTTTGATTGCTTCCTGCAAGACAGCAAAGGAGAACAAATGAAAAACGAGAAACATAAGAAACGGTTAGGTCTATTCGTTTTGTTCCTTGAATTTTTTGGAATACTGTTCGTCGGATTTTGTCTCTGCAATGTAATAGCAGTTACTATTGATTGCGTATTTGACGGCTTCAATTCTTTTTTGGAAAAAATTATGGATTTGCCGTTCTTATTGTATCTTGGCTTTTCTTTTGTTATATCAATAGTGTTGACTATCGTCATGCAAAGTAAAACAAAATAACATTACTTTTGGTCGTTTTTACC
>JAZNCU010000063.1:0-22133 GCA_045587745.1 Eubacteriales bacterium | reverse complement strand
AAATGCCATACTCTTTCAGTACGCCGAGGATCTTCGCCTCGCGTCTTTCGTAACCTTCAAACTGTGCCATTATTAATTTCCTCCTTCTTATTAGTCAACACGGGGGTCGATGTAGCGAACTGCATCGTTGAAGCGACCGTAGGTACCGATCGACTTAGCATAAGCCTCGTTGGGTTCCATACCTTTTTTCATAAAGTCGGTCATCTTGCCGAGCGAAACGAACTCATAGCCGATAACCTCGTTGTTAGCGTCGAGTGCCATTCTGGTGCAGTAGCCCTCGGTCATCTCGAGGTAACGAACGCCTTTGTCCTTAGTGCCGTACATGGTACCAACCATGCTACGTGCGCCTTTGCCGAGGTCTTCCATACCTGCGCCGATCACAAGACCGTCCTCGGAGAATGCAGACTGCGAGCGACCATAAACGATCTGAAGGAAGAGCTCTCTCATTGCGGTGTTGATAGCATCGCAAACGAGGTCGGTGTTAAGTGCCTCAAGAAGGGTTTTTCCGGGAAGAATCTCGGCTGCCATAGCTGCGGAGTGGGTCATACCCGAGCAACCGATGGTCTCAACAAGAGCCTCCTCAATGATGCCCTCTTTTACGTTGAGGGAGAGTTTGCAGGCGCCCTGCTGGGGTGCACACCAGCCCACGCCGTGAGTGTAAGCGGAAATATCCTTGATTTCTTTCGCCTGTACCCATCTTCCTTCCTCGGGAATGGGAGCAGGTCCGTGGTGAGGGCCTTTGGCCACAACACACATGTGTTCAACTTCTTTTGAATAATGAAGCATGGTTTGATTCCTTTCGAGAATATATATTTTTGTTTTATTTGATTATCTCGGCATATACCTCGCCGAAGCAGCCTGCAGCGTTGGACTCATCGGTATCGATGTGCATAGCGGGAGCAAACTTCTCACTGACGCGGACAACTACGTCGCCAAAGGTAAGGCTTCTGCCATCGGTGCAGATTTTGGTAGAAACAATCTGCTTGTCCTCAAGTCCGAGAGCTTTTGCGGTCTCGACATCGAGATGAAGGTGTCTTTTAGCAGCAATAGCGCCCTCGGAAATCTCGACCTCGCCTGCGGGGCCAACGAGCTTAAGACCGGCACTGCCCTTGATATCGCCGGACTCACGAACGGGAACGCTGATACCGAGCGCTCTCGCATCGGTAAGCGAAACCTCA
Organism: Eubacteriales bacterium; assembly: GCA_045587745.1. Classification (GTDB taxonomy): domain Bacteria; phylum Bacillota; class Clostridia; order Oscillospirales; family CAG-382; genus Coliplasma. Next base: position 20,955 of record JAZNCU010000063.1, on the reverse strand, counting down.
ACCTGAGTAGCAGGTCTGACAGGTCCGAGAATAAGTACGTTGTTGATTGCACCCTTGGGGCCTACAAGGTTAATACGCTCATTGCTTGCATACTGTCCGGGCTGGGAAAGCATCTTTTTAACTGTGAGCTCAGCACCCTTTCCGAGAAGTATCTCAAGGTCTGCCTGTGAGAGATGAACATGACGTGCACTTGTCTCAACGAGAATCTTGTTTTCCATAATTTTACCACCTCATTTTTTTAGTCCGTTCTATTATACACCATTCATTTCGATTTGTAAATGGTAAATTATATAAAATTTGTATTGAAATAGTGGTTTTTGTGTGTTATAATACAATATCTTGATATTAACGTGGAGTACTATGCTATGGAATTTAAGTTTTCAAATAAAGTCAGCGATATGAAGCCTTCGGCCATCCGTGAGATTTTCAAGTCGCTCACCGACCCGAGTGTAATTTCCTTTGCGGCAGGCAATCCCTCACCGCTGTCTTTTCCCGTTGAAAAGATGCGTAATATTGCCGAGGAGATATTTCTTACCTCTGCATCCGAGTCGCTTCAATACGGCATCACCGAGGGCTATCCCATTCTCCGTGCACAGGTCAGGGAAAGACTTAAATCACGTTTTAACACAGGCACCGATGACGACGAGGTCATCATTACTACCGGCGGACAGCAGGGAATAGACCTTTGCACAAAAGTACTCGTCAACGAGGGCGACACCGTTATTTGCGAAAATCCCAGTTTTATCGGTGCACTCAATTCCTTCCGTTCCTTCGGAGCAAATCTTGTCGGCGTTGACGTTGAGCACGACGGTATAAATATCGAAAAGCTTGAGTCCGCATTAAAGGCTCATCCGAATACCAAAATAATTTACGTTATTCCTACGTTCCAGAATCCTTCGGGAATCACAACCTCTCTCGAAAAGCGCAAGGCGATTATTGAGCTTGCAAAAAAATATAACGTTCTCGTGCTTGAGGATAACCCATACGGCGAGCTTCGTTTCTCGGGTGAGGAGGTTCCTACCATCAAGAGCCTTGATACAACGGGTAACGTGCTGTACTGCTCGTCGTTTTCAAAAATTCTGTCGGCAGGTATGCGTATCGGATTTATATGCGGCGCAAAAGAGCTTATCCAAAAGATAGTTGTTGTAAAGCAGGTAAACGACGTTCACACCAATCAGTTCTTCCAGATGCTCGCATCTAAATTTATATCTACCTACGGACTTGACGAGCATATCGAGTACTGCCGATCGCTCTACCGTGATAAATGCACACTGATGCTCACCGAGCTCGACAGGCAGGTGGGTGACAAGGCAGTTTATACCCGCCCTGATGGCGGACTGTTTATCTGGCTTACGGTCAAGGGCGGTGACGGTAACGAAATTGCAAAAAAATGCCTTTCAAACAAGGTTGCGGTGGTTACGGGCTCGAGCTTTAACCCCATACAGGGCGGTCCCTCCGATTCGGTAAGACTCAACTATTCCACACCGTCTGACGAGCAGATCGTCGAGGGCGTAAAACGCCTCGCACAAGTACTTTGAGCAGGAGAATGAATATGGACAATAATATTACTAAAAAGACCATTCTTTCGGGCATACAGCCCTCGGGCACACTTACGATCGGCAACTACCTCGGTGCACTTCGAAACTGGGTGGATATGCAGTATGATTACGATTGCTATTTTTGCGTTGTAGATCTTCACGCAATTACGGTTCGTCAAATACCTGCCGAGCTGAGACAGGCATGCCTAAAAACTCTGTCGCTTTACCTTGCTGCCGGTATAGATCCCAACAAAAACACACTGTTTCTTCAGAGCCACGTACCCGCACATGCGGAGCTTGCGTGGGTACTAAACTGTTACACTATGTTCGGTGAGCTTTCGAGAATGACTCAGTTCAAGGACAAATCCGCAAAGCATTCCGATAATATCAACGCCGGTCTTTTTACCTATCCCGTGCTTATGGCGGCTGATATACTACTTTATCAGCCCGATTTGGTTCCGGTAGGACAGGATCAAAAACAGCATATCGAGATTACACGTGATATTGCAAACAGGTTCAACGGCGTTTATTCAGATACCTTTAAGATTCCCGAGCCTTATATCCCCAAAATCGGTACGAAGATAATGTCTCTTTCCGATCCTACCTCAAAAATGTCCAAATCTGATCCCGGCGACGGGAGTGTGTTTCTGCTTGACAGCCGTGACGTGGTTATTAAGAAGATCAAGAGAGCAGTCACCGATTCCGGCTGTGAGGTTAAATACGGCGAGGGCAAGGACGGCATAAACAACCTTATGGGTATTTACGCCGCAATCACCGGTAAAAGCTTTGACGAGATAGAGCGTGAATTTGACGGAAAAGGCTACGGCGACTTTAAGCTTGCCGTCGGCGAGACCGTTGCCGACTGTCTTGATAAGCTTCAGGCAGAATACAAAAAATATATGGCGGATAAGGATTACCTCAATAAGATCCTTATCGAGGGTGCAGAGAAGGCATCCTATACCGCAAACAAGACACTTCGCAAGGTTTACCGAAAGGTCGGTTTCTATTCTGTAAAGTAGGAGCTGTTTATGGCTAAAAAAACAAACGAGTATGACAACCAAACAATCTCGGCGCTCAAGGGTGCCGAGCGCGTGCGTAAACGCCCAGCCGTAATTTTCGGCTCGGACGGAATTGACGGATGCCAGCACTCCTTTTTTGAAATTCTTTCCAATTCTATAGACGAGTACAGAGAAGGATACGGAACACGCATCAACGTAACTGTGTACAATGACCGTGTTATCGAGGTTGAGGATTTCGGACGCGGCGTACCTCTCGATTGGAATGAAAAGGAGCAACGCTATAACTGGGAGCTCGTCTACTGCGAGCTTTATGCCGGCGGAAAATACAACAACAACGACGGCGGTGTATACGAGTATGCACTCGGTCTTAACGGACTCGGTGCCTGTGCAACGCAGTATGCCTCCGAGTTTATGAACGTTATTTCTTATCAAAGGGGCACAAAGTATACTATTTCCTTCCGCAAGGGCGAGCTTGATATTCCTCTTGAAAAGACCGAGTGCCCCAAGAATAAAACGGGTACCGTTGTCCGTTGGAAAAGCGATTCCGAGGTATTTACCGATATCGCAATTCCTCACGATTATTTCCGCACGACGATGAAAAAGCAGGCCGTAGTAAATGCCGGTCTTGTTCTTGCGCTTAAATGGCAGAATCCCGACGGAACGTTTACCACGGATGAGTTTTGCTATGAGAACGGAATTATCGATTATATTAACGAGGTAACCGCAGGACTTGCACTTTCATCGATTGGGGAGTACAGCGCCGAGAGAGTGGGACGTGACAGCGCAGATAGGAGCGAGTACAAGCTCAGAATGCAGTTTGCGTTCTGTTTTTCCAATGATGTAAATCTTATAGAGTATTATCATAATTCCTCGTATCTTGAGCAGGGCGGTTCACCCGATAAGGCTACCCGAGCAGCTTTTGTCTATGCAATAGATAAATATTGTAAAAACAATAACAAGTATAAGGGTAACGAGGCAACCAAGAACAAAATAACGTTTCAGGACGTTCAGGAGTCACTGGTTGTCGTAGTGAACTCATTCTCAACCCAGACATCATATGCCAACCAGACTAAAAAGGCGATCACAAACGTGTTTATTGCGGACGCAATGACCGATTTCTTCAAGCAGTCGCTTGAGGCATATTTTGCCGAGCATCCCGAGGATGCCGAGAAGATCTGCGCGCAGATTCTTGTCAATAAACGGGCAAGAGAATCTGCCGAATCGATGCGTACGAGTCAAAAGAAGAAGCTGACGGCAAATCTCGATATCAACAACACAGTTGAAAAATTTGTCGCCTGCAGACTGCGTGATCCTTCAAAATGTGAGCTTTATATCGTTGAGGGTGATTCCGCACTTACAAGCTGTAAGCTTGCAAGGAATGCCGAATTTCAGGCCATTATTCCCGTACGCGGTAAAACACTCAACTGCCTCAAAGCAAGCTTTGAGCGCATTATGAAGAGCGATATCATTCTCGACCTTATCAAGGTAATCGGCTGTGGAATGGAGCTTAAAGCTCCAAAGAACAATAAGGCTATCGGAACCTTTGATCTTGATAATCTCAGATGGGATAAAATCATCATATGTACCGATGCCGACGAGGACGGTTACCAGATAAGAACGCTTATTCTGACAATGTTCTCCCGCCTGCTCCCGACACTTATCAACGAGGGCAGGATCTATATTGCCGAAACACCGCTTTATGAGATCACCTGCGGAAAAGATACCTATTTTGCATACAGCGAGCCCGAAAAGGCTAAAATTCTTTCCAAGATAGGGGACAAGAGGTATACCATTCAGCGCTCCAAGGGCCTGGGCGAGAACGATGCCGACATGATGAGCAGGACAACTATGCATCCTGCGACAAGAAAGCTTTTGCGCATATCTCCCGATGATGCCGCAAGAACTGCCGAAATGTTTGATATACTGCTCGGCGATAACCTGAGCGGCAGAAAAGAGTTTATTTCGGCTAACGGCGCAAAGTATCTTGATCTTGCCGATTATTGATGAGGTGAATCATGGCTAAAAAGAAAAAGACTCCCGTCGAGCCCGAAATATTCGCCGAGGCAGTTGACGTTGGCATAACTCACGTGCTTGAAAGCAACTATATGCCGTATGCGATGAGCGTTATCGTCTCTCGTGCTATACCGGAGATCGACGGATTTAAGCCGTCGCATCGCAAGCTGCTTTACACTATGTACAAAATGGGGCTGTTGAACGGACCGACTCAGAAATCTGCTAAGGTCGTTGGTCAGACAATGATGCTAAACCCTCACGGCGATGCGGCAATATACGAGACGCTTGTGCGTCTCACAACCGGCAAGGAAAGCCTGCTGCATCCCTTTATTCACTCAAAGGGAAGCTTTGGCAAGCAGTATTCCGACACCGCATATGCGGCCTCCAGATATACCGAGTGTAAGCTCGCTAAAATCAGCGAAGAGATTTTTGACGGAATTGACAGGGATGCCGTTGATTTTGTCGACAATTATGACAGCACCACCACCGAGCCCGTAGTCCTGCCCACAACCTTTCCCAATATACTCGTATCTCCTAACAACGGTATTGCTGTAGGTATGACCAGTACTATTTGCTCCTTTAATCTTCGCGAGGTGTGCGAAGCTACTACCGCATATCTTGAGAATGAAAATATCACGACAGATGAGATCCTTGACATACTCAAGGCGCCCGATTTTTCTACCGGAGGACTTCTGATTTACAACCGTGACAAGATGCGCGATATCTACGAAACAGGCAGAGGCTCATTCAAGGTACGTTCAAAATACGTATATGACAAGTCCTCTAACTGTATTGACGTAGTACAGATTCCTTATACAACTACTCTCGAAAAAATCCGTGATTCTATAATTGCTCTCGTCAAAGCAGGAAAAATCAAAGAGATTTCGGACGTACGTGACGAGATTGATATCAATGGTCTCAAAATGGCAATCGACCTCAAGAGGGGAACCGACCCCGAAAAGCTTATGCGAAGGCTTTTCAAATCAACTCCGCTTGAGGATGATTTCTCGTGTAACTTCAATATACTCGTCGGCGGTGTTCCGAGAGTATTGGGTATTGTTGAGATACTTGAGGAGTGGTGTGCCTTCCGTGTAGAGTGTTTGCGCAGGGTATACACCTATGACCTTGGAAAAAAGAGCGATAAGCTCCATCTCCTTTACGGTCTCCGTGAGATACTTCTCGATATCGACAAGGCTATTGAGATTATCCGCAAAACCGAAAACGATGCCGAGGTCGTGCCCAACCTGATGAAGGGCTTCAGAATTGATGAGCCGCAAGCCGAGTTTGTTGCGGATATCAAGCTCCGTTATCTTAACAAGCAGTATATCATCAAGCGCATTGAAGAAATCGAGCAGCTCGAGAAGGATATTGAAGAGCTGAAAAGCCTAATTGCAAGCGACAAAAAGATAAAAAAGCGCATAATTAAACAGCTTGCGGAGATTTCCGCAAAATACGGTATGCCGCGAAAGACCTATATTATTTCGGACGATACCATTTCCACCGTCGAGGACGAGCCTGCTGTTGAGAGCTATCCCTGCAGCGCATTCCTTAGTATGGAGGGTTATTTCAAAAAATGTACACCTGCATCTCTGCGCGGTAATGACGTACAGAAGTTCAAAGAAAACGACTCGCTTCGCATCAGCTTTGAAACCGATAACAGTGACCATATTCTGTTCTTTACCACCAATGCACAGGTCTACAAGGCGCGGCTTAACGACTTTGATGACAACAAGGCGAGTGCTCTCGGTGATTTTATCCCCGCAAAGCTCAGGTTCGACAGCGACGAAAGAGTTGTTTCTGCCTTAGTTACGTCGGATTATAAGGGCAGGGTGCTCATCTTCTTTGAAAACGGCAAGGCGGTTTCGCTTCCTTTGGATGCTTACGCAACCAAAACCAACCGTAAAAAGCTGACAAAGGCATTTTACGGCGATTCCTGCGCAGTGGCGGTATTCGTGCTTAAGGATAAAACCGAGTACCTCATCAAATCCGATGATGACAGAGCGTTGCTGATTAAAGGCAAACAGATAGTCGAAAAAACAACCCGTACTTCTTCAGGCGGTACCGTGTTTACACTTAAAAAAGGCAGGAAGATAGTATCGGTAGAGGAGTATGATCCCACGGTTCGGATTCTGCTCAAGGAATCCCGTTATCGCAAATCAAAGCTCCCGGCGTCGGGAGTGATCTTTGAGGACGTTGACCCCGAGATCACCCAGCAAACACTCATTGATTGACAAAGCAATGTAAATGTGATATAATATTTGCCCGTAATCTGAACGGAGGTAATTTATGAAGAAAACTTCAAAGCCGAAAAGGCATAACAAAATACTTGGCATATATATCAGTGAGTTTGTTGCCGTATTTGTAATGGCGTTACTTTCGGTTATTGCTCTGTCCGTACAAGCAAAGATTGGATATATCTCACTTGCGGGAACAATTCTTTATATCATCTTTCTTATTGCATTCACACAGATATCCCGTACGAAACGAAGAAAGCGTTTCGAAAAGAACTCTTTTGCTCATCCTATTACGCAACTTTTGACCGACCTTGATTCTCCTGTTTTTATTATAAAGTCCAATGACCAAATAGTTTGGAGTAACGATGAGTTCGGCAAACTGTCGGAGGATAAATACTTTCTTTTCGAAAGCGCGAATACCGACAGTCTCAAGCAAGCAAAAACGGTGTCCGGAAACGCCAAAACGTCATACGGCGCTCTTACTTACGCAAAGCTAAAGACAGAGTACGAACGCTATTCCGATCGTATTGAAGTCAATGTCAACGGTGATTTTTACGGTGTTAAGGTTTTCCGGCTCGATCAAGGCAACACCGAGCTTTACGGTGCGGTTATGTACTCGCTTAACGAGCAAAAACGGCTCGAGCAACAGATTTCGGACAAAGAAGTTCGCTTTGCCTATATCGTAATTGACAATAATGCCGATGTCGCGCAGGATGACGCAGGCGGACGCCATTACGGATCGTCTATTGTTAACGCACTCCTTACCCAATGGGCGGATAACGTTAACGGAATTCTTACCGAGTATGACCGTGACAAGTACACGCTCCTGTTCGAGAACAGATACATGCCCGAGCTTTTGAACAGTAAGTTCGATATAATCGACAGGGTTGTTGAGGAGTCACTCAAATTTTCTCCTATGCCCATTACAATATCTATTGGAGTATCCGACTCGGTCGGTACGCTTGAGGATAAGAAAAAATCGGCCTATGCGGCACTGATGTCAGCGCTACAGCGCGGCGGTGCGGTTGCAGTAGTTAAGGTAGGAGTTGAAGAGGACACCTACGGCGGAAGAAGCAAAGCGGCTCAACGTCAGACCAAAACCCACGCCAGACGCTGTCTCGAGCTTTTGTCGTATGAGATTCCCAGGAGCAAAAACGTAATCGTTATGGGTCATCATAATCCCGATTTCGATTCAATTGCTTCAAATATCGGTATATCAAGACTTGTGGCCTCATTCGGCGTTGACGTCAAGATAATTGCCGATAAAAACGATAAAAACATATCCAAAATATTCTCATTGATTAAGAATTTCCCCGAGTATTCCGATATGTTTATCGATGCTTCCTATGCCCAAAATCTGCTGTCGCCCGAGGATACTCTTGTAATCATCACCGATGCCTCCAATCCCGAGCAGTTTGCATCACGTGATATTTACGAAAAGGCGTCACGAGTTATTGTAATTGACCACCATTCGATCGTCGGCGACCTCGGACCTCAGGTGCTCAAGCCCAGACATATCGATCCTACTGCATCGAGTGCATGTGAGCTTGTGTGCGAGATACTTGAGCTTTCGACCGGAGCCGAATCGCTCCGTCACGAGGAGGCTCTTGCAATGCTTGCGGGTATTCTTCTCGATACCCAGTTCTTCTATCACGATACAGGTACCAGGACCTATTCTGCCTGCATATTCCTCAAGAACGCCGGTGCCGATTTCAGCACCGCACAATCTCTGTTCAGGTCTGACATCGATCAGTTTATGACTGTCAACAGCATTGAGCGCAATATGGAGATTTACAACGACAGGTTTATTATCGGCATTTGTGAAAATGAGCCTGCTCCCGAAAACAAGATCTCGGCATCCAAGGCGGCTGACAGGCTTGTTAGCATTGAGGGAATTGCGGCTTCTCTTGTAATTTATCTTATGAACGACGGAGTTTTCCTCTCGGCACGCAGTGACGGAAGCGTTAACGTTATAAGCATCGCCGCAAAGCTCGGAGGAGGAGGACATTTTCAGTCCGCCGGCGCACGTATAAAGGACAAAAACGGTGTTTTTTGCTCGAATATTCCTACCGCTGTTTCTCTCGTTAAGGCAGCAATAGATGAATATCTGAAGGATTAAACTCCATATTTTGAAAGGAGTCATTTAATATGAAAGTCATACTTCTCGCAGACGTAAGGGGCCAGGGCAAAAAAGGCGAGCTTATCAACGCATCCGACGGATATGCAAGGAACTTTTTGTTCCCTCGCAACCTCGCAAAGCCTGCCGATGCAGCTGCGCTCAAACAGATAGAAAATAAAAAGGAAGCCGAGGCATATCACCTTGCGGTTGAAAAGCAAAAGGCCGAAGAGCTAAAAGCCGCTCTCGCCGACAAGGTTGTCATATTCAAGACTACCGGCGGTGCTGATGGAAGGCTTTACAGCTCTGTCACTAACAAGGATGTCAGCGACAAGCTGCTTTCGGATTTTGGCATTTCGATTGACAAGCGTGCAATATCCATTTCGGAAACAATTAAAACAGCAGGGGAGTATACCTGCAAAATCAAGCTTTTCCAGGGCATCAGCGCTGAGCTTAAGCTTTCGGTACAGGCATAGTTTATTTTTGGGCGGTGTATTATGTCCGATTTTGAATCCATTAAAAGAATGCCGTTTTCACTTGAAGCAGAGCAGGCTATTCTCGGTACGGTTATAATTGATTCCGAGCGTTTTGCCGACGTTGCTGCACTCAAGCCCGAGGATTTTTATCTCGAGCAGCATAAGCAGATATTTTCCGCTATGCGCAGTATGTTCGCAAAGGGTCAGATTATCGATCCCGTAACGCTTATCGACTCGCTTACTCAGCTCGGCACGTATACCGAGGGTGATGCCGCAAAATATATCAAGCTGCTCGTTGATTTTGCCGCAGATGCCGGCAACATTGACGAGTATACAAAAATCGTTCGAGACAAATCGGTTCTTCGCTCACTTATAGATGCATCCCGTGATATTTCCGATCTTGCATACAGCGAAAAGGGAGAGGTTTCCGATACAGTCAACTACGCCGAGCAAAAAATATATGAAATCTCACAGGATAAGTACCGCGAGGGCTTTTCGCATATAAAGGACGTAATTTTTGAGCATCTTAAAACACTCAAGCTTTTACACGACGACCCCAAGGCGCTTGCAGGTCTGCCCACTAAATTTGATGTGCTTGACAAAGTACTCGTCGGTATGGGCAAGGGTGATCTTGTCGTCCTCGGCGGCCGTCCCGGTATGGGTAAGACGAGCTTTGCAATGAATATCGCTGTCAACGTAGCAAAATCAAGCAAAAAGAAGGTTGCGATTTTCTCGCTTGAGATGTCTGCCGAGCAGATCGTATCACGCATGCTCTCCTGTGAGGCTCTCGTAGACAGCAATACAATGCGTACGGGAAAGCTGTCGCCCGATGATTGGAAAAGGATCTCGGAGGCGGCCAGCGTCCTCTCCGACACCAATATTCTGATTGATGACAGTACCGACTCTACGCCTACATCCATCAAAGCAAAGCTTCGCCGTATTGACGACCTCGGACTTATCGTAATCGACTATCTGCAGCTTATGAATGCCGATATACGTACCGATAACCGTGTGCTTGAAATTGCATCCATAACCCGTTCTCTCAAGCTCATTGCAAAAGAGTTCGGTATTCCCATTATTCTTTGCTCGCAGCTTGCACGTGCGGCTGAGGACCGTCAAAAAAAGCAGCCCATGCTCTCGGATCTGCGTGATTCGGGCGCTATCGAGCAGGATGCGGATATCGTTCTTTTTCTCTACCGTGATGATTATTACAAGGATGACAAAAAGGCGGACGAAGCACCGGCTGTCTCCTCGGAGTACGTATCGGCTCTTTGTAAAGTGGCAAAGAACCGTCACGGCAGCACGGGAGATGTAAATATTGCCTGGATCGGAAAGTATTTCAAATTTATGAGTATAGACGAGCAGTTTGTCGGAGGAAACGAGCCCGATGCATAGCGTCGTTTCAAAAACACGTGATTTTTTTACCGTAGTTGCGCCCGACGTGCGCAACTGCGGTGTTTGTGTGTGTCTGTCGGGCGGGGCGGATTCTGTTGCCTTGCTTACGGCAATCAACGAACTTGCGCCCGAATTGGGCCTGACTGTGTACGCCTGCCATTTCAATCACCGTATACGCGGCGTTGAGGCTGACAGGGACGAGAGCTTTTGCGTATCGCTATGTAAAAGCCTAAATATTCCGCTTTTCATCGGCAGTGAGGACATTCCTGCTCTCGCCGCAAACAACGGTATGTCAATCGAGCAAGCGGCACGGGAGTGCAGATACGCATTTTTCCAAAAAGTTCTTTCCGAAAACGGAATATCTTACTGTACAACTGCCCACACTCTTGACGATAACGCCGAAACACTTCTAATAAACCTTATTCGCGGATCGGCAGGGAACGGGGCATCAGCTATTCCACCTCGCCGTGGCGACATTCTTCGCCCTTTCTTAACGGTGATGCGCAGCGAGATCGAGGATTATCTTGAAGCCGCTCGATGTGAATACGTTAACGACAGCACTAATTTTATTCCTGATTGCACGAGGAATTATATAAGGCTTAACGTCCTTCCTATGCTTCGTGAGCTTAATCCGCGTGTTTCGGAGGCGCTTAACCGATTTGCCGTCAGCGCTCGCAACGACAGGGATTATTTCGATGGAATTATCGATAGCTTTCTCGACAGCGATCTGAGGTCGATTCACGTGGCTCTCTCGGACCGTGTGATTTTAAGGAAGTATAAAGATTTTTCGGGTAATATCCTGTCACATACCTCTTTGATGGACATCCGCACGGCACTAAAAAAGAATATGCGCCTGACCGTCTCGATTAACAAAACCGACGAGGCGATAATTGATAACGGTCACGTTTATTTTCAAAAAAAGCTCGTGCGTTTTAACAGCGAGGATGTATATTCACTGAATCTCGGCGAGAATACTCTTTTTGACGGTGAAACGAGTATATTTATTGCAGAAGACTCACATTCCGATACAATAATTAACAAAATCTACACATCTACTAAATTATCATCTGATAGTATATATGGGATGCTGTATGCCCGTTCAAGGCAGGAGGGCGACAGAATTACCGTTCTCGGCGTAAACAAAAGCGTTAAGAAGCTGTTTTGTGACAAAAAGGTTCCTGCCGAGCTTCGCAGTATCATTCCCGTGATATGCGATGACGAGGGAATTGTATACATACCGTTTGTGGCGGTCAGCGACCGTGCTTTTACACAAAAGAACGGTGATATGATTATTACAACGGTGTTAAACCGCATTGACAAAGAAAGGTGGGTGGATGCCCAATGAAAAAAGGTAACGGCAAGCTGATATTCTTTTATATTGCTTTTGCTTTGGTTATCATCGTTCTCGGAAACTTTTTGCTTGGTAACAGTTCAACAAGCTCCGAGATAAACTACAGCCAAGTTATACTAAAGTTCCAGAACAACGAGATCAGACAGTTTTATCTTGCTAACGATAATATGCTGTTTCTCTCGGATACAGAGGCAACCGATGACGGCTTCCAGTATGTTCATGAGCTCGCAAGCGCCACCATTTTTTATGAGGACCTTAACGAGACAATATTTGAGCAGACCGCAAACGGAACTCTTACTGAATATAATTACGAGCCGATTGAACAGATATCGTGGTGGGTTCAGCTCCTTCCTTATCTGCTGATACTTGTTTTCTTTGGCGTAATGTGGTGGCTGTTCATTTCCCGTTCCTCCAAGAACGGAAGCGGCGGCGGCATTGGCAGGATGAACTCGTTTTCCCGTGCAAGAACCAAGCTCGGAAGTGACGAAAAGGTCAAGGTTTATTTTAACGACGTTGCCGGAGCAGATGAAGAAAAGGAGGAGCTTGAGGAGGTTGTTGAATTCCTTAAAAGCCCCGATAAGTTTTCCAGACTCGGCGCACGTATCCCCAAGGGCGTGCTTCTCGTAGGCCCTCCGGGCACAGGTAAAACCCTCCTTGCAAAGGCCGTTGCAGGCGAGAGCGGTGTTCCCTTTTACTCAATTTCGGGCTCGGATTTCGTTGAAATGTACGTAGGTGTCGGCGCATCACGTGTACGTGATCTTTTTGAGAATGCCAAAAAGACGGCGCCCTGTATTATATTTATCGATGAGATCGATGCAGTCGGCCGGCACAGAGGAGCAGGTCTCGGCGGCGGACACGATGAGCGCGAGCAGACTCTCAACCAGTTACTTGTTGAAATGGACGGATTCGGCGTGAATGACGGTGTTATCGTTATTGCCGCAACAAACCGTCCCGATATACTTGATCCCGCACTGCTGCGCCCCGGACGCTTTGACAGACAGGTTACGGTTAACCTTCCTGATATCAAAGGCAGGGAAGAGATCCTTAAAGTTCACTCCAGAGGCAAGCCTCTCGGCAGTGACGTCAGCCTTGCTACCGTTGCAAAGTCCACTGCAGGTTTTTCGGGTGCTGATCTCGCAAATCTTCTCAACGAGGCAGCGCTCCTTGCGGCACGCAAAAAGAAAACCGTTATAAATGCCGATGACATTGAGGAAGCAACAATTAAAATAATCGTCGGACCCCAGAAAAAATCACGTGTTATCGACGAGGATGAAAAGCTTAAAACCGCATATCACGAGGCAGGTCACGCTATTATCAGCCGTGAGCTCGATTCACTTGATTCGGTTCATCAAATTTCGGTAATTCCCAGCGGCAGAGCGCTCGGCTACACGCTTGCGCTTCCCGAGAATGAAAAATTGAATATATACAAGAACGAGATCCTCGATAAGATCTGTATGCTTCTCGGCGGCAGAGCCGCAGAGCAGATTATGCTCTCCGATATTTCGGGCGGTGCCTCCAACGATATGGAGCGCGCAACAGACCTCGCCCGTACCATGATCACAAAGCTTGGTATGAGCGACAAGCTCGGCCCCATTGTGTACGGCGGCAGCAATAATGAGGTGTTTCTCGGCAGAGATTTCAGCAGCAGCAAAAACTATTCCGAGGAGGTTGCGGCTCTTATCGACAAGGAAATATACGATACCGTTATCTCTTGCTATAACAGGGCTCTCGAGATTCTCAACAAAAACATTGACAAAATCAAGTTCATCGGTGAGTATCTCGTTAAAAATGAGGTAATGGATGCCGAGCAGTTTGAGCTTTGCTTTGCGGAAGGCGTTACCTTTGAGATGCTGGATGCCGTTACCGAGCGCAAAAAGTCCGAAAATGCACAAGAGAACGAAAAACGCAGACTTGAGCTCGAAGAGAAGGAAAAAGCAAAATCCGACAGCGACGAGCAATCAGAGGCTCATGAAATAAATGACGGCGAGAATGTCCTTTCCGAGCCCGACAGTACCGACGGCGGTGACGATTTTACGGACGATATTTTAAGCTGAGCGTTTGTCGGTTATGACTAAAGTCAAGGGACTTCATAAACGGAGTCCCTTGTTTGAATAAACGCATATTAAATCGTCAATCCTTACATAAACGGTTTTGGAGGATTATGAATGAAAACAGCAAAAAGAAGGTCAGCGTTTCTGACCGCAGTAATTGTTATAGTTACGGTGATTCTTCTCGGTACTATGATCGCAATGACGTTTATTGCTCTGAACGATAATAAATCGCCTTCAGACATTTCAGATACCGATAGCAGTATTGTTGATATTACCGATAGCGATCCAAGTGTTACAGTATCGGACGTGGGCTCGGAGCCTGTTTCCGATGAGGATGTGTCCGACGAGGTTTCGGAAGAGATTTCGGATGTTATCGCTGACGTAAGTGACGAGGTCTCCGAGGATGTATCGCAGGATGAGGAAGAGGAGCTGTTCCACGGATGGATAATCAACCGATACGGATATACCTACGTATACAATGATACGGGTCTCGTGCAGTTTAACTATAAAAACACTGCTATGGACAGGTATGTTAACTCATTGAACTCGCTTGCAGAGCTTCTTCCCGAGAACGTAAACATCTTCAATATGCTTGCACCTGTTCATTCTACGTTTATCGATATACCGCAGGAGATCTACGTTGCGGATAACTTTTACAACGCCAGCCAGACTGCTTTTGTTAGCGTTATCGAGAAAAAGCTTAACGAGCGCATCAAGGATATCCCGATAATCGGTAAGCTTGAACGCAGATATGATGACGGTCAGTATATCTTCTTCCGCACAGATAATAACTGGACACCCCTTGCGGCATACTACGCATACTGCGAGTTTTGCGAAGCAAAGGGTATTAGCGCATACTCACGCTCATCTTTTATTACACGCAGTATCGAGGGATACCTCGGATCGTTCTATAACGCTACGGGAAGCGTGCAAATGGCAGATAATCCCGATGCCTTTGAATATTACTACCCCTATGCGGGAGTTGACTGCACTCTTGTCGTTGACGATAACGGCATAATTTACACCTCCTACCGTCTTTCGGGTAATGAGGTGACCTCTGCAAACGCATATAATGTGTTTTTGGGAATGGATGCCGCAACGTATACAGTCACCTCAAGCGCAGAGGGCGGAGCTATACTGGTTATCGGAGATAGCAGCGTACCTCCCATAATGCCCTTCCTCGCATCGCACTACAGCACCGTTTATTACGTTAATCCGCTTGAATATAGCGGAACCCTCTCAGATTATATATCGGATAAGAGTTTTGACGACGTGCTTACAATGTGCTATACCACTAATGCGGTAAGCGGCGATTACGTGCCGTCTTTCAATATCGTTACGGGGGCTACTGCAGTTGGAGAATAAGATTGTAATCGGAGGCTTTATCTCGGTCAAAAGCGTTATTGAGGCAAAAAGCCGAAAAATTTATAAAGTGTTTTTTGAAAAATCACGCTATGACTCAATAATGAGATCAGAGCTCCGTGTACCCGAAAAACGTCAGTATGAAGGAATTATTCGCGCAGGATTGGATATTGAGTATCTTGACGACGCTGCATTTAACGAGCTTTGCGGCGGAAACACCTCGGGAGGAATTGCCGCCGAGGTAGGGGAGAGGATATTTACACCAGAGGAGAGGATTCTTGACCTCCCCGAGGGTTACATAGCTGCGCTCGACGGCATTGAGGACCCTTTTAACTTTGCTTACTCGCTTCGTTCGCTCTATGCCGCAGGATGCGATGCGGTGCTCGTCCCCAAGCGCAACTTTTTTACGGCAAGCGACGTTGTTATCAGATCCTCTGCAGGCGCATCCGAAAGGATGACTGTTTGTGAATGTGAGGATATTGCGGTCACGCTCAGGGCCCTGCGCGCAAAAGGCTATAGCATCGCCTGTACTGCAAAGACCGAAAATGCCAAGGACTTATACCGTGCCGAGCTCAAACGGCCGATATGCCTCGTTTTCGGAGGTGAAAAGAGGGGAATTAAGCAGGAAATCATCGAGCTTTCGGATACTGTAATCAAGATCCGTTATCCTCGTGATTGCCATTATTCACTTCCTGCCTGCTCAGCCGTTTCGATCATTTCGTTTGAATGTGCGAGAAAGCTTGCAAAAAGCTCAAGACCACATTAAATTCGGTACTCTTCCAGTTATTACCGTTTCGGCTACAGTAACCGATACCGTTATCACCGAGTGGCATTCGTTCATAGGCGATAGACAGGAAACGGTCACCGAAAATTTCATGGTAATACGGTGAAGCGTCTGGTTTATTCCGCCTGATATAAATGAGCTTTCGGTCTTGGCGGCTACCGCTGTCAGCGGAACTATACGCACGGGTATTTTAGGTCCCTTTCCCGAAAAATAATAGGAGCCTATCGCATTACCCAGCGGTATTCCGTATTCCGCTTCCTCGCTTGCGACAGATTCGTATATAAGGTTTGAAAGCTCGGTTTCAAGCAGGCTCATTTTGAATCCGTCTATCGTTACCGAGCTGATTTTTCCTTCGTTATCGGTTGTAACGCTTGCAAAGTCCTTATAGTTTAAGCTGTTTTCTGCAATATATTTATTGACTGTTTCGTTAACCTTTACTGTTATTTCGGCTTTGACAGCGGTGTCGGCATAATTTCTGCAGGCTGTTTTATAGTTTTTTCCAAGCAAAACCGAGATCATCAGCATCAGCAACCCCGATACAGCCAATATCACAGCCGTACATTTTTTTAGTAGCTTCAATTTATTCACCCATATATTGTATTCAACGTAGTCCAAGGAATTTCGGTAGGATTCAGCTATGAAAACAAAAATTTCAACATCGGATATTTCAAAGATGTTTATGGTCGTCGCCGGAGCCTTTATTTACTGCTTCGCCATGAACTATTTTATCGTTCCCGCAGGGCTTTATACCGGCGGTCTTCTTGGTATTGCACAGATAGTCCGAACCGGTTTGATAGAGTTTTTCGGTATAGATTTTAACTTTGACATCTCGGGTATCATTTCATTGGTTCTTAATATTCCCGTGCTGATTTTTACTTACAAAACAGTAGGACGTCAATTTATTATAAAAACCTTGTGCTGCATAGGACTGATCACGCTGCTTCTTTCGGTATTGCCGATTCCCACCGAGCTTGTCGTTGACAGGCTCGCCTGTTCGATAGTCGGCGGACTTATAACCGGATTTGGTGTCGGAATAATGCTTCGTAACGGCTGCTCCAGCGGTGGAATTGATGTTATCGGTATGTATCTGTCTATCAAGAACAAGGGCAGTGTCGGACGAATCAGCCTCGCAATAAATACAGTCGTTTATCTTGCGGCTTTTGCGGTGACGGGCAAGATTTCAACTATAGTCTATACACTGATTTTCGCGGGAATTTTTACTATTGCTCTTGACAGAATGCACTCCCAGAACATCCAGAGTGAGGTTTTGATCATATCAAAGCACAACGATACTGAGATACAGGATGCAATTATGAAGCAGATGCGAAGAGGTGTTTCATATTGGGAGGGCTACGGCGCATTTACGGGTGATTACAGCCGTATACTTTATACTGTAGTTTCAAAGTATGAGCTTACACAGCTCAAAAAAATCGTTGCTGCCATTGACCCTCATGCATTCATTTCGGTTAAAAACGGTGTAAATGTTACCGGCAATTTTGAAAAGAGGTTATAGTCGTATATGAATATTGTTTTGGTGCTTGCTTATGCAATAAGCCTCTCAATGGATGCCTTTGCGGTTGCAATATGCCGGGGACTCACAACAAAAAGTGTTAAGGTTTCGGATTCAATAAAAGTTGGCTTGTTTTTCGGAATTGCTCAGGGTGCAATGCCCGTTATCGGATATTTTCTTGCATACGGATTTGTTGATTATATCGAGGCATTTGATCATTGGATAGCCTTTGCGCTGCTTACCGTCATTGGCGGAAAAATGATATATGATACGCTTTTCGGCAAGGACGACGATGAATGCTGCTGTCGTAACGATATGTCCTTTGGCAGAATGCTCTTGTTTTCGGTCGCCACAAGTATAGATGCGCTTGCGGTAGGAATTGCTTTTTCGGTTTCGGGCATGGAAATATTGAGCAGGGGAGGCTTGCTCGGCATACTGGCTTCCGCCGCCGTTATTTGCACTACCACATTTTTGCTCTCGGTGCTTGGGTTTTTGCTCGGAAAGCATTTTGGCAAAAAATTCAAGAAAAGCGCCGAGGTTGTTGGCGGAGTTATACTGATTTTGCTGGGTGCAAATATTCTGTTTGAACATATTTCAGGTGTGGAAATACTATAGTTGCCAAGCGTGGGTTTGATGCCCACGCTTTTGTTGTAACAGAGTATTGACTCGTGTAAAATACGTCAATCACTTGACTTTATACTGTAAATATTATATAATTACTTTAATTAGAGTATGATTGTGCTTCAGGAGATTTACGATGAAAAGATTTATATCATTTTGCCTGTGTTTTGTTATGCTTTTATGCTCGTTCCCCTTCGTAGTTTCGGCAGATGACACCGAGGTAATATCGGGCAGTTATCTGTTTGTCTGTGATGGCGCGAATAAAGCAGTGATCGGGGACAAAACCTTTTCCCCAACTTCAAAAGATTTCTCCTTTAATGTGATTCTTAATGTCAACGGATGCGACTATACGCACAACACCGTTTTTCTTAATGGTGCTGAGCTTTGCGCACTCGTTAACGGTGAAAATGTAATTGAAGTTGATGCCTCTCTCCTCAGCGATAGCGAAAACAGACTTATGATAAGGCTTGATGCATCCAACAAAGGTCATTACAATGACAAAACTGTATACGGATCTGTAAACCTCGACGATATGGTTGTGGCTTCGTGCTCGTTTGAGGGACTAGGTAACGTTACCGCTCCTAAGTACGTTGACCTGCTTATGCCTATTGTCGGTCAGGCAGGCTACAACATCAACCGTGTTGACTATTACGGCAATCTGAGCATAGGCGACGGTTGGAATTCTGACACCAACAACGGCGGAAGCACACCCGACGTTCCTGTCAGCTGCGACTATATTTTTGAAACTCCTGATTTCACCGGAATGTTCCCGGTGCTTACTACCGAGTTTAGCGACGGTAAATACGAGGTTGAGTTTTACAAAGATGACGAGCTTCTTGTCACAAAGAACGTTATTATTGATAATACTGCACCTGTTGTTGAGTTCTCGGTCAAGCAAGGCTCTTATGTACCCAAGGGATATGAGATAGGTTGCAAGCTCAACGATCTTAGCGCCTCAACTGCCTCTATTATTCTTGACGGAAAAAAGGTCTCCAAAATCAACACTTCCTCCCTTGAGGCCGGTGAGCATTCTGCAATAGTAACGGCTACCGATGCAGTCGGTAACGTTTCGACAACCGCACTCGTCTTTAACGTAGCTGATCAAAAGCTTTGCGAAGCGATGGTTGATTTTGATAACGACGTAGTAACTATGACCTCCTATGCCGACGGCGCAACTATTTACGGCGGCAATCTGCTTACCGACGTGAAGATGTACCACAACCGTCTTGGATCTTTTGATATGAGGCATCTTCGTGACGACGATGAGGTGCGTGTAGACTTTGACGAAAAGGACGAGCTTATTACCGAGGCGGTAGGCAACACCGTGCCGTATCAGTCCTTCGTGGTCAACGTATCGGGACACGATGATGATCTTTTGGTTTCCTACACCGGCGAGACGGGCAACGGAGTTGATATTGCTCTTAAAGCATGGAACTACAACGAATCCCGTTGGGACGAGCTTGCCACCACCCCCAGCGGTATCAGCGTTACCTTTACCGTTGATATCGATACCTATTCCTACAATAACAGCGTGCGTATCAACGCTGTACCCAAGCTTATTTCTAACGGAAGCGATACTTTGCTATGGAACTCCGACACTCAATATTACTCCCGTTTTGAGGACCTGCACGATTTTTATTATACAATCAACGAATACGCTGCAGAGCAGTATATTAACGGCAATATTGCCTACTGTGTTCATACAGGAGACCTTATCGACCAGTCAAACGCCGGTGAAGAAATAGCAAGATACGAGTACGGTATCGCCTCCAAGGCGCAGGACATTCTCGACAAAGCAGGTGTTCCCAACGGCGTTGTCAGCGGAAACCACGACGTATTCCATTCCGACGGCAACTACGAGTATTATTATGATTATTTCGGTGAGGATCGCTACGAGAATTTTGATTGGTATGGCGGTAGCCTCAACAACAATATGCACCACTACGATCTCGTGACGATCGGTGTATACGACTTCGTATTCCTTTACATCGGCAACTATAAGGAGACCGAACCCGATCTGATCGCCTGGGCAAACGCCGTATGTCAGTCTTATCCCGACCGCAACGTTATTCTCTGTACACACGAGTATCTTTACTCGAACGGAACCTACTGTGACCGCGCACAAGTGATCTGGGATGAAATAATTGTCCCCAACGAAAATGTAAAAATGATGCTTTGCGGACACGATCCCGGAGCTGTTGATACATACAGACAGGTTGAGGGAACCGACAGATACGTGCTTGAGATCCTTGCCGACTATCAGTATGCCGAGCTCGGAAAGGGTCCTCAGAACATTATCAATAACATTACCTGTGACGGCGAAGGATTTGTAAGACTTATGACCTTTACCGAGGCAGGTCAGCTTATTTCCAATACCTATTCTCCCGTACACGATATCAACAATTATTTCCCGTCATACCAGGACAGCTTTGTTTACGATCTCGACCTAATCCGCTCTAATCGCTCTATAAGTCGGATCGTAGCC
>JAZNCU010000062.1:0-14780 GCA_045587745.1 Eubacteriales bacterium | reverse complement strand
AAAATTGCGCTGAGCTTCCTGCTTTCCTCTGTATACGTCGATAACGTAACCGACAGACTGGAACGTATAAAAGGAAATTCCCATCGGGACAATAAGCTCAACTCTCTCAAGCGAAGCCGTTCCGCTTAAAACAGAGTTGATATTGTCAATAACGAAATTCGTGTATTTAGTAACCGAAAGAATACCTATAGTTACAAAAAGACAGCCAACGAGCCACAAGCGGCGCTTGCGCTTCATTCTGCTTTTGTAATCGTTCTTCTCGTCCTTGGTTAGTGTTGCCTTATTGTCGGATATGTACTTTTTTTGTTCGTTATTCAGCCGCTCGCATCCGATAGACGCAACATATACCGCCACGGTTGTGACGGTAATGAATATCAGATAGCGCCAATCGGCAATAGCATAAAACGCATAGCTTGCTACAAGCAGAAACTGCCACTTCCAGCTTTTGGGAAGCAAATAATACAGCAATACGGTTGCAACAAGAAAGCAAACAAACGGCAAAGAATTAAACAGCATTTTCGAATTTACTCGTCCTCAAGTCTTTTAATAAGTGCATAAAGAGCCTTTGCGGAGTTAAAATTCTCGGGGATGATCTCCTCGGGAGGAATAACGATGTCAAAATTCTCGTTGATCTCGGAAATAATCGTTACAATATCGAGCGAATCGATTACACGGTCGTCAACAAGGTTCCCGGTGACGGTAAAATCAACGTCGGGATGAAGCTCATTAAGAATGTCAAGAAGCTCGTTCATAATATATCCTCGTTTCAGTTCATAAGATATGTTTTTTTAAGTGTTACTCGGTCAAGCTTACCGTTTGCGGTCAGCGGAATGCGGTCAAGCTTTAAAACTTTGTTGGGAAGCATATATCTCGGGAGCTTGTCTTTTAGTATCTTTACAAGACTTCCCTCATCCACCTCGCCGGCATAGAACAATAGTATACGGTCCTTTTCGTTGTCAAACAGGCAGCAGGACATCGAAACGTTGTCAAGCAGATTAACGTTTGCTTCAATCTCACCAAGCTCGATACGGTGACCCATATGCTTGATCTGATAATCCTTTCTTGACACGAAAATTAACTCTCCGCGCTCGTTGCGCCTGCCGAGATCTCCGGTTCGATAAATAAGTTCGGGATATCGGTCATTAAGCGGATTTTGAACAAACACCTCAGAGGTACGATCAAAATCCCTGTAATAACCCAGAGTCAGCGCAGTACCGCGGATACATATTTCACCAACCTCTCCGTCGAGCACAGGCCTATTATTACCATCAAGCAGAATGATTTGACGGTTACTGAACGGTCGGCCTATCGGAATAACCTCGTCAAGGGCAAAATCCCTGTCAACATGGTAATAGCAGCACATACCTGTTGTTTCGGTAGGGCCATAGAGATTTGTAAAGGTAGCATCGGGCAGAGCCTCTTTCCAACGCATAAACTGCTTGATCGGAAAAACCTCGCTGCCGAACGCAATGGTTTTAAGATACTCGGGCTTTATTCTGTCAAAGGTATTGAATGCCGATATCATTGTAAGTGCCGAAACCACCCAGCAAACTGTATTAACCCTATGCTCATTAAGATACTCAACGAGCTTTATCGGGAACATAAACAGCTGTTTGGGAGTAAAGAAGGTGGTTGCTCCAAACTTTATGGTCGGATACAGCTCCTTCAGACAGGCGTCGAAATAAAGAGGAGACTGATTTGCGAACCTTGTTTCCTCCGAGAAGCCAAGCACGTCGGAAAGCTGCTCAATATAATCAATTACCGACCTGTGACAGGCAACGACACCCTTGGGTATTCCTGTCGAGCCGGATGTAAAAACAATATATATCGGATCGATATCAAGCTGTTTGTCACGGATATCATCAAGCGTTCTGTCATCAATAACAGATTTTGAAATATCCTCGTACATCAGTATCTCGGCATCGGTGCCAAAGCGCTCAAACAAAGGCAACGACTCTGTGTCGCAAATAACTGCCTTGGGACACAGGCTTTTGAAGATGAGTTCAATACGAAATTCGGGCATTTCGGGATCGATGGGAACGTAATGGTTACCGCCGTACACACAGCCGAAAAATGCTGCAACCGTTGACGGATGCTTTGACATAAACACTACGATCGGCTCGGCGTAATAGCCGTGACGTGCAAGCTCACTGCCTATTGCACGGCTGCTGTTATAAAGCTCGCAAAACGTAAGCGACGAAACGTCGTCGGCAAAGGCGGTTTTTTCGGGAACACGCTTTACCGTTTCCTCAAGATATTCAAGTACGTTAAGTTGTTTCATTATTTAATCTCCGTTTTGAGATATACAAAATGCCTTGTACTCATCGCGTACGTCTTTACCGCAGGCTCTTACAGCCGAAACGGCAAGCACCTCCATAACGTCAATGCAATCATCGGGCACACTATAAAACCTTTTTATAAGTGAAAGCTCGGTACAGCCGAGAATAATGACCTCGGCACCGCATTTCTTAAGCGAATTATAAACACACTCAAAATCTCCCATATCGGGACGGTGTCCGCTTTTTATATCGTTATAAATAAGCGACATAACTTTATTCTGGTGTGACTCACACGGACAAATGACCTCAATCCCCCTACCCTCAAGCTCATTTTGAAACAGTCCGCTGTTAATAGTACCGTCGGTAGCCATTATGCCAACCCTACCGATCTTCATCCGAATCAGTACCTCGGCAACGTCTTTAATGCCGTGTATTACCGGAACTCCAACGCCACTTTCGATTCCGGAATGAAAATAGTGAGCTGTAATGCAGGGAATCGCAAGCACGTCAGCCCCGAGCGAGCAAAGCGCTTTCCCTGCTGAAACTATGTCAGGCAAAGGGTCACTCTCACTCTTTCCGAGTATAAAATCGGTTCTGTCGGGAACGGTCGGATTGTTATAAAGCAAAAACTCCGGATGCTCCTGGTCGGAAGATGCTTTTACAACCGTAGCGATCAGTTCCAAAAAATATGCAGTTGCCATTGGTCCGAGACCGCCTATGATTCCAAGCATTTAACGGGAGCTCCTTTCTGTGTCATTCCTTGATGGTTTTATTTTTGTAGTCAATAAGATGCTGAACCGACTCTGTCGCCACCTCGGGAAGTCCGTCGGTAATATAGATGTGCTCGCCCTCGTAGTACTTATCGTCCCAAGCCCACAGCTCCTCGCTGGTTACCATAAAGAAGTTATCACCGCTATAGCGGAAGGGTGTGCTGTCGAAATGATACCATCCGTCACCGAGATTGATAAGCGACCAGTAGTGATTTGTTGCCTCTTCGCTGGTACGAAGCTTCATGACGTCGAGATTGTCTATCCCCGCAGCGGTGAGAAGCGCCTTTGCACAGGCAAAGTAGGTAAAGCAATCGCCCTTTAGCGTATTGAACGCATCATATGCGCCAACTATCCAATCAGATTTATCAGAGGTTCCTACATACCTGATATTATCTCTTGACCAGTTATAGATAATAAACGCCTTTTCCATATCAGACATTGAATCGTCGGTAATCTCGGAAAGAACCTCTTCTGCCTGCTTGAGGACGATATCTTCGGTAACAGTTTCTCTTGTAAGCTCGACAACCGTTGCGTTTACGGTAACCGTTGATACGTTGCCCGAGGAATCGGTACAGGTATATGTTACGGGGTATACTCCGAGAGTATCGATATCAACCGACGACGAATCAACCGTAAGCACGGGCGAAGGATCAAAATCATCAATGACTATCGCCTGCGATTTATAGCTCACGGTGCCACCCTGTACTATCGTAAAATCACTTACGGTAATGACGGGAGCTGTGTTATCAATCTGCGTGACCTCGGAAATGTCGGAATTATCCGAATAATCGGTTCCGCTGTTTTGCGAACTGTCAGCAGAAGTATAATTATCCTCTTCAATGTTATCTCCGCAGGAAGCGCACGCAAACGCTATGCAGATAACGAAAATAACACATAATATTGTTTTTGTTGCTTTGTATTTAATCATGCTTAGCCCCACTAAAAATTCAAGCTCATATAATTTCATAATAGTATAACATAATCATATATACAAGTCAATAACATCTATAAATAAATATTAGTGCACAAAGCATTTATAAGCATTGACAAATGTGTAGCATTTGAAATATACTGTTTATGCAAAAAATATATATTCTGAGGAAGAAATGACGATATGAAAAAAGGAATTCTGCTCTATACCGGATACCTCGGATACAATCACGGCAAATATCACACGCCAACTGACGATGAGCTGAGGCAAATTCTCGATGTAACTGACGAAATACTGCTTATAACAATCTCTACTTACAACGCATACACCGACAAAAACGGTGAAGAGCGCAAGATTGTAACTCTCGGCACAGTTGACAAAATGACTGTCGATATGGTTGGATCTCCCGAGCGGTTTGATATAATACGCTCAGAGTACAGAGCACATATTGAACCCAGAGAACGTGCAAACTACAACATTTCCGAATACGTTTCCGATGCCGTTTCACTCGCAAAGCGTCTTGTGGCATTGAACGAAAACGTTTCTATATGGTATTCTTTTCCGCAAGCTGAGGAATTGCACGCTTTAACTCATCTTTTTGCCGAGCCCTGGTCCCTGCTTGCCGACGAAATCAAATCCGCTACCCCCGACGATATCTGGGCCAAAAACGTCAAGGGCTTTTACTACGCCACCGAGGATATTATAAGCGCAGGATATACAAAATTTGACCCTTCAAAGCCCGAGAACGATTTTGATAATCCCATAGTTTACTCCATGCGTGTCTTGTCCGAAAAAGTACATTCATTCGGAAAAAAGCTGCTTTGGATCCCCTACTATCACGAGGCTGCATCCTCCTCCACGAATATGGGATACGTAGTAAATCTCACCGATATTTTCGATACAGTCATTATTCAGCCTTCATATTTTTTTCGCAACGAACGTATTAAGGAGCTTGCAATAGTAAAAGAGTGTGTAAAGCGTCAGGCAGTAGTTGATATACACGGAAACATTATCGGAGGCTGTAAGAGGTCAAAAACAGTTATTGGCTTTGAAATGGAAATCGATCAACGTTTCTATTCCGATCCAGAATATGCAAAGCGTTATCAGGGATACGTGGACAGCTTTTCGGAGTTCCTCAACATATACCCAACGGCCTATTATGCAGAACGTCCCGATATAATGCTGACGCTTCTGCGTGAAATTAAAAAATTCTATAAGTAAAGGACAAAGCTATGAGAAAAACCGTATTATATCTATTGATTGCGTTTATGTTATTTACGTTTGTTCCCTATTCGCTGTACGGCTGTAACGACACAACGGCAGAACCGTCAACTTCAGGCGACGAAAGTGATAACGGATCGACCGTTTCCGATGAGAGTGAGGAGAGCATCCCTATGATTATTATCAAGGACAACCCCGATTATGCAAACGTTGCACTGAACAAGAGCTATACGAGGTCCTCGCTCTATCCCGATGACCAAAGCGCATCCTACCCCGACGAGAACGGCAGCAGCATGACCGACGGTGTTGTTGCACCCGATGATGCCAAGTATTCACATGCCGCCTTTATGGGCTTCAATAAGAACTCATATGATTACGTTACAAACGGTTACTCACTTATCAGCGTTGATCTCGGACGCCTGCACCACTTGGACAAGTTCGTGGCACACGTCGCATCGTCTTATCACCTGTCGGTTGGCATCTGCGCACCCATTTACGTTGTAATTTTCGCCTCTGAGGACAATGAAAACTGGCATCAAATCGGAAGGACCTATCACGCCGATTCAACGGAGGTCAGCTCGGTAACAAGCGTTCTTGAGCTCGAGAGCGCTATTTCGGCAAGATATATTCAGTACCGTTTTGTCGGTGACAGCAACTGGATAATGGTCAGCGAGGTCGAGGCGTACGGTATAACCTCCGACGAATCGATTCCTTATCCCGACAGCAATGACGAAAAGATCAAATTTTTGTGCGTGGGCAACAGCTCGACTTACTTTTATAACATTCCTTATGAGTTTATGTTTATTGCAGAGGCAGCGGGCATTTGCGTTGATATGACTCTCTGCACTGTCGGCGGCGCATACCTCTCGCAGTATGCCGACGAAAACGATAGCAAATGCGGCACTCTGTTCCGCACGAAAATCAAGGCCGACAAGTATGACTACGTAGTTTTGCAGGACAACAGCAATGCCGACTACAATGACTCTAAACCTGCTATGGACATTCTCGTGCCGATGATAAAAGAAAACGGCGCGGAGATTCTGCTCTACAAGCGTTATTCATCCAACAGTGATCCCTCACAGCGGCTTGACAGCTCTTATCGACACGAGCTCAACTATACAAGACTTGCAAGTGATTTTGATATTGAGCGTGTTGCACCAGCCACCGATGCATTCCTTATTTGTACCGAAAAGTACCCGAGCATAAATCTTTATTACACCGACAACTCGCACCACTCTGCTGCAGGCGCATACCTTATCGCCTGCGTTTGGGCAATCACATATCTCGATATCGACATTACCGACAACACCTATATTTCAGGGCTTGATGCCGAAACCGCAAGAGCGTTGAGAGAATGTGCAAAAATAGCCTGCGAGGAAGGCTTTGATTACCCTCAGGACAACTGAAATGTCCAAGCAAAAGCCTTGTAAAGTATGCTTTTTTAAGAAGGATAAAACTCCGACAGATTTTTAAGGTCTGTCGGAGTTTTTTTATGAATTATTATTATTTCAGCCGTTTTATAAAGTCCCGAAAACTTGGGCATAAATTACTTTTTAACGGCAGTATGCTTTTTTCCTCTTAACAGCATCATCGGGTTTAGTCCGAGTATAAACGGAAAAATCTCAAGCCTGCCAAGCAGCATTGCCAGCGAAAGAAGAACTTTTGAAAAGATGCTGTAGCCTGCGTAGTTGCTGGCAACCCCTACCTCACCAAAGCCGGGGCCGATATTATTAAAGCAGGCAAGCGTGGCGGAAAAGTTCGTTTCCATATCATAGCTGTCAAACGAGAGCAGCACGAAAACCACAAATATTATCACAATGTAAATCGCAAAATATGACGTTACGCCGCTAAGAGCCGCCTCGTCAAGCTTTTTGCCGTCAGCAGTAACGGTTTTGACCGATCTGGGATGAAGGAGCTTTTTGACCTCACTGCCGATCGATTTGAGCAGGATAACAACTCTCGCAATCTTCAGACCGCCGCCTGTTGAGCCGGCACATGCACCCAAAATCATCAATATCAACAGTATCGATTTTGACAGCTCCGGCCAAAGATCAAAGTTGACCGTGCCGTAGCCAGTGGTAGAAACGACCGAAATGACCTGAAACGCCGAGTGTCTTACAGCCTCGCCAAACGAGCCGAACATACCGAAAACGTTTGTCGTAACGATGGCGATGCTTCCGGCAACTGCAAACAAAAAGAATTTAAGCTCACTGCTTTTGAAAATATCCCTGATCTTACCGATCAGCACGAGGTAGTAAAGGTTGAAATTGATCGAGCTGAGCAGCATAAATGCTGTTATTACCCATTGAATATATGAAGAATATGACGAAATGCTGTCGTATTTGATACCAAATCCACCCGTACCGACCGTACCGAAGGTATGGACGGCGCTTTCGTACAGCGACATACCTCCGCAGTACAGAAGAACCATCTCGGCTAGCGTAAGCCCAATATAGATGTAATACAAAATTTTTGCGGTGTCACGGGATTTCGGCACAAGCTTTCCGACCGTAGGACCGGGCATCTCGGCGCGAAGTATGTTTATCGATCTGTCGGCAAGGTTAGGAACAACTGCGGTGATAAACACAAGTACGCCCATACCGCCTATCCAATGCGTAAAGCTGCGCCAAAACAGAATACCCCTGTCGAGCGACTCGATTTCAGTCAGTATTGATGCACCCGTAGTAGTAAAACCGCTTACGGTTTCAAAAAACGCATCTATATACGAGGGTATAGAGCCGCTGAGCACAAACGGCAAAGCGCCGATTGCAGACATAAGCAGCCAAGCATAGGCAACGATTGCAAAGCCCTCCTTTGCATAGATGAGCCTACTGGACGGTCTGCTTGTAAGCCAAAGAAACAGTCCGACCGCCAGCGCAATCAAAGCGCTAATCAATATTGAATATGCACTCTTTTCAGCGTAGAAAACAGCTACCGCCAGCGGAAGCAACAGCAAGGCCGCCTCGACAATGGCAATTCTGCCTACGATGAAGAATACCATTCTTCGGTTCATAAATAATTACTCCGTCTTGCTAACAATATCCGTAAGGTCGTACAATCTGTGACCTGCCGCAACAACTATAACCTTGTCACCGGGAAGAATAACGTCGTCACCGTTAGGTACCATAGCCTTACGGTTACGGAAAATACCTGCTATAAGAATATTGGGCTTGAATTTTATATTTTTAAGAGGCGTGTCACAATATTTGAACTCACTGCTGACCTTGAACTCAAGTGCTTCAACGTGTCCGCCCATAATCTTATACAGCTTTTCAACGTTACTGCCGAGAGAATTACGAAGCGCGCGTGCGTAACGAACTATCTCATCGCTGACAGTCTGAATCGGAGAGATAAGGGTATCAATACCGAGCTGAAGAGCCATTGGAGTAAATTCGCTTCGGTTGACCTTAGTAATTACCTTCGGGACCTGTCTTGAAGAAGCAAAATACGACGTAAGTATATTGTTTTCGTCATATCCCGTGAGCGAAATAAAGGCATCCATATTGGCAAGACCCTCCTCTAACAGAAGATCCTGATCAGTACCGTCGCCGTGAATAACGGTTGCGGCGGGAAGTGCCTCCGAAAGATCCACGCAAAGCTTCTTGTCACGGTCAATGACGGTCACGCTGTTTCCGGCTGACAAGAGCATATTTGCAAGATAATATGCAGTTCGTCCCGCACCTACTATCATAACGTTTTTTGGCTTACGTCTGATCAGGTCGAGATTACGAAGAAGCTTACTCAGCTCGGAGGGGACGGCTGTAAGAGCAATTCTGTCACCATCGGCAAGCACGAATCTACCGTCGGGGATAATAACCTCATTATCACGGAGCACTGCGCAAATAAGGAACTTGGCGGGCACCTGACGGTTGAGGTCTATAAGCGATTTGCCGATGATCGGAGAATCGTTTTTGAGTATAAGTTCAACTATCTCAAAACGGTGCGAGGCAAAGCTCTCAACGTGGACTGCACTCGGAAATTTGAGAAGGTTGTTGATTTTACGTGCAGTAGACATCTCGGGATTTACTGACAGCGAAAGCTGGAGCTGCTGTTGAAGGAATCCGAGTGATTTATCATTGTATTCACGCTCGCGGATACGCGCTACGGTGTTCTTGGCACCTAACGTCTTTGCGAAGTAACAAACAAGCATATTCAGCTCATCGGAGCCCGTTACGGCAATTACGAGGTCGGCATGTGACACGTCAGCCTCGTTCAATGCCTCAAAATCGGTACCCATACCGCAAATGCCCATAATATCAAACGCATCAACTGCCTCGTTAAGAACAGCGTGGTCATTTTCTATAACGGCAATATCGTGTCCCTCGGCAAGAAGATTATTTATTAAATTACGTCCGATTTTTCCGCAACCGACAACGACAATTTTCATAAACGATACCTCAAACAATCAAATTGACGATCTGAATTTTCAAAATAAGAATGAGACATTCTACTACATTTTCAATCCAAACGCAATACTTTTTCGCAAAAAGACACCATTGACATCAAATACAGCAAGCTAAAAACCGTCTCAGCCGATAAACGCTCCGTTTGATGCGAGAACAGCTTGAAGCTCTTTGATGTCAATATCAAATATCCCCTTGCCATCCCTGCAGGCGAGCGCCGCCGCCGTGCCGGCTGCTTCGCCAAGCGTGCAAACAATGGGCATAATACGTATAGAGGCCTGCGCCTCGTGAGTTACGGAGATACAGCGTCCCGCAACCGAGAGGTTGACAGAGTTTTTGGGAATCAGGCTCGCAAACGGAACGGTATAATATTGTCCGTCGGGGAAAAAGTAATGCGAAGTTCCCGAGCCCTCGGGGTTGTGAATGTCGATATCGTAATTTCCTGCGGCTATCCTATCCTCGAATTTTACACAAGCAACAAGCTCATCTGCCGAGAGTATATGCTCACCGTCAATCATTCTGCTCTCACGAACACCCGTCTGCAATCCGGAATAAAGAAGCTGACACTCCTCGCAGCCTTTGACGAACTTACGCATAAAGAGCCAAAGCTCCTCAACCTGCTCGTGCGCTTCAATGTCGGCGGCGGTAAGATCCCAGCCGTCAACGGGATTGCGTTTGACAACACGGGTTGCATTCAGACGAATAACTCCGGGAACGGTAGTGCGAAACAGCATAATTCCGTCCATAGGATTTTTGATATAGCCCTTTGCCTGCTCTGCGTGCCACTTGGGAAGAATTTCATCGTAGTGTGCGTAAAACTCATCTAAATTTACGTTTCCGACCAGAAAATTGAGTGTCATAGGCTGGCACAAGCCGTCCGCTTCTCTGCCAAGACGGGTGGGAAATCCTGCGACATACGCAAGATCTGCATCACCGGTACAATCAATAAACTGCTTTGCGGAAAGCCTTGTCAGTCCCGATTTGTTATGAACTGTAATCGATGTCAACCTATTGCCGTTCCTATCGGCATCAATAAGAGTAGTATTAAAAAGGAGCGTGACACCCGATGCAAGCATCATTCGGTTAAGAATTATTTTAAGCCACTCGGGATTAAAGCAGTTATTTACCATCGCACCGTATTTGCGGAGCTCGTCCTCGATCTCGGCAAAAATACCCTGCGAGAGCTTTAAGGTCTGACCGCTTTCGGGAATACGGGTAGCGTTACGCATAAATGGATTTACGCTCATTGTGGCAGGAGCACCGCCCAGAGCGTTGACTCGCTCAACAAGCAGTGTTTTTGCGCCGCCTCGTGCCGCCGCAAGAGCTGCACCGCAACCGGCAAAACCACCACCGACAACAATTACGTCAAAGGTCTCATTATGTGTGTTAATTTCCATACTCAACTCTCCCTTGTTTGATTTCAGTATATTTTACCACATTGTAGTCATATTGGCAACAGTTTTCGCACGGTTTTATTATCCATTGACACGTTATTCAGTAATATGATATAATCGTAAAAACCACTCTCGGAGGCTATTATGAAGCAAAGATTGGCTCTCGCACTTTTCACAGTAGTACTATTTACAATTTTCACTGCCTACCCTTCAAGCGAGGCGGCGTATTATGATATCGAGACCCCGACAGACGTGCCTAAGGTTATTATTACCCTTAACGATTCCGGCGACATTAACCGTAACGGATATACCGACTGCACGATTACGATAATAGACGAAAAGGGCGGTATTCACACCACGATAAACGATGAGGGCTCCTCTATCAAGATTCGCGGCAATTCGACCTCTTCGGGCGCCAAAAAACCTTATAACATCAAGCTCAGCCAGGGCACAAGGGTGCTCGGCATCGGAAAGGCTAAAAAATGGTCTTTGCTATCGAACTGCTTTGACAAAACGCTTATACGCAACAAGACTGTTTTTGATTTTGCTGACCATACGGTGCTTGATTATTCGCCCGACTCGATTTTTGTCGACGTTTATCTTGTGGATAGCTACGGGACACAGTTTTTGGGTAACTATCAGCTATGCGAATCGGTCGAAATCGACGGCAGCCGTGTTGATATTCAGCCCGAAAACAACGAGTTTCTCGTTGAGCGTGACGTGCGAGAGGACGATACTCTTCACTCATTCTACACCTCACTCAACAACCTCCGCTTTGCTATAAAAGACCCCGAGCTTGAGGATCTTACCGCATCACAAAAGAGCTACGTTGAAAATATGTTTGACAATGCCGAAAGAGCGTTGAATACAAAAAAGATGAGTGAGCTCAAAAAGTATTTCGATATAGAGTCAATGGTTGATTTTTATATCGTAAACGAGTATTTCAAATCGGTTGACGTTGCGATCACTTCAACCTTCTTTTACATTGAAGACGGTCTGATTCACGGAGGACCGCTGTGGGACTATGATCTTTCCTCGGGAAATGCCAACTCGGGATATTATAAGGGTTACAATAACGTAAACACAACCGGAAACAGCTGGGAGGGTATCTACGCCGCACAGTATAGCGGAGTATGTATCTGGTTCAATAAACTGATAAACTGTACCGAGTTTATGAACCTGGTTAAGGAACGATATATTGAGCTGTACCCCTACATCGAGAATCTTTATACAGACAACGACTGTGACGGCGACGGCGATATCGACAGAAACTATATCGACACCCTTGTAGAGAGATATGAAGGCACTCTCCACCGTAACTACACCGATGCGGGATGGAGTATGACCTATCCATACAGCATAGTTATTGAAAACAACCCTTACGAACGTTATCCCGACAGCACCTACAAGGAAAATCTTGAGTATTTCCGCAGGTGGTTAAAGAATCGCAACGATTGGCTGATGAGCTATTGGGGACTTAATGCTCCCGACACAGGCTCAAGCGGCGAGCTGCCCGACTCAGACATAGGCGAGAAAATCGGTCTTGATCCGAACTATGAAATTGTAAACGTTGCTCCTGATTCCTCCTATGTAATAACTTCGGGTGTCGAAGTCGACGTAATTTATAATACCTCGCTTAATGACGGTGAAGCGCAGAGCGTGTCGGCAAATTGGAGCGAAGGTACCTGGTACGGCTTTTGCAAAAACCCACAGAACGGAAAGCTCAACGTTGACACAAAGATCAGTGCAAGCGGAAATTACTACGGTGTTGTAACCTTTGATCTCGGAAGCCCACAACCCATTCAAAAGGTGCGTTTGCATTTGTGCAATAACGAGGGCGCGGGCATTTACGGACCCTGGGGCATTTATGCGATTCCGTCAAATACAAATTCATTCCCCAAAGAAAAACGTATAGGTGTAATGTCCGGAAACGGCGGTCTCAGTAACTCATCATATGGCGACTACTGGGTAGAAATCGACGTTGTGGGCAACGTCTCGCAGTATATTCAGTTCCAGATTGGCTTAGGCGGAGAATGGTGTTTTATAAACGAGATAGAGATATACGTCAAGCAAAAAATTGAGGAGCCCGAGCCCGATGTTTCGGATGATTCCTCCGAGGTGTCATCCGATGAAACGACCTCCGTCGATGTGGAGGAGAGCTCGCATGAAATCTCTGAAGAAGCGAGCGCGGATGAAACAAGCGAACACGTTTCGTTTGATGAGAGCGACAATCCGAGTGACGAATCCCCTGCCGAATCCGTACAGGAATCACTCACCGAGAGCATAACCGAGTCGGACGGAGCGCAATCCGAAGCAGACACCGTGGGTGCAAAAAACAAAGCTCCAATATGGATTTTGATAATAGTATTGATTCTCGGTGCGGCAGCTATCGGTATTGCATTTTATATCCGAAGCAAAAAATAGATTCACCTGTCCCAATAATATTCAGATTTTTTCAATAATCCTATTGACAGCGTAACATTGTTATGATATTATGCCATTGTAACAATGTTACGCATTTTGGAAAGAGGAACAGTATGTCAACAGAAAATCTAATTTCAAAAAAGGAATTGCTTGAGCGGTATTCGATTTCCTACGGCGCTCTATACCGATGGAAACGGATGGGGCTGATTCCCGAGGATTGGTTTATCCGCAAGTCAACCGTTACAGGACAGGAAACGTTTTTCCCCGAGCAGCTTATCTGCGAGCGTATTGAACTTATAAAAACACTTAAGGACGACAAATCGCTTGCCGAGCTTTCGAATCAGTTTAACGATGAGTCTCAAAGCAAGGCGGTGCTCACCGTAAAATCGGTTTTTGGCGTAAAATCATTTTATATCAGCGAGATACAGTCTGTTTGTATTGACGACGGTGAGGGTAATGTTGTGGACGTTACCGAAAAAATCAGGAATATATCGGAGGGCTAATTATGGATATTAAAATCTCGGGTAGCGGAGTAATTGCTTCGGGCGAATACGATGCAATCAAAATCAGCGGAAGCGCCCGTCTTGAGGGCTTTGTTCGCTGCAACGAGCTACATTGCTCGGGCTCATGCAGCGGTGAAAACATTGAATGTAACGGTAATATTAAGATATCAGGCAGTGGCGGATTTTGCGGAGACCTCAGGTCAAAAACTGTTGCTGTGTCGGGTTCTTTTAGTTGTGACGGCAATATTGCGGTGTCCGAGAGCATTAAATGCTCGGGCAGCGCCCATTGCGGCAAGAACATTAAATGTAATTCAATGTCGACATCGGGTCGGGTTAGTGTACACGGTGATGTTGAGGCAGAGATATTAAAGGTATCGGGTGTGATTAATTGCGACGGCCTTATCAATGCCGAGGACATAGATATTCGCTTTAGGCGTGGTATGAGAATAGGCTCCATAGGCGGAAGCAAGATAGTTATTTGCCGTGATGATTCCTTTGAAAATAAATCCTTCAGGCTTCCCCTCCTCTCCTTCTTCATTGGTTCATCCGGCGACAGCGTAACTGTTGGCGGTGATATCGAGGGCGACAACGTTGCACTCGAGGGAGTCAGAGCCAAATGTGTTTCGGGCCGTGTCGTTGCAATCGGTGACGGCTGCGAGATCGATCTTGTTCGGTATGCCGACGAAATTGAAATCTCGCCGAACGCAAAAGTCGCTAAAACCGAAAAGGTGTAACAAAAAAGACTTGCTTTGATGCAAGTCTTTTTTACTGTCAGCTATCAATTATAATCTTTGCAAGTCCGCCCTCTGCGGTTTCCTTGTATGCCGTATGCATATCCAAGCCCGTTTCCTTCAT
>JAZNCU010000061.1:0-57387 GCA_045587745.1 Eubacteriales bacterium | reverse complement strand
CGATGTATCAAACATTGGATACCATTATAATTGATACAAACGCAAAGGATGTGGCTGTGATTGCCAATGAGATTAAGCAGTTGTAATACTGACAAATTTCAATAAGTCGAACTGAAGGAGGTGCAGCATGGCTGAGAAATTTCCATATGCAATAAACTTTGAAAGCGAGGTAATCGTTATGGCCGGACCCGGAGGAGGATCAAGAGGCGGAGGATTCGGAGGCGGATCACGCGGCGGTTTTAGCGGAGGCGGCTTTGGAGGCGGCTTTGGCGGAGGTCATCGTCCCGGAGGATTCCATCACGGATTTCATCACGGCGGCTTTTTTCACCGCCGCAGACGTGGGTTGTACGGAGGAGGCTGTCTCGGCGCTCTGATGGCACCTGTTGTCATTCTTTTGCTTATAGTGATGTTTACCGGCATGTACGTTGTATCTGCCTTCCAGAACTTTATGGCAGGCGGAAGCGTAAACTACGATGAGGCAACGATGCAGAGC
The DNA here is from genome assembly GCA_045587745.1 of Eubacteriales bacterium. Lineage (GTDB taxonomy): Bacteria > Bacillota > Clostridia > Oscillospirales > CAG-382 > Coliplasma. The sequence goes on along the minus strand of JAZNCU010000061.1, from coordinate 56,894 downwards.
TACGCAAACGAGCGTTATATCGAGGTGTTTGGCGATTCGAGCGCATATGAGGACAACATTCTGCTCGTGTTTTTGGCAGATGAGGACTACAAGGGATATTATTCGATCGCTTGGGTAGGCGATAATGTTGCTACCGAGATCAATCATCTTTTCGGCGGCTACGGCACCGAGTATTCGACCGCTCTTTTGATGGAGATACCGAACTATTTTGAGTACTCTATCTCGTCAAATCTTGCAACGATGGTGGAGAGAATGACCGATGAGGTTACCGCACTCGGGCTTGACGGCTCCTTCCGCACGTATACCGATCATAGCGACGGGGTTACCGAGTCTCAGCTTATAAATCGCTCTGCGCTTGTGATCAATGAGGAGATCGTGGAAGCTGCGCTTGCTGATTTTACCGAACAGACCGAGATACCCATTGTTATCGTTGTAGATTCTACCGAGGCTGTTTTCGGAAGATCCCTGACCACCTCGGATATAGTTATAGTTGCGTTGCTGGTCGGCGCAGTCATCGCCCTTGTCGTTATCGGCGTATCGGCGTACAGGCGCCGTAACAAAGACGACGAGTTTGAACAGTAAAAAAATCCGTGCAGTACTGATTACTGCACGGTTTTTTATTGATTTTTTACAGATTAACGTATTTCAGGGTTACACGGTGCTTGAGCGAGCAAAGGATCTCGTAGTTGACGGTACCCATTATCTCGGCAAGGTGTTCGATATCCTCGGCACTCTCAAAAATGACAGCCTCATCTCCGACCTCGCAAACGGCATCATCCTCAAGCTCTATCATACACATATCCATACAGATTCTGCCGATTGTAGAATATTTTTTGCCCGAAACCGTAATAACCGGTTTGCCCGAGTAAACACGTGAGAATCCATCGGCATAGCCAATCGAAATAACGGCAACCCTTGTCTCTCTGTCGGCTGTAAATGTGCATCCGTAGCTGACGCAATCGCCCTTTGCGAGCCTGTGTACGGCACATATGCGTGCTGTCAGCTTCATCGCCGGCATAAATGCACTGTCGCAAACCTTATCGGACGGCATAAGTCCGTAAAGAATGATGCCAGCACGCACCATATCAAGATGCATCTCGGGATAGTTGACGGTTGCGGCGCTGTTACAGCAGTGCCGTGTGCCATACTGCACACCGCGCCTTGCCAGCTCGTCAAGCAGGGAAGTGAATACTCCGTATTGATGCTCGGTAAAGGCTCTGTTAGCGCTGTCGCTGTCGGCAAAGTGGGTGAAAATACCCTCTACCAAAATGCCGTCGGTTTTGCTGATGCGCTCTATTTCATCGGCGGCGGCAGGTATGTCCTCATCCCGATGGCAATATATTCCGATCCTCGACATACCTGTATCGACCTTGATATGTACTCTTACCTTTGCGTCTTTTGCAAGCTGCAGAGCATAGTCAAAACCGTCGACCGTCTGTATAAATTCCTCGTTATCGAGTATGGCTGCCTGTGAAGCATCGGTAGGACCGAGTATAAGGATATTTCCTTTTATGCCTCCCTGCTTAAGCTCCTCAGCCTCACTCAGGCAGGCAACCGCAAAATCGGTACAGCCCTCGCTCTCGAGCATTGCGGCGGTTCTTACGGCACCGTGACCGTATGCATCGGCCTTGACGACCGCCATAACCCGGGTGCTGTCACCAACCAACTGCTTTATTCTGTTGTAGTTATGTCGAATGCACTGCATATCGACCTGTGCTTTAACTCTGTGCTTCATTATTTATACGGTATTCAAATTGTTTACCGTTCTCCTGTGTAATAATGCTCGCAACGGCTTTGCCCTTCTCCTCATAATACACCAAAACCGTCATTCCGTCAATAGTGTATTGACAGTACGTTGCGGTGAACGTGATGGAATCGCGGTTTTCGTTAAGCAATCTTATAGCCTTTTCGAGCGAGCAAACCGAGGCAAAATCCTCTCGCTCGCACTCCCTTTCAAAATCCCCGACGGTAACGGTACATACACCGTCATACTTGAGCTTTGTGCCCGAAACCGCCTGCGGCGCAAGGATTTCGCACTCAAATCCCTCGGAACTTGCTTTTAGCAAAAACTCGGTTTCTGTCGATAATTCGACTGCCCTGAGCTCGCAGGGAACGCTAAGCACTCCGAGGATATTTTTTTGATAGGAGCAGCCGAAAAGACCTGTAATTACTGTAAGCACAGTAAAAAACATCAACGCTTTTTTCATACCTTACCTCCGTCAGAGGAAGGATACTATCCCATCAGCCTTCCTATCTCGGCAGGCAGATCGCTCGGTATAACTCCGTGAACGCCGAGCTTTTTTGACAGCTCCTCAGCCGCCACACCGTGAAGATAGGCGCCCAGCCTTGCCGCATCGTATGTACAATAGCCCTGTGCGAGCAGTGAGCCGATAACACCCGTAAGCACGTCGCCGCTGCCGCCCTTTGAAAGTGCGGTGTTACCGCTGACGTTGATGCAAATTCGTCCGTCAGGTGAGGCGATTACGGTGTTTTTGCCCTTGAGAAGCACCACGCAGGAATGCTCCCTTGCAAACGAGAGCGCAGTTTCCTCACGGGATGACTCGATTTCGGCAATGCTTTTTCCTGTGAGCCGTGACATTTCGGCAGAATGAGGGGTTATGATATATTCGCATTTTATCCTTCCGAGTATATCCTTATGCTCCGAAAAATAATTTATGCAATCTGCATCAAAAACCGAGGGGAGAGTGATTGACGTGAGTATGTCCTCCAGATCTTCGTCATAGGTACGCCCCAGACCGCATCCGCACAGAAAAGCGCTGTGCCTGCGTTTTCCTTCCTGCTTTCCAAACGGCTCGCAAACCGCCTCGGGTACCGATTTGGAAATAATGTCGGTAACGCTTTTTCTGCCCGTGATGCACAGGACACCCACACCGCTTCTCAGTGCGCCGAGGGATGCAAGAACGCCCGCACCGGGCATATCCTCGCTTCCGACGAGCATCAGCAGTGTGCCGAAGGTGTATTTGTTTCCGTCCTCGGGACGGGGTTTTATAAGCGAAAAAAGATGGGTTCCCGTGGATTCCGTATTCATATTCGTCCCTCCGTCGTGTCTATTATACTACAAAACTCAAAAAATACAACAACCGTTGCTTTTTTATTGATTTTTCGGTTTTGATTTTATATAATACATTTTGTAATTGTACTGCAGTTTTTCCGGAGGGTATTATGAGTAAGGCTATCAAAAGAATTGTATCACTTATAACGGTGCTGATGTTGCTTGTCGGATGTAGGCTGATTTCGCTCACAGGCAATGCAACAGAGCTGAAAAATCTGGTAAAAGGGCTGGATTACACGGTGATTTTCGGCGAACCCGTTACCTATTCCTACGGAAATTATGAAACCGATTTTTACCATAACGATAACGGTCAGCTTACCGATTCGGCTACCGCACTCGTAGACCCCAACAGCAACGGCTGGTTTCGCTCGTTTCGCTCGGGCTCGAGGATAATAGAGTTCGATCTCGGAGCCGAGTGCGCCGTCAGCTCGGTTGAGGCGGGATTTTTGCAGTCGAGCGGAGCGGCGATTTATGCGCCGAGATATATCCGAGTTTATCTTTCGACGGACGGCGAGGGCTATCAGCTCGTGCTCGATTATGATACCGATTATAACATCAGCCAAACGGGTGTACGCCGTTACGATGCCGTAATTGATCTTCCTTGCGTTTACGCCGCAAGATACGTACGTGTTGAATACTGCTGCGATATTTTTAATTATTGTGACGAGATCGAGGTTTACGGTACCGAGGTGCTTGATGGCAGCGAGGTGCGTCCCGTGCCGGATGAGCCTGTCGAGGGAGGCTATCTCACCTCGATTGACGGCGTAAACGATATCATAAAGATATACAACGGCTACTACCATTCCTCCTCATCTCGTGCGCTCAACACCCCCGAGGAGCTGTTGCCCTATATTGCCTATATCGATGAGGAGGGCAATATAAAGGACACTATGTTCGATGCCGTTGCCTTTGTGCCATGTCACGGAGATTATCCTTCGGGCGGCAGGCTCGTGAAAACGAGCGGCAAAAAGGGTGCGGTGATGAGCGATTGGGAGCTCTATTACGATATGACCTTTGGTGATGAGCGTGACCTTGATAATCTTAATACCGTCGTGGGCACTGTTTTTGATTCGCTCGGCATCGAGGGACAGAAGTACAAGGTTTTTCTGACGATTCCTTATCCTACGGTGCTTGAGGGCGCATTTGGCGATTATGACGGAGACGGCACCGTAAACGGATGCGCCACGCTCGAGGACCGGCTCGGAATAGTCAAATGGTTTGCCGATAAATGTATCGCAGGCTTTGAGGCAAAGGAATATGAAAACCTTACTCTCGCAGGCTTTTATTGGTATCGCGAGGAGGTCAACTACTCCGATTCCGCACACGAGGAGGAGCTGGTCACAGGGGTGAATTCCTACGTGCAGGGTCTTGGCTACAGCACGATTTTTGACCCGTTCTATCTGTCTATCGGATACGATATCTGGCAGGAGCTGGGATTTAGCGGCTGTGTTATGCAGCCCAACGTCGCCTTCCGTGAGAACCGCCCTTATTTCTCTATCGAGATGCTCGGTGAGTTCGCTCAGACTATTTACGAGGAGAATATCGGCGTAGAGATCGAAACGGATGAGCCGTCCTATTTTACCTCAAGCGAATATCTTGAGGCAGGCTACAACTACGAGAGCTATCTCTATTACGGTGCGGCTACGGGCTATATGGATGCAGTAAAGACCTTTTATCAGGGTGCGGGCCCCGGCTCGATATACGATTTTTGCTATGCAGGTACCAGCACGGTCAAGGGTCAGTATCTTCGCAGGCTGTACGACATCACGTACGACTTCCTCAAGGGTACTTACAGCAACCTCCCTCCGGTTCTCGAAATCGGCGATATAGAGGCCGTGGCGGGCGAGAGGGTGATGGTGGATATCAGCATCACCGATGAGGATTCCTATTGGGGCGACGTAAAGGTTACCTTCCCGACCGAGCCTCAGCACGGGCAGGTCGGTGTAGTAGCGGGAAAGACGACGCTTATTTTCCACGCCGATGACGGCTACTCGGGCAGTGACAGCTTTGAAATTTGCGTTACCGATGGCTTCGGCACCTCCGAGGTAATTACTGTAAACGTCAATATATCTGCTCCTGACGGCTATGAGTCGAGCATTGAGGCAAGCGAGCACACGAGCGACACGGGCAGCGGCACGGGCAGCGGAAATACGCTTACCGTGATAATTCTTGCGGCTTCGATTATCGTTATTGCCGCTGCATCAATAGTTCTTGTAAAGCTACTCAAAAAATAGTATGTAAATATAAAAAATCAAGCTTCATCCAATACTGAAGCTTGATTTTTTTTGTCAGAAAACAGAGTATTGATTTGTGAAAACGGTTAAACACCGCTACAGACCAAAGCTCACGCTTATGGCGTTGTCTACCTTCTGCATGGTTGTTTCATCGAGCCTGCCCATTCGCTCCCGAAGCCGCTTTTTGTCGATGGTGCGTATCTGCTCGAGCAGAATTATAGAGTTTTTTGCGAGTCCGCTCTCGGTGCTTATGCCGCCCTCTCCCCGAATTTCAATATGGGTGGGTAGCTTTGCTTTGTCTGTTTTGCTTGTGATTGCGGCGGCGATAACTGTCGGGCTGTATTTGTTGCCGACATCGTTCTGTACGATCAACACGGGCCGTACGCCGCCCTGCTCACTGCCGACCACCGGACTAAGGTCGGCATAATATATGTCCCCTCTGCGTATTCCCGATGTACTGCTCTGATCCCTCACGCTAAACACTCCCCGATGTTATAATATGCCGCCGTCGGATGGCTGCGATATTATTTTTGCATCCAAAAAAAGCGTTTATTCTTTTTTGCAAAAAAATACGGAGACATTTTTGCAATATCTCCGCTTTTACATAATTATTGCTGAGGTAATTGTACCCCGAAATCAAAGCCGCCTGTCAGCATCACTCCCGACTGTGTTACAGCCCTGCCCGAAAACGGGCTCCTCGTTGCCTCAATGCACCACTTTGTCCAAATGCCGTTTCCACCATAAAAGATAATTTTGTTGTAGCTGATTCCGGAGGCGGAAATAACTGCGAGATAGGACCCTGCCTTCTTGTCAAACTCCTCCCTCGACTGCACTCCGCTAATGCGTATCTTAAAGGACATCCGCTTTCCCGTGTCCTCGCCGCCGGCCTCCTGCTCGGCATAGCCGTGAGGATACCGTGCGATATTGAGCTGGGTTACCTGTATACTGCTTTCGCTCGGGAACGAATCACGCAAAAGTGCTGCAATTTCAGCCCTTTTCGGCATCATCAGATTGTTTTCGATTATAGCGGAAAAGCCATCGTACATCACTCCGCCCTCACCCTTAAGGCTACTTCCGTATACCGAAATATAACCGCCCTCGGTGGGATAATCGCTGTGAAATTGATGCGCACGGTAATACATTCCGTCGATGACGTACTCTATTTCGTTGAGCTTGTATCCCGTTTTGTTGCCGTCTATTTCCTCGGGATAATACATCGATGCGTAGCTGCTTATTCTCTTCTCAACGGCATACGCCGATATGGGATTTCCTATCAGTAAAACGCTCAGCGCAACGCAGATTACCGCCGATAGCGAATGAAGCGTAACACACAGCTTTTTCCTGTCCTTGCGCCTTGCCGCAAATTCAAATAAAGCACAATTCAGTAGACATAATCCGGCATAGAGGAAGGCGGTGCGCAGGTTGCCCGTAGCAACGGAGTTGATAGCAAGTACGCTGACCGTCAATGCAACCGCTTTGATCGAAAATGATACATCGACGTAGGTCATCCCAAAGCATACTGCCGTAACTATAGGTATCATCGGGAGCACGCCCATTGTTGCACGGAAGCAGTAGGATACGGCAAAAACACCTGCCGCAAGCAGAATAAGGTGAAGCGGCTTTTTGAGCATCGCAATACCGTTTTGGCGTTTATCTTGTTTCTCGTTCATTACTTGACCTCACGGTTGTAAGGATTGGAAAGGTATATAAGCAGGTCGCTGTCATCGTCCTGCTGCATTTTGTTGTTACGGGTAGCGCCACATTTTACGCACTTGTGCGTGATGATAAAGCCCTTTTTTGAGCTGTAGGTAACCTCGTCGGGCTTCATCAGTCCACCGCAGTTGGCGGCACGGTCTCCCGGATTGATATCAAGGTGAAGCGAATACAGACAGTAGGGACAGTGATTGCGCGAGCTGTATCCGAGAGGGGGAACCTCACGCTTGCAGTTTCCGCAAATAAAGCCGCTGTCGTATTTTGTAAAAAGCTTACTTTCCATAAATGAATCTTCTCACGAAATATTTAACACATTAGTGAAAAATTGTAATATTTTTTCAAAAGGGGTTGGAAATCACTGTTTTTTATAGTATAATACAAAACCAAATGAAAATCAAGTGGGGCATCGCTTCTGCTTTCAAAATATATCAATGGAGGCAAATATGGATAATAAAGACTTAAAATGCCGTATCGGTGCGGTAGGCGGTCAGGCTCTCGTAGAGGGCGTTATGATGAAAAGCAAAAAGCATACCGCCGTTGCCGTAAGGCGTATGGATAACAAAAAGATATCGGTATCACGCAAAAAAACCACCTCAATATCGGACAAGGTGCGTATTTTCAAATGGCCTCTCATCAGAGGTGTGGTCAATTTTATCGAGACGATGGCGCTTTCCTTCTCCACGATAAACGAGTCCACCGAGATGCTCGGGCTTGAGGTTACCGATGCCGAGGCATCCAAGTTCGATAAATGGCTCGAAAAGCATTTTGGCAAATGGATTATGCCCATAATGACGGGCTTTGCCATGGTTCTCGGCGTTCTTCTTGCTGTCGGACTTTTTATATGGCTCCCCACCTTTATCGGCAATCTTGCGATAAACGGCTTGAATATCGAGGGCTCCCTCCAAAACGTCTGGCGCAGTTTAATTGAGGGCGTGCTCAAGGCGGTAGTGTTTGTTTTTTATATCTGGCTTACTTCTCTTATCCCTGATATGAAGCGTGTTTACCAGTACCACGGAGCCGAGCACAAGAGCATTTTCTGCTACGAAAAGGGTCTTGAGCTTACCGTCGAAAATGTCAAAAAACAGTCCCGCTTCCATCCGAGGTGCGGAACCTCGTTTATGTTTGCAATGATTCTCCTTTCGATTTTCGTCGGTATCGCCTGCCTTTGGTGGGTGGAGGTGGTGTGGCTGAGGAGCATACTCAAAATAGTCCTCCTGCCTCTTACCGTCGGTATCGGCTACGAGTTTATCCGCTATGCCGGCAGGCATGACAGCGCCGTTGTCCGTGCGTTTTCCAAGCCCGGCCTTTGGATGCAGAGGATCACCACTGCCGAGCCCGATGACGAGATTATCGAGGTTGGCATTACTGCGCTCAAATGCGCTCTCCCCGATGATTTCCCCGGATTTTACGAGGAATGTCTTGCGGCTATGGAGGAGCCTGCATCCGAGTCGGCAAACGAGTCGGATACCGCTTCCGAAATTCCGGAGGTGGAGCAGTGATACTCCGTGAGTACAGGCGTAAGATCATCGAGCTGACCGAGGCGTTTCTTGCTGAGGAGGCGATCCCCGTTTCGGATATGCTTCTTTGCCACGCACTCGGCGTGGAAAGAGGCCGTCTGCTTGCTATGCTTGACAGCGAAACTCCCAGGGAAATAGACGATTTCGTCAGCAGAGCAGTCTATGCGCTCTCGCTCGGGAAGCCGGTGCAGTATATTCTTGGCGAATGCAGCTTTTACGGATACAAAATTTTTGTCGGAGACGGTGTTTTCATACCCCGATCCGATACCGAGATAGCTGTCAAAGCGGCACTCGGAGTGCTTAAGAAGGGCGATATCTTTGCTGATATATGCTCGGGCAGCGGCTGTATTTCCCGAGCTGTCGCAAGCGAAAAGCCCGATGTTAACGGGTATGCGCTTGAGCTCTCACGCAAAGCACTTCCGTATACCGAAAGAAATCTTGCTCCCTGCAAAAACGTTGCGGTGCGGCGTTTCGACGCGCTCGACGAGGATGATTACCTTGAGCTGGCAAGGACACTCGAGCGTCCTCTCGACGTGATAATCTGCAATCCGCCCTATATTCCCACAGACGATATCCAAACCCTTTCTCCTCAGGTCGGCTACGAGCCCGAAACGGCTCTTGACGGCGGGGAGGACGGTTTGAGATATTACCGCCTCGTAACCGAGTATTCGGCGCATATCCTTAAAAGCGACGGCATCCTGATATACGAGATCGGAATCGGTCAGTGCGATGACGTTTCGGCAATACTTATGCAAAACGGCTTTAATGTTGCCGTAATTAAGGATCTGCAAAAAATTGACCGCGTACTTTTGGCAAAAAGAGGTTGACAATACATACAATCCGTACTATTATATTTATAATAATATAGTACGGATTTGTTTTTTGGTGATTATGAAGAGAATTGAATCCCGTTCAAACCCCATAATAAAGTCAACCGTCGCCCTGCGTGATAAAAAAAGCAGGGAGGAGAGCGGTCTTTTTCGGTTTGAGGGAGTACATCTGCTTGAGGAATACCTGAGGTCGGGCAGAACGCCCAGAACCGTGTTCCTTCTCGAGGGAAGCAGACCTGCCGCCGAGATCGCCTCAAAAGCAGGCTGTGAGGTTATTGAGGTCACCGAATCGGTCTACTCAAAGCTCACTTCCGAAAAAGCGCCTCAGGGCGTGCTTACCGTTGCTGAGTATCCCGAGAGCGTTGTTTACGTAGGTAGAGGCGTTGATGCCGATACTGCCGTAGGAGCGGCAAAGGATACGGTCATTATTCTTGATTCGCTTCAGGATACCGGAAACGTCGGAACGGTCATCCGCACCGCCGCATCGATAGGTGCAAGTGTTTTCCTTTCGGGTGCGTGCGCCGATATACTGTCCGAAAAAACCGTACGTGCAACTATGGGTGCAATCTTCTTCTCGGACGTATTTGTATGGAGCAGTACCGAGGAGTGTATAAGGACACTGCAGAAAAACGGCAGACGTGTTTTTGCCGCCGCACTCCGTGAGGACGGAATCAGGCTCGGAAGCTGTGATTTTTTGAGGGACGACTGCTTTATTATCGGCAACGAGGGCAGAGGTATTTCCGACAGCAGCATTTCGCTTTGCGACGGAACGGTATATATTCCGATGACCGGCAAAACCGAGAGCCTTAACGCCGCTGCCGCTGCCGCAATGATAATCTGGGAGGCAAGGAGAGGTTTTATATGAGGGAGAGCATTCTTTATATATGGCTTCAGCTTGCCATAGGCATCAGTAACGGTGTGGCGGGCGAGGTGCTTTCACGGTTCGGCTCGGTAGCCGAGGTATATAAATGCGAGGATTTTTCGTTCCTCGGCCAAAAGCGCGAACGGTATATCAAGGCGCTTTCGCAAAAGGATACAAGCACCGCTTTTGAGATCTTTAAGCGCTGTGAGTCAAAGGGTATCCGCATACTCGGCTTTTATGACGATGAGTATCCGTCGAGATTGCGCTCAATAACTGCTCCGCCCGTGTGTCTTTACTGCATCGGGCAGGTAAAGCATCTTAACGGCACTCCCTGCATTGCAATAGTTGGCACGAGGAATATGACCGAGTACGGCAAAGAGGTTGCCGAGAGCTTTGCTTTTAACTTTGCAAAGAGCGGAGCAACTGTTGTCAGCGGACTTGCAAAGGGAGTCGATACCGCCGCCCACAGGGGAGCTGTTATGGCAGGCGGATTTACCGTTGCGGTGCTTGGCTGCCCCATTGACGAAATATATCCACGTGAGAACGCAAAGGCGTTCAAAAAGCTGTACGAGGTCGGTCTCGTTATGAGCGAGCTGTATCCGGGCTGTCCGAGGACAAGGGCCGATTTTCCCAATCGGAACAGGATAATAAGCGGGCTCTGCGATATTACCGTGATTGCCGAGGCGGGCGAGCACAGCGGAGCGCTTATCACCGCAAAGCACGCACTCTCGCAGGGGCGTGCGGTATATGCGGTGCCGGGCTCGATCGGAGCCGAGAATGCGGGCACGAACGCTCTTATCAAAACGGGGGTTCCCGTTGCGACAAATCCGTATGACGTAACTTCCTCGCTTGCGCTCGAGTATCCTACCGCACTGAGACCCTATGAGCCTGCTCTTACCGAGAGAGTACGGTCGTACGGAAACGTGATTCCCGAGGAGGATACCTCAGGTGACGTCTTGGAGGCTGTGCCCGGGGATACCGCTTGTGATGTGCGTGATGAGTGCGACGCATCGTGCGTAATACTGTCACTGCTCGAAAAGGGCAGGGAGATGAGCGCCGACGAGCTCACCTTAAAATCGGGCATCGGGGTTTCCGAGGTGCTTACGGCACTTACAATTTTAGAAATCGAGGGAAGCGTTACCGCCGTCTCGGGCGGACGCTACCGCAAAATATAAACATCAATTCATTTTCCAAATAAGGAGAACTCAATGAACACACTCGTTATAGTCGAATCTCCGTCTAAGGCCAATACCATTAAAAGTTTTTTGGGTAAGGGCTACAAGGTAAAGGCGTCCTGGGGTCACGTACGTGACCTTCCCAAAAGCAAGCTGGGAATAGACATTGAGAACGGCTTTGAGCCTTGCTATATCAACATCAGAGGAAAGGGCGATCTCATCAACGAGCTTCGCCGTGAGGCAAAGGCGGCTGACCGTGTATTGCTCGCTGCCGACCCCGACCGTGAGGGAGAGGCTATCAGCTGGCATCTTGCCGCAGTCCTCGGAGTTGACCCCGCAAAAACAAAACGTATTTCCTTTAACGAAGTTAAAAAGAACACGGTTAAGGAAGCGATAAAGAATCCCCGTGACATCGATATGAATCTGGTTAACAGCCAACAGACGAGACGTATTCTCGATAGGCTCGTGGGCTATAAGATCAGCCCGTTCCTCTGGAGACATATCAAAAACGGTCTTTCGGCAGGACGAGTTCAGTCTGTCACTACCCGTATCATCGTTGAGCGTGAGCAGGAGATCCGTGCCTTCGTTCCCGAGGAATACTGGGTTATCACGGTTGTTCTCTTAACCTCCGACGGCGAAATGTTCAAGGCTCGATTTTTCGGAAAAGACGGCAAAAAGATCGAGCTTCACAACGAGGAGGAGGCAAACCGTGTTCTCGATGCCATAAGGAAAGATGAGTTCAGGGTTGCAAGCGTAAAGCGTGCATTGAAGCAGCGCCGTGCCGCACCTCCCTTTATCACCTCCACGCTTCAGCAGGAGGCAAACCGAAAGCTCGGCTTCCGCTCTCAAAAGACGATGCTCGTAGCGCAGGAGCTCTATGAGGGCGTCAGCATCGGCGAAAAGACCACCCACGGTCTTATCACTTATATGCGTACCGATTCGCTCCGCATTTCGGACGAGGCGCAGGCCGCCGCAAAGGAGGTTATTATCTCCCGATACGGCAGTGAGTATTATCCCAAAACTCCCAACGTTTACAAGGTTAAAAAGAACGCTCAGGATGCTCACGAGGCTATCCGCCCCTCCGATCCCGAGATCACTCCCGAGTCGCTCAAGGGAAAAATCACTCCCGACCAATACAAGCTCTATAAGCTTATCTGGGAGAGGTTTATTGCAAGTCAGATGGCTCCTGCCGTGCTTGACACGGTTGCCGCCGATATCGTTTCGGGCGGATATACCTTCCGTGCAAGCGGTCATACCGTAAAATTCAAGGGATGTCTTGCCGTTTACGGCGAGCTCCTTGCCGATCCCGACAGTGAGAGCGAGGAAAACGATTCGATGCTTCCCGGCATTGCCGAGGGCGACGTGCTGACGGCATCCGAGATCACTCCCGACCGCCGCTTTACCCAGCCTCCCCAAAGATTTACCGAGGGCTCGCTCGTAAAGGTTATGGAGGAAAAGGGTATCGGACGTCCCTCGACCTACACCCCCACGATTACTACTATCATTTCGAGAGGATATATACGCAGAGAGGGCAAATTCCTTATGCCTACCGATCTCGGATTTGTCACTACCGAGACTATGAAAAAGGCGTTCTCTCATATAGTCGATTATAACTTTACCGCCCGTATGGAGGAGGATCTCGACCGCATTGAGAGCGGAAGTGCCGATTATCTTAAGATACTCGATGAATTTTACAGCGAGTTCAAGCTCCAGCTCGATGCCGCCGAAAAGACTCTCGGCAGTGAGAGGATAGAGGTACCCCGTACCGAGACGGGCATCGTATGCGATAAATGCGGCGCAATTATGGTTGAGAAGACAGGCAGATACGGAAAGTTTGCCGCCTGCCCCAATTATCCTACCTGCCGTAACACAAAACGTCTCGATGCTCCTGCCGAGAATGTCGAGGAGAAGAAGAGCGCAGAGGTCATCTCGGAGGAAAGGTGCCCCAAGTGTGGCGGCGAGATGGTGCTGCGCAAGGGTGCGTACGGCGGATTTTTTGCCTGCCGTAACTATCCCGAGTGCAAAACCACTCTTCCCATACGTAAGGACAGCGGCGTTGCTTGCCCCGATTGCGGAAAGCGGATAATGATCAAGCAAACCAAAAACCGCAAAACCTATTATTGCTGTGAGGCATATCCCGAGTGCTCTTTCTCGTCATGGGATCTCCCCACCGAGCGCAAATGTCCCACCTGCGGAGGAGTAGTCCTCAAGCGCAAGAACCGTGAGGTATACTACTGCAAGAATAACTGCGGATGGAGCGAAGGAAAATGAGTTTCAGAATAGCAGCCGATATAATGGGCGGAGATAACAGTCCGCTTACTCTTGCCGGCGGTGCGGTCAGTGCCGGCAGGGAGTTCGGCGCCCGGATAATTCTCGTTTGCACCGAGGAGGTAAAAAATCAGCTTCCCTATTACGGTGCCGACGTAAGAGTGGTTACCGCCGACTGCTTTGTTGAGATGACCGATGATCCTTCCGTTGTTATGAAGGAGAAAAAGAATGCCTCGATGTGCGTTGCCTGTGCACTGTGTAAAAACGGCGAGGCGGATGCCGTCGTCAGTGCGGGGAATACGGGTGCTCTGTTTACCACCGCCTCGCTTACCGTGCGCCGTGTAAAGGGTGTGCGACGTGCGGCACTCTGCTCGGTCATTCCGCTCGAAAAACCGTTTTTAATGCTGGATTGCGGAGCAAACCTCGATGCAACTCCCGAGATAATGAGGCTTTACGCCCGTATGGGATCGATTTATGCTCACGGAGTGCTTGGTGTCAGCGAGCCGAGGGTTGCACTTCTGAACAACGGCACCGAGCCGCACAAGGGTATTCCGCTTTATGCCGATACTTTTAAATTGCTTTCGGAGGACAAAAGCATCAATTTTATCGGAAATATTGAGGGAAAGGCACTTCCTACCGGAGCGTGCGACGTGCTTGTCTGCGACGGATTTACGGGAAATCTCGTTCTCAAAACCATCGAGGGAATGGGATCGTTTATGCGTAAGACGATCAAGGACATTTTCTCGGGAGGACTGCTTTCGCTCACCGCCGGCGCTCTTACTCTCAAAAAAACCAAGGCACTCAAAAAGCGCCTTGACGTTAAGGAATACGGCGGAGCACCCTTTTTGGGGCTTGCAAAGCCGGTTATCAAGGCGCATGGCAGCAGTAACTCCTATGCGTTCCGATCGGCCGTCAGGACTGCGATCGATTATTGCGCCTGCGGAGCGATTGATGAGATCGCCAATTCTATCAAGCACTGCTCAGAGGATGCTATCGGAGGAGAACAATGAGCGAGTTCACGGCAAAAAGTATATCCGAGCTTGAAAGGGTTATCGGATATACCTTTGAAAACAAAGAATATATAACAGTTGCGCTAACCCATTCCTCCTATTGTAACGAGAACCGTAAGGAAGGTATCGAGAGTAACGAGAGGAGCGAGTTTTTGGGTGACTCGGTGCTTTCGCTTATTACCGCAGAGTTTCTTTTTGAAAAATACAGGGATTCGGACGAGGGCTTTTTGACCAAGACGAGAGCTGCGTTGGTGTGCGAGGATTCGCTTGCAAAGTATTCCCAAAAAATCGGGCTGGGTGACTATATGCTTTTCGGTCACGGCGAGTCCGGTGCCGGCGGCGGAAGAAGGCGCAAGAGCATTATCGCCGATGCGTTTGAGGCGTTGCTCGCCGCAATCTACCGTGACGGCGGAATGGAGGCGGCAAAGAAATTCTCACTTCCGTTTATTTCCGAAATGCTTTCGGAGGTTTTAAGGCTTGGTACCGAGGATTTCAAATCCCGTCTTCAGCGTATCGTTCAGCAAACCCCCGAGGAGGAGCTTTCCTACGTCCTCGCAGGTGAGGACGGACCCCCTCACGACAAAACGTTCAGCTATGAGGTATATCTCAACTCCAACCTTTTGGGCAGAGGAAAAGGACACACCAAGCGTGAGGCGGAGCAGGAGGCGGCAAAAGAGGCGCTGATACTCATCGGTGAGATAGATGAAGCACCGTAATATTCCCTTTTTCGTTCCCCATGCAGGCTGTCCCAATAACTGTGCTTTTTGCTCGCAGACCAAGATCACGGGTCAGGCGGAGCGCAACATCGACGAGGAGCTTAGCGAGCTTTGTGCTTTGCTCGACTCTGTGCAGCCGAGCGATCACAGCAGTAAAATAGCGTTCTTCGGAGGCAGTTTTACGGCTATTGCCGAGGACAGAATGATTGCTTTGCTTTCGCTTGCGAATGAATATATCAAAAAAGGCGTTGCCGACGGAATACGTATTTCCACACGTCCCGATTGTGTCGACAGGCATATTCTTGATATCCTGCGTGAATACCGTGTTACGAACATCGAGCTCGGTATTCAAAGCATCGATGACTCGGTGCTGACTCTCTCGGGCAGAGGTCACACTGCCGAGGATTCGTTCAGGGCGGCAGAGCTGATAAAGAAATACGGATTTATACTCGGAGGTCAGATGATGGTCGGGCTTCCCGGCTCGGATATCGGAAGCGAGATAAGGACGGCCGGCGAAATCGTCCGTATGGGAGCAGGGGAGGCAAGGATATATCCGACCGTCGTTTTTGAGGACACTCCGCTTTACGGAATGGTATGCGCAGGTAAATATGAGCCGCTTACCGATGAAGAGGCTGTTGAGAGATGCGCCGCCTGCTACAAAATTTTTGCGGATAACGGTGTGAGAGTGCTCAGAATAGGGCTTCACGCCTCCGAAGCATTAAAAAAAGCACCCTTCGGTGCAACACATCCCGCAATTGGCGAGCTTGTAAAGGGCAGAGTTCTGTCCGACAGGATAATTGAGCTCGCAGGCGAATGTAAAGGAAAAATGATTGAAATATCGGTCTGCCCGAGTCAGTATTCGATGATATGCGGACATTCCGGCGCCGAGATTAACAGAATAAAAAGAATACTCTCTGTGACGGAGATCACCGTCACTGCAAATAAGACTGCGGGAGCAGACCCGTGGGTCAGAATCAGGAGCGTATAAAATATGCGGCTTACAGCCATCGAGATGCAGGGGTTCAAATCCTTCCCCGATAAAACGAGAATAAATTTTGACAGCGGACTGACTGCCATTATCGGCCCTAACGGAAGCGGAAAATCCAATATATCCGATGCGGTGCGCTGGGTACTCGGTGAGATGAGCGTCAAATCGCTCAGAGGCAGTAAGATGGAGGACGTTATTTTTAACGGTACCGCCACCAGACCTGCCGCAAACTGTGCATCGGTATCCCTCACCATAAACACCGAGGAGGAGTATAACCGTGCCCACCACGCAACGCTTGAGCCCTCCGAGGAAGAAGCCGCCGATAAGAATGCAAAATTAAAGCTCTCGGATAACCCCGAGATTATCGTTACACGTAAATATTACCGCTCGGGCGAGAGCGAGTATTACCTCAACAAAAAACAGGTGCGTCTTAAGGACGTATACGAGATATTTTACGATACGGGTATCGGCCGTGAGGGCTACTCGGTTATCGGACAGGGAAAAATCTCGGAGGTTCTTTCCCAAAAGGATGAGGAACGCCGCAGTATTTTTGAGGAAGCGGCAGGTATTTCCAAATTCCGCTATAAAAAGATTGAGGCAGAGCGTAAGCTCCGTGATACCGAGGCAAACCTTGTCAGGGTAAACGATATCCTTTCGGAAATATCGTCCCGAATCGGTCCTCTTGAGAAAGAGGCCGAGAACGCAAAGCAGTATCTCGTGCTCAGCCGTGAGAAAAAGGAGATAGAGATCACTCTCTGGCTCGATAGGATAGATACGCTCCGTGCCAGACGTGTAGAGGTCGAGGCCGAGCTGGGCGAGGCGAGGTTTGAGCTAACCTCTGCCGAGAACGAGGTTGCACGCTGTGATGCCGATACCGACAGGATGCTTGACGAGAGCTATGAGTTCGCACGTATAATGAGCGAGTGCGAGCGCACCAAGACCGATACCGTCCACAAAAAAGGCGATATCGAGGGCAGGCGTGCTGTGTGTGAAAACGATATTGCCCACGCACGTGAGTCTGTTTCGGAGAACGACAGTGCGCTCTTAGGCACCGAGCAGGAAATTGAGAGCGCAAGCAGGGAAATTACTCTTTGCGAGAACGAGTGCAGCTCCTGCGACGAGTCCCTTGCCGAAAAGGAGAGAGCCGCCTCGGTTATCGAGGAGAGCCATCGTGCGGCTTCCGAGAGCCGTGCCGATATCGATGGTGAGCTTATTGCCGCAGGTGAGGCTTTTGAGCAGCTTACGCTCAAAAAGGGCGCAATTCTTGCACGTATTGCGGCATCCGAGGCATCGCTCGAGGCAATGCGCAAAACCGAGGAGGAAAACGAAAAAAGGCTTACCGATTCCAGGGAAAAGCTCTTACTGCTCGAGAACGAGAAGGCATCTCTTGAGACCCGTCTTAACAGCGAGAGGGAAAAACTGGCGTCTATTAACAAGTCGCTTGCAAAGGAGAACGAGCAAATTGAGAGCCTTAAAGCCGAGCTTTCGGGGGTTAATTCCGAGATCAATGAGGGCAATATGGAAGTTGCCCGTATTGAGCAAAAGCGTGAGTCGCTTATCAGACTCGAAAATCTGCTCGAGGGCTATTCCGAGAGCGTAAAGCATATTATCAGCGACAGTACCGACGGAAAAATCACCGACCGTGACGGAAAAAAGGTCGAGGTGCACGGAACTGTTTCGAATATAATTTCATCCGACAGCGAGTATGTGGTTGCACTCGAGACTGCTCTTGCCGCCGCTACACAGTTTATCGTTGTCGAGAGGGAATCGGATGCAAAGGCCTGTATCCATTACCTCAAAAAGAACCGTATAGGCAGAGCCACCTTCCTGCCTATCGAGAGTGTTGAGGGCAGAGTTGCCGATGTCAGCCGTATTGAGGGTATGACGGGCTATATCGGAATTGCCTCCGAGTGTGCAAAGTTTGACAAAAAATATCGGGGCATCGTCAATGACCTTCTCGGTAGAACGGTTATTGCCGATAATATCGAGAATGCTTCTCTTATCGCAAGGGAAACAGGCTTCCGTATTAAAACCGTCACACTCGACGGTCAGGTCATCAACCCCGGCGGCAGCTACACCGGCGGCAGTGAGGCTAAAAAGGTCGGCGTGTTCACCCGTGCAATGGATATCGAGAGGCTCGGAAACGAGATTGCGGATTTGAACAAAAGGGTTGCTTCTCTTGATGAAAAGGCCGCCTCGATTTCGGCAAGTATTCTTGAGTATAACGGTATTATTTCCGAGCTTTCCGCTTCCGCAAGCCTTGCAGGTCAGACGGTTGCGGGAATTGAGACCGTGCTTGGCACCTTTGAGGCGAGAATCGCCGAGCAGATGACCGCTATCGGCTCGCTTACGTCGGGTGAGGATATTACCTCGGCGCTCGAGTCCGAGCTTGATATGCTCAAAGCTGAGCTTGAGAATGCCGAGCAGTACGAAAAGGAGCTTACCGAAAAACGCACCTCGCTGCGTATAGCCTCGGAGAAGGCGCATACCGACGAGGAGGATTTGCTTACCCGACTTAACGATGCAAGAGTTGAGCTTCTTTCGGCAAAGAACCTGCTCCTGCTTTCGGAGCAAAGGCTCTCGGAGCTTAAACGGCGTTCCGCCGAGCTTGCGGCACGAAAGGTGCTTCTCGCACAGAATTCGGCAAAATCCGCCGCGCTTATTGCCGCAAAAACCGAGGAGATAGCCCTACTCAACACCGAGAGCACCGAGTGCGACAGGCTTATCGCCGAGTGCGAAAGCCGTCTTGAGGCGTTGCTTGCAGGACGTGAGGAAAAGGAAAAAGAGCTCTCGCTTATGCGGCAAAAGCAAAAGCAGGCGTCCTCACGCAAGGAGGAAGCGTTCCGCCGCGTTACCGAGTGCGAGGTGAAAAGCAATTCGGTCAACACCGAGTACGATACTATTTCCGAAAAAATGTGGGACGAATACGAGCTTACTTATTCGGATGCTCTCAGATTCCGTCTTCCCAAGGAAAGTATGGAAAAGGCACCCTCGAGATTGGCATCGCTCAAGGCGAAAATCCGCTCGATGGGTACCATCAACGTCAATGCGGTTGAGGAATACCGCCAGACAAAGGAAAGATACGATTTTCTCAATACCCAGGTCAGCGACCTTAATGAGGCACGCAAGAGCCTTGACAGCACTATTTCCAAGCTCGTCAGCAGTATGAAGGAGACCTTCCTTACCTGCTTTGACAGGATCAATGCCGAGTTCGATACCGTGTTCAGGGAGCTGTTCGGCGGAGGAAGCGCAAGGGTTGAGCTTACCGATCCGCTTATGCCTCTTGAGTGCGGAATAGATATCGTGCTCAAGGTTCCGGGCAAGAGCGTACGCAGTATTTCGCTCCTCTCGGGCGGAGAGCAGAGCTTTGCGGCAATCTCGCTCTATCTTGCGCTTCAAAAGGTAAATCCTGCTCCTTTCTGTGTGTTTGACGAGATCGAGAGTGCGCTTGATGACGTTAACCTTGCAAAGTTCGTTTCGTACGTGAGGCGTAACAGCGACAAAACGCAGTACATAATGATTACACACCGCAGAGGTACTATGGAAAGGGCTGACACCCTTTACGGTATCACAATGCGTCAGAGGGGCATTTCCGACTATATGCGCCTTAATATGGCAAAGCTCGACGAGAGCATCAAGGAGTACACCGAATGAGTTTTTTCGATAAATTAAAAAAAGGGCTTTCAAAAACCAAGGATGCGCTTCTCAAGCCCGTTAACGATTTGTTTTCTTCCTACGATAAGGTTGACGACGACTTTTTTGAGGAGCTGTCCGACCTGTTGATTATGGCAGATGTCGGGGTTGATTGCTCCGAATATCTCGTTGACAGGCTACGCAGTACGCTTGAGAAAAATAAAATCAAGGATACTGTGCTCGCAAGAGAGGAATTCAAAAGGATTCTCTGCGAGGAGGTTGGAAACGGAGGAGAGCTTGCTCTTTCGCCGGGCGGTATTTCGGTCGTTCTCGTCATCGGCGTGAACGGCGTGGGGAAAACCACCTCCATAGGAAAAATCGCCCATTGTCTTACCGAGCAGGGCAAAAAGGTAATGCTTTCGGCTGCCGATACCTTCCGTGCCGCTGCAACCGAGCAGCTTACGGTATGGGCGCAGAGATGTGGTGTGCCTATCATCAAGCAGGGTGAGGGTGCCGATCCCGCCGCCGTTGTTTACGATTCCGTTACCGCCGCAAAAAATGCAGGAGTTGACGTTCTTATCGTTGATACTGCTGGCAGATTGCATAACAAAAAGAACCTTATCGATGAGCTGGCAAAGATCAACCGTGTTATCGATAAAGCGCTTCCCGATTGTACCAGGGAAACATTGCTTGTGCTCGATGCATCTACCGGTCAGAACGCGCTTATTCAGGCACAGGAATTTGAAAAGGCTGCCAATATCACGGGTATCGTTCTTACCAAGCTCGATGGCACGGCAAAGGGAGGAATTATACTTGCTATACGCAGAATGCTGGGTATTCCCGTTAAGTTTATCGGTGTGGGTGAGGGTATTGACGACCTGCGTCCTTTTGATGCGAGCGAGTTTATAGGCGCATTCTTTGAGGAGGAAAAATGAAAGCTGTTCTTGCTACAAACAATGCTCACAAGGTAGTTGAGTTCAACGCCGCCTTCAAAAAGGCAGGCCTTGATATCGAGCTGATCACCTCGGCTCAGGCAGGATTTAATGGTGATATCGACGAGAATGCCGATACCTTTGAGGGTAACGCATATATCAAAGCCAAAGCGCTTTGCGATTATACAGGTCTTATTGCTATGGCTGACGACAGCGGCCTTATAGTGGATGTACTTGACGGCAGACCGGGTGTTTTTTCGGCAAGATACGCAGGCGAGGGCGCAACCGATGCGATGAACAACCAAAAGCTGCTTGCCGAGCTCGACGGACTTCCCGAGAGCGAGCGGAGCGCAAGGTTTGTCAGCGTGATATGCGTGTGCCGTCCCGACGGCGAAAGGCTGCTCGTGAGGGGCGAGAGCGAGGGAACTATACTCGATGCTCCGAGAGGCGAGGGCACGTTTGGCTATGACCCTCTGTTTCTCTGCAAAAAGCTCGGGAGAACATTTGCCGAGCTTGATAACGATACAAAAAACAGCGTGTCGCACAGAGGCGCGGCTATTGCCGAGCTTGTAAAGAATATTGATTTTATCATCGGCTGATCTTCAGCAAAAATAAAAAGCTCTCACCTCGGGTGGGTCGAAAGGAAGCACGGGCATGACAATGATTCTCGAATATTTTGAGTATTTGTTCAATCAACTCAAGGGCATAGGAATCGTCGACATTATCGACATATTTATAGTTGCCGTTATATTCTTTTATACCTATAAATTCGTGCGTGACAGACGTGCCGGCAAGCTGCTTTTGGGTATAGTGTTGCTCGTTATCCTTTTGCTTATCAGCGAAGTGGCGGAAATGCAGGCGCTCAACTATATACTCAAAAACCTGTTTTCGGTTGGACTTATTGCAATTGTTATCGTGTTTCAGCCCGAGCTCCGGTCTGCCCTCGAAAAGATGGGCGGTATCGGCGGTGATCCTCTCAAGGGTATCAAGGACAGGTTTGACAGCAACAGTGCCTCCCAGATGCGTGCCTTCGTGGGCGAGATCTGTACCGCTGTGGACGGACTGTCGCAGGCAAAAACAGGTGCACTTATTGTAATCGAGCGTACCACACGGCTGGGCGACCATATCCGTACGGGTACGGTTATAGATGCCGTTACCAGCTCGTTCCTGCTCGGAAACATATTTTTCGACAAAGCTCCTCTCCATGACGGAGCAGTCATTCTCCGTGACGGACGTATACACGCCGCAGGCTGTTTTCTCCCTCTGTCCCAAAACGATGAGATAGTAAAGGAGCTTGGCACGCGTCACCGTGCAGGAATCGGCATCAGCGAGATAAGCGATGCGATAGTTGTAATTGTTTCGGAGGAAACGGGACTTATCACGGTTGCCGTCGACGGCGATTACAAACGGGGCTTCTCGCGCAAAACTCTTGAGGAATATCTCGACAATCTGCTCGTCCGTGAGGAAAAAAGCCGTATCAAGGGCAAGATATTCAAAAGACATTCGGGAGGTAAAAATGGCAAAAATACTTAACCGTCCCAAAATCAGCTGCGTATCTGTAAGAGACAATATTAAAAGGATCCTCGTGTTTTGCCTTGCTCTGATTCCTGCTTTTGCGCTGTGGATTTACGCTATCGGATATGACAGCACGCTTTTTCAAAGCACCTACAACGGAATAGCGGTCACGGTAGTGGGGGAGGATGCCCTCCGTGAGGCGAGCGGACTTACTCTTGCGGCTGAGCAGTATTTTTCCTCTATAACTGTAGTTGCAACGGGAAAACGCTCTGAGCTTAATATGTACGAATCTTCGGATTTTACCGCAACGGCGGATGTTTCCTCGGTGCGTGAGGCAGGCTGGTACAGCATTCCCATCAAGGTCAGCTCTCCTAACGGAATAGAGATTGCATCCCAGTCCTCTGCCGCAGTTGAGGTGTATATCGACGAGTTTATACAGCGTGCACAGATGCTGACAGTAAGCGTGGATACCGGTACGAGCTACGTTATGTACGATGGAGTTGTCAGTGTTTCGGCTGTCGCAAATCCGCTTATGATTACGATTTCGGGTCCCAAAAGCGTGCTCGACAGCGTTCACGGCGCTTTTGTAAAATTCAATCTTGACGGAGTCGTTATTGACGGACCTATACAGGGTTACGGAGAAATCGAGCTCCGTGATAAAAACGGAAAGGTGATCACCAATCCCTATATCACTCTTTCGGAGAGTACGGCTTTCGTCTCTGTTTCGGTCATAAGCGAAAAGACTGTACCTGTCAAGGTGGTTTATACGGGAAATGTACTTGGGGCTGACAGTATCGGAACCGTGCTGTCGCATCAGTCGATCAAAGTCAAGGGCTCTCCCGACGTGCTTGAGGGCTTTTCCGAGATAGTGATTGCCATTGACGAAAGGACGATTAAAGAGAGCACACAGCTTGATTTTCAGATCAACGGATTGCTTCCCCAAGGAGTGGTCAATGCAAGCGGCGTTTCGAGCATTACGGTGGACGTGAGCCTGCCTGCGCTGGCAGTAAGAGAATTTGTGATCCCGTCATCGGCAGTAAGGTTTATCAACGTACCGGAGGAACGTGCCGCCGAGGCGATTCTCGGATGTGAGATCACTGTTATCGGTGCAGCCGATGCCGTTGACAGCATTGATATAAAAAACATTATCCTCACAGTTGACTGCAGCCGTTATACGGTTGGATACGGAGGAGTGTACGTTGCCGTACCCGATATAGATATCGGGGTCGATATGGCAGGAATGTATATTCTCGAATCCGACTATAAGGTCAACTTCTCGCTCACCGAGACGGTTGACGGGGATAATGCTCAAGACAATACCGAAGAATAAAGAGGAGGTCAACTATGAACAATCGAAAATGGTCCATAGGAAAACCTGACGAGGCACTTTGTAAAAAAATAGAACAAACTACGGGCTTTCGACCGATGACGGCGCGTCTGCTTGCCAACCGTATGCTTGACACGCCCGAGAAGGTTACTGCATTTCTTGATAAAGAGCACCTGACCTTTTACGATCCGTTTTTGCTTGCGGATATGGATAAGGCGGTCAAGCGAATTAACCTTGCCATAGAGCGTAAAGAATCTGTGTGCATATACGGTGATTATGACGTTGACGGCGTTACGAGCACCGTTCTGCTGTATACCTATCTTCGTTCAAAGGGACTTGACTGTACTTATTTCATACCCGAGCGTATTTCCGAGGGCTACGGTCTTTCGCTTCCCGTTATCGAAAAAATGAGCGGAAGTGTTGATCTTATTATCACCGTCGATACGGGTGTTACCGCAGTTGCCGAGGCTGAATATGCTTCGAGCGTCGGAGTGGATATGGTAATTACCGACCACCATTCCTGCAGAGGCGTGCTTCCCAAGGTTTGTGCGGTGGTTAACCCTCACCGCGAGGATTGTCAGTATCCTTTTGCAAATCTTGCGGGTGTAGGCGTTGTATTCAAGCTCCTTTGCGCTCTTGAGGGTAATACCGACAGGATTCTCGAGCGTTATGCCGATATTATTGCTGTCGGTACTATTGCCGACGTTATGCCTATCGTTGACGAGAACAGGTGTATTGCCGCTCTCGGGCTGAAAAAGCTTTCAAACACATCCAACCTCGGATTGAGGGCGCTTATGCGCCACGCGGGAATTATCAAGCCCGGCCACGGCATTAAAAAGATCACGTCGGCTACGGTAGGCTACGTGCTTGCTCCCCGTATAAATGCCGCAGGCAGAATTGCATCCGCATCACGTGCGGTTGAGCTTTTGCTGACCGATAATGAGGCAGAGGCCGATCTTATTGCCGCCGAGCTTTGCGAGATCAATAAGCTGCGTCAGATGACCGAGCAAAAAATCTATGAGCAGGCTATAGGCATTATTGCCGATTTTGACGAAACCGACCGATTTTTCGTACTTTCATACGAGGGCTGGCACCAGGGTGTAATCGGTGTCGTCGCCTCAAAGCTTGCCGAAAAGTATTCCCGCCCCTGTATACTTTTTTCACAGGATGGCGAGGTGTCAAAGGGCTCGGGACGCAGTATAAAAGGATTTTCACTTATGGATGCGCTTGCCTCCTGCGGTGATCTTCTGTTGGAGTATGGCGGTCACGAGTTAGCGGCAGGACTTTCGATCGAAACCTCGAAAATTGACGAGTTCCGCCGCAGAATAAACGAGTATGCCGCTCCGCTTCTTGCAGCGGATGATACTTCGACACCGCTTGAGATCGAGTGCGAGACTGCTATTTCGGAGCTCAGCGAGCAGGGAATAGATGAGATGCTTTTGCTGGAGCCCTTCGGACTTGCCAACCCTCAGCCCGTGCTGATGCTTGCGGACTGCGTTATAAAGGATATCGTTCCGCTCTCACAGGGCAAGCATCTTCGCTTCACGCTCAATGACGACAGCGGCTCTATTACCGCAGTTTGGTTTGGAATGCAGGAAAGTGTGTTCCCTCATTGCGAGGGCGATAGGGTGGACACCGTGTTTACTGCGGATATAAACGAGTATATGGGTATGCGCTCGCCCCAGCTCTTTATAAAGGCTATCCGACTCTCCGAGTCCGAGAACAGGGCGGTTGAGGAGTGCAGCTCTGATTACGAGAGGCTTCTTAGCGGAACCTATTTTGATGCCAAGGAGGATTCGGTTCCCAATCTTGGCGATTTCC
Organism: Eubacteriales bacterium; assembly: GCA_045587745.1. Classification (GTDB taxonomy): domain Bacteria; phylum Bacillota; class Clostridia; order Oscillospirales; family CAG-382; genus Coliplasma. The sequence continues at coordinate 31,280 of JAZNCU010000061.1, read as the reverse complement.
GTACCATATTCAGGTTTATAAAGCGTGAGTGTACAGCGGATGGCAAAAAGATCTCGCTTACCTCTGCTTGCAGGAATATAAATGCCGAGTTTTCCTCCGATATCACGCTTTGCAAGCTCCGTGTTGCTCTTGAGGTGCTTGCCGAGCAGGGACTTATTTCGCTTTCGTGGTATTCTAACGAAAACGACGTTACCGTAACTCTTTTGCCGTTTTCGGGCAAAATAAACATTGACAACTCCGAGCTTTTGCGTACCATACGCGGAAAGTGATCGGCTACTGAAATACAGGTAATTTTATGCTGGAACAAGCAAAAGCCCTTTTTGCTAAAATAGGCGAGTCGGGCATATATGATTATGACAAAATACTCAAGGCGTACGAGTATGCAGAGCAGATGCACGCCGGTCAAAAGAGGATCTCGGGCGAGGATTATATAGTTCATCCTCTGTCCGTTGCCGAGATAGTTTTCGGACTCGGGCTTGATACCGATTCGATCTGTGCTGCATTTTTGCACGATACTCTTGAGGATTGCTCCGAGCTTACCGATATTGCGATCATCAAAAAGCAGTTCGGAAATGACGTTGCCGAGATAGTCGACGGCGTTACAAAGCTCGTCCATATTCCTTTTGAGACAAAGCAGGACGAGAGCATAGAGAACCTACGCAAAATGTTCCTTGCTATGAGTAAGGATCTTCGGGTTATATTCGTCAAGCTTGCCGACAGGCTTCATAATATGCGTACTCTCGACGTGCGCAAGCCCGAAAAACAGCGTTCTATTGCTCTTGAGACGATGCACGTATACGCACCGCTTGCTCATAGGCTCGGTATGCAAAAAATCAAACAGGAGCTCGAGACTCTTGCGCTTTTTTACCTCGATCCGATAGGCTACAAGGAGGTTGAGGATGATATCAAAAAGCGTTACGGTGAGAATGAGGATTTTATACGCCACGCAACCGATAAGGTTTCGGACAGCCTCAAGGCATATAATCTTCAGTTTACGCTTGAGGGCAGGGTAAAGACGATCTACAGCATCTATAAAAAGATGTATAATCAGAGCAAAAAGTTTGATGAGATATACGATTTTTACGCTGTGAGAATTATCGTCGATACCGAGCTTGAGTGCTATACCGCGCTCGGTATTATCCACGAGTCATTCAACTCGATTCCCGGACGCTTCAAGGATTATATCTCCACACCAAAGCCGAATATGTATCGCTCTCTTCATACTACCGTTATCGGAAAAGAAGGAGTTCCCTTTGAGGTGCAGATCCGTACCTGGGAAATGCATCATATTGCGGAATACGGTCTTGCGGCACACTGGAAATACAAAAGCGGCGAGCAGGCAAAGGAAACCATTGATACAAAGCTTCAGTGGATACGCACGCTTTTGGAGACCGAGAAGGATACCGATGATCCCGATGAGTTTTTCCGCCCGCTTAAAATCGATCTGTTTGAGGATGAGATTTTTGTATTCACCCCCAAGGGTGACGTTGTCAACCTGCCTAATAACAGCACTCCCATCGACTTTGCGTATGCAATCCATACTGCGGTGGGAAATAAAATGGTCGGAGCAAAGGTCAACGGAAATATAGTTCCTATCGACTCTATTCTCGAAACCGGTCAGATCGTCGAGATACTTACCAGCGCATCCTCCAAGGGCCCCAGCCGTGATTGGCTAAAGATCGTGCGCTCGGGCGAGGCAAGGAACAAAATCAGGCAGTTCTTCAAAAAAGAAATGCGTGCCGAGAATATCATCGTCGGAAAAACCGAGCTGGAGCGCGAGATAAAGCGTTACGGCAGGCATTATACCGAGGCGCAAAAGAACGAGATTATGAAAAATCTTGCTAATCGCCTCTCGCTTCCCGATGTTGACGATCTGTTTAATAATATCGGCTACGGAGGGCTAAGCGTTTCAAAAATCGCCGTTAAGCTCCGTGAGGAGTTTATGCGTGTCGTTGCACCTATGCCCGATACTCCCGCCCCCGAGATTCCCGATAGCAGGAATTACCGTTACGAGCGTGAAAACCGATCCAATGAGGGCAGTGTTATCATTGATAGCGTTGAGGGCTGTACGGTTAAGTTTGCAAAATGCTGTAATCCGCTTCCCGGTGATAACATTATCGGATATATCACGCGCGGTTACGGAGTTTCTATCCATAAATACGACTGCCCCAATGCGGTTGCCGGTCTGTCGCATCCTGCCGATAAGGACCGCTGGATCGTTGCATCCTGGAGCGAGAAGGTTGAACGCCGTAATTTCGGAAGCTTTGAGGCTACCCTTAATATCTACACCGAGTATTCCATCACGATCATTGCCGATATCACCCTTGCTCTAACCGATATGAAGGTGGCTGTCGTGTCAATGACCACCCGTGAAAACGAGGGCGAAATGGTTATCTCGGTCGGAATTAAGTGCAGCGGCGTAGACCATCTTAAAAATATTGTTGGAGGACTCAAGCGGATCAGAAGTGTCCGTGAGGTCACGAGAGGTAGTATATGAGAGCCGTAGTTCAAAGAGTCAGCGGTGCCGAATGCGTTGTTGACGGAAAATCGGTTTCAAAAATCAATCAGGGACTCGTTGCATACGTCGGAATTGCCGATGATGATACCGACGAGGATCTTCGGAAGTGCGCCAAAAAGATTGCAGGACTGCGTGTTTTCCGTGACGAGAACGAAAAGCTCTCGCTCAACGTATCTGCTGTCGGCGGAAGCATTATGCTCATTTCGAATTTTGTGGTTATGGGCAGGATGTCGCGCGGCTTCCGTCCCGATTGCACCCATGCCGCACCCTTTGAGAAGGGCAAGGCGATGTTTGACGAGCTTGCAAGGATTATAGGCGAGAGCGTTCCCACCGTAACGGGGGTATTCGGAGCGCATATGGAGATCAGCGTGAATAACGACGGCCCCATAAACGTAATAATAGACACACGGGAAATGAGACATGAAGCTGGAAATAGATAACAGAACACCCTATCTCAACGATTATTATTTTCAGACTCTCTGCCTTTTGTTCTTCCCGGGCGAGAAGTTTCGCCTGGATGATGCGGGTGTAAACCGCGCATCGTTTTTGCTTTGCAAAAGGAATGGCAGCTATTACTCCGAGGTAAGGCTTGTCTCGGGTGATAAGAGTGCGTTTGCATCCTTCGATACCGATGGATATACTCCGTCCATTCCCATGGACGAGGAGTTTTTTGCGACCGCGGCACTCGGCAAGGCGTTTTTGCTTGCGGGAAGCAGGCTTTTCGGCTTTGAGCTTCCGTGGGGATATCTTACCGGACTTCGTCCCGTAAAGAGAGCAAAATATTATCTGGACAGGGGCTATTCACCCGAGCTTGTAAGCAGGCTGTTTGCCGAGGATTATAACGTTTTCGACAGTAAAACGGCACTTTCGGTGGAAACTGCACTTATCGAGGAAAGAATGCTCGAAGGAATAGGACCGAATGATTGCGGACTGTACGTTTCGATCCCGTTTTGTCCTACGAGATGCGATTATTGCTCGTTTGTTTCTTACAGTAACGCAAAGCTGTTTGGACTTATTCCCGAGTATCTTGAGCGTCTGCATATTGATATCGAGCGCACCGCAAGGCTGATAAAAGAGCTCGGTATGAACATAAAATCGATCTATATCGGGGGAGGCACACCCTCTATCCTCGACGTTCCGCAAACCGATGCGCTGCTCGATTGTATAGTCAAAAACATCCGTCCCGACTCGGGTACCGAGTTTACCTTTGAGGGTGGAAGACCCGATACGCTCACACTCGAAAAGATGCGTGCCGTATATGCTCACGGAGTGGGCAGAATCAGCATAAACCCTCAGAGCACGAGCGATGCCGTGCTTCAAAAAATCGGACGTCATCATACGAGCGATATGTTTTTTGCCGCCGTTAACGATGCAAAGACGGTCGGCTTTGACTGTATGAATGCCGATCTTATTGCAGGGCTTCCCGGCGATACCGACGAGAGCTTTGCAAGGAGCCTCGATGACGTTATTTCGCTCGGATTTGAGAACATTACGGTACATACGCTCAGCATCAAGAACGCCGCACCGATCAGGTTTATCGATAACGGTTATTACGATCCCTCGGGCGATTTTGCACGCAGAAGCGTGTCCTATGCGTATGATACATTAAAGAGCAAAAATTACTCACCCTATTACCTTTACCGTCAAAAGAATACTGTCGGCAACGCCGAGAACACGGGGTATTCGGTCAGCGGTAAGGAAAATCTCTACAACGTGCTTATGATGGAGGAGTATTCCACCGTGTTTGCTTGCGGCGCAGGCTCCATCACAAAGCTCGTCGATAAAACACGCACTGTGATCGACAGGATCGCATTCCCGAAATATCCCTTTGAGTACCTGCGTGAGGACAAGGGAATAGGTGCGGACAGGGCAAAGGAGTTTTTTGCCGATAACCGAAAGGAAGATACCGATTGAAGGACATACTCCAAAAAGTAAAATCAGATGAGAGCGGCTATGAGGCTGCGCTTGAGCACGTTGCCTCGGAGGTGTGCGGCAATATCCAAATAAGACTCGTGCTTATCGCCGGAGGCTCCTGTGCCGGAAAGACCACCACTACAAAAAAGCTTTCGCAGCTTATCTCGCAAAAGGGAAGGGTATGCCATACTATCTCGCTTGATGATTTTTACCGCAATCCCGAGGATAGCGTTTACCTGCCCGACGGAACCCGTGATATTGAGACTGTCCGCAGCCTTGAAACGGGAATGATAAGGGACGTGCTGAAAAGGATCGCCGCCTGTGAGCCTACGCCCGTACCTTATTTTGATTTCAAAACAAAACGGCGCACCGATTCGTACCGTGTTATTGACGCAGGTGTGCGTGACGTGGTTATAGTCGAGGGGCTGCACGCTCTCAATCCCGAGCTGTACGACAGCGATTTTGATATGAGTGTCTGCTACCGTGTGTTCCTGTATGCCGATGCAGGGGACGGAAGCGACTGCCGATTCGTACGCCGTCTTGTCAGGGATTCACGTCACAGGTCGAGCGACTGTGAGATGCTTTACTGCCTTTGGGAAAACGTAAAAAAGAACGAGCTCGAGTCGATTGACCCGTACAGCGGCAGCGCAGATATCAGAATAAATACGTTCTTCCCGTACGAGCGCGGCATTCTGGATGACGATGCCATCCGTCTGCTCGATGCTCTTCCGGACGGCAGTGAGTTCAAGCACCGTGCTGTCGAGCTGAGAAACAAGCTCGGAAAATGCATTCAGTACCCGGATTCTGTTATACCTGAGAATTCTCTTTTACACGAGTTTATATAAAAGGATTGTTATGAGTCAGATCGAAAAAACAGGAAAAAGCTTCGTCCGTGAGGCTGTAATACTCACTGTTGCCAATTTTGCCGTTAAGATCATCGGGGTTGTATTCAAAATCCCCCTCACCAATATCCTCGGCACGAGTATAGGAATCTTTACTGCGGCTTATTCGATATACGCAATGCTGTTTATGCTGTCAACGAGCGGTCTGCCTATTGCCGTGAGCAGGCTCGTAGCGGCAAGTAACGAGCAGGGCAGAGGACGTGAGGCGAGGAAGATATCCAACATCAGCCTTGCCCTCTTTGGAATCGTAGGCTTTATATTTATGGTGCTGCTTATTGCCTTTGCACCGATGATAGCAAAAAGCTCGGGTCACGCCGAGAGCGCACTTGCTATGCGTGTTATTGCACCGTCTCTCTTCTTTATTTGCGTTTGTGCATCGGTGCGTGGATATTTCCAGGGGCTTAGGAATATGTACCCCACCGCCATCAGTCAGTTTGTCGAGGCATTTTTTAAGCTCTGCGTGGGTCTCGGCGCAACGGTTATTGCGGCAAAGCAGGGTGCATCGGTTGCGGTTCAGGCTGCCTGTGCAATCAGCGGAGTTTCGGTCGGAACGCTTTTGGCAACGGTATTTATTCTTTTGTACCGAAGTCTTTCAAAAAGAACCCGCCCCAACGAAACAACGTCCGAAACAAGGTCCACCCCCGAGCTTGTAAAGCTGATACTTATCGTTGCAGTGCCTATTACTCTTACCTCGGCGGCACTCTATTTTTCGCAATTCTTTGATACCGTCATCATAGTCAACGCTCTTGTTTCATCCGGAGAGAGCGAGGCTGTTTCCGAAACGCTGTTTTCGGCGTATACCGGACTCTCGGTGCCTATATACGACCTGCTTCCCAGCGCACTCGTATTCCCGATAGCAACCAGCATTCTCCCCGCAATAGCAGCATCGCTTGCCATCAAAAACAGTGACCGTGCTATCACTCTTACAAGGCAGTCAATCCGCATCAGCGGAATAATTGCAGTTCCCTGCGGAGCGTTTTTGCTTGTCACGGGCCGATCCTGCATATCGCTTCTGTACGGTGCGGACAAGTGGTCGGTGGGGATGAATATGGCGGACGGAAGCATCCGGACACCCCTCTATTTTGCAACGGGCTGTCTGGCGTTGCTTGCGATTGCCGTGTTCTTTATTTCTATCGTTTCTACCACCAACTCAATACTTAATGCATACGGAAAACCCTATCTTCCGTTCATATCGGTTCTCTGCGGAATAGCCGTGCTTATCGTTTCAGAAATAGTGCTGCTCCGTATGGCAGGCATTTACGGCGCACCCATCAGCTCGGTGCTCTGCTATGCCGTGACGACGGTACTCAATATGTACTTTCTGCGCAGATATTGCGGAGTCAATCTCGGGCTTTTCGGTATGTTCCTGCGCCCGTTTGTATGCGGAGTTATTACGACAGGCGTGACCTATGCGGTGTACGAGGGTATGAAGGTGCTTTGGCAGGCCGTCTCTGACGCATCCGTTGATTCCCGCCTCGGAGCATTGTGCATTCTGCTCGTGTCGGGTATTGCTATGGTAATAACCTACTGCACCTCGATCATCCTGCTTAAAGGAATCAGGGAGGACGAGGTAAGGCTTCTTCCCAAGGGGGACAAGCTTGCATCCCTACTCATCAAAAAAGGCTGGCTCAAAGCCGCGGAGGACTGAATTGATTACCAAACAAGAGCTTATTTCAAAAAAAGAATATAATTTTGACGATCTGCTTGCAGTGATGCATATGCTGCGTGCTCCCGACGGCTGCGCCTGGGACAGGGTGCAGACGCACCAATCTATCCGCAAAAATCTTATTGAGGAGACCTATGAGCTTGTTGAGGCTATAGACACCTCGGACTTTGTTCTTATGCGCGAGGAGCTTGGCGACGTGCTGATGCAGGTGGTGTTCCATTGCGAGATATCGCAGGAAAACGGCGAGTTCCATATCAATGACGTGATCAACGAGCTTGTTTCAAAGCTTATTGTCCGTCATCCCCACGTGTTTTCCACCGAGATTGCCGATACTCCCGAGGCGGTGCTTGATAAATGGGATTCGGTAAAACGGCAAACTAAGCATCAAACTACCGATACCGAGGCTATGCTTTCGGTATCCCGTGCGCTTCCGTCGCTTATGCGTGCTCATAAGCTCGGCTCAAAGGGACGGAAGGTCGGATTCGATTTCGATAACGCCGAGGAGGCGCTGGGGAAGGTCTATGAGGAGCTTGACGAGGTGTCGGAGGCGATCCGAGGCGGAAACCGGGAGGATATCAACGAGGAGTTCGGAGATCTGCTGCTTTCGGTAGTAAATGCCGCAAGGCTTGCCGGGGTGGATTCGGAGCAGGCGCTTTACGAGGCAAACGATAAGTTTATCCGCCGTTTTGCAAAGGTTGAGGAAATGTGCCTTTCGGCAGGAAAGTCAGTTTCGGATACACCTCGAGAGGAAAAAGAGAATTTTTGGCTCATGGCAAAGGAAAAATAGCAAAAAACCTCCCAAAAATCCCCTGAATTCAACATTTTTTTGCAAAAACCCCTTGATAAAAAATGAATTTGTGTTATAATAATTTTACACAATAATTCATCACGAAAGGAAATAATTATGAACAAATCTACCCTTATCGAGTGCGTTGCTACTAACGCTAATCTTAAAAAGAAAGATGCTGAGGCTGCTGTAAACGCAGTATTTGCTGCTATCGCTTCCGAGCTCGCTACCGGCGGCAAGGTTCAGATCGCAGGTTTTGGTTCCTTCAAGGTTAAAGAGAGAGCTGCAAGAGTAGGCCGCAACCCCAAAACCAAAGAGGCTATCGAGATTCCCGCATCCAAGGTTCCTGCATTCTCTGCAGGCAAAGATCTCAAGGATTCTATCAATAAATAAGTACGGACTATATAGGCGGGAGTTCATCTCCCGCCTTATCGGTTATTATCCGGAGGACTGATGAGACTCGATAAATATCTAAAGGTTTCCCGTATAATCAAACGCCGCACCGTTGCAAACGAGGCATGCGGCGATGACCTTGTTTATGTTAACGGCAGGGCTGTAAAGCCCTCTTACGACGTTAAGATCGGTGACGTTATCGAGGTCAAATACGGCAACCGTGCCACCAAATTCAGGGTGCTTGCGGTTGCCGACACCGTTTCAAAGGCAGATGCGGGTAATATGTACGAGGTTGTGGAATAATTGACGTGCTGTCGCCGTATATATTAGTGTATACGGAGGACAGAGCATGAATTCAAAAAAACACAGCTTAATTCTTAATGAGCGAGCATTGCTCGATATTACCGCAGTTGACGACGTTCTCAGCTTTGATGAATCTTTGATCAGCCTCTCTGTAGGCAGTGAGGTGCTCAATATCAGCGGTTCTTCGCTTTCAATAAAAAAGCTCTCGCTTGAGAACGGCGAGGTCACTGTCGCCGGCAACGTCTCGGCAATCGTTTATTTTGAGGAACAGCCCAGACGCTCTGTGTTCGGCAGAAGGCGGGCATAGGCTTTGGCACCCGATTACGGTCAGCATTTTCTTTTGGCATTTTGGTCGCTGATACTGGGATTCTTTCTCGGATTTGTATGCGATCTGGTGCGTCTTGCCTTTTACAGGGGTAGGGTAAAGGCATATTTCCGATTTCTGATTGATTTATTGTTTACTTTATTTTGTTCTTTAGCATTTATGCTATTGTTTTTTAATCTGTCTTACGGTATAATGAGGGCGTATGCCTTTGTTATTGCCGCAGTAGGATTTTGGCTTTGGCGCATCACGCTCGGCAGGCTGTATAAAAAAGCCTATGTGTTTGTTGACGGGATTTTGAACGTTGCCCGTATTCTGTTTAGAAAAATGCGTATGTTTGTCGAGGTTCAGGGCTACCGTGTCCATACACGGATTTACTGCAAAATCTCTGTTACCCGTGCTGCGGTCGGGTATGATTTGTTAAAAGACGAAAGGGATGTTTCCAAATGGAAAAAAACAGGATCAGACGAAGTAACCTTATTATCAGAGTAGCATTTACGCTGATATTTATATTCTTGTTTGTATCGGTAATCAATCTTCAGGTCAAGCTCAAGGATCTTCGTGATCAGCGTGAGGAGCTGCTTGAAACAATGGAGCAGCGTCAGGACGAGATCGATGAGCTTGAGCTCAGAATCGCTACTCCCATTGATGAGGAGTATATTGAGCGTGTCGCCCGTGAGAAGCTCGGTTACCGTATGCCGAACGAGGTCATCTTCTATAACGACATACCGGACTGAACGGGGGTAGTTTAATGGAATACGCAATCGGTGATACTGTCGGCGGAGTGATCAGCCGCATTACCGATTACGGTGCGTTTGTAAAAACGGACAGCGGTGAAAGCGGACTTATCCATATTTCAAAGCTGTCCGATTCTTTTGTCCGTGACGTATCATCGGTGGTAGCGACGGGTGACCGTGTGACCGCCACCGTCATCGGCACCGAAAAAGGAAGGCTCTCTCTTTCGCTTGCTTCCGGGCGTAAAAGACAGCAACCCGATTTTGAGCAGATGCTTGAGTCGTTCCGCAAGGCAAGCAGTGATCGCCTTGCGTCGGCAAGAGGCGCAAGAACCGAAAACAAACGCCGCCGCTGAAAAAAGAGCCATCGGGCTCTTTTTTTGTGTATTCTCGATAAAAACACTTTATCGGCATAGATTTTTATTGACAAAACCGAGCGTTTGTGCTAAAATATAAACACAGCAGAGTATCTGCATAATATACAAAGGAGATGGCGTTATGAAAACAAGAATCATTACCAAAAAATTCACGCTGACCGACGACGTCCGTGAGTGGATCGACCGCAAGCTTACCAAGTTTGACAAGTTCTTCTCTCCGGATACCGAGGCGGCCGTTTCTCTCAGCAGTAACAAAAAAGGCGAGAGAATCGAGATCACCATCTACCATTCGGGTGCAATATTCCGTGCTGAGGTGTCCGACAAGGACTATAAATGCGCTCTTGATTCCGCAATGGATAATATAGAGCGCCAGATACGCAAAAACCGCACCCGTCTTGAGAAGAAGATCCACGTTCGCAAGGAGCTGTTCAGCGAGGTTGATCTCAGCGAGGCTGAGGATACCATCGTTGTACGCAAAACCAAGAGGTTTGAGATGCATCCTATGACTGTTGAGGAAGCAATCCTTCAAATGAACCTGCTTCAGCACTCCTTCTTTATGTTCCTCAATGCCGATACACAGCGTTACAGCGTGGTATACAAGCGTGACGAGGATGACTACGGAGTTATCGAGCCTATTTAATATATTCGGGTGCATAGCACCCTCCTATATAGACCGATCTGAGCCTGTTATTGCCCCAAAAAATCGTTGGTTTTCGGGGAGCCCGTTTTACTCTCTTAAAAAACAATAATCAAACCAAAACTGCACTTTTGGGTAAACCCGAAAGTGCAGTTGCCTTTTTATGAGAAAATTATGTTTCGTATTATTTTTGGTTTTTTCAAAAAACTCGTATGTTGTGCCGGGCACGCCCAAGCTCGTTTGTCCCGACCTGTGAGATTTTTTGACTTAATACTTCAACCAGCCCTGGAATTTTTGGGGAAGTCTGTCGGCGTAAATATGTGAGCAGTCCGAAAGACCGATGCAAAGCGGTGCGGTGTAGCCGTCATTGTTGTTTTTGAAATAGAGGGTAGTGACCGACGAATGGTTGAGGTCAAACGATGACCAGAACGAAATCGGATTCATCCCGAGCAGATGAGCAAGCCAGGTCGTTCCGAATCCCTGATGACAGAATACGGCTACCTTTTGATCGTTTGGCTCGAGAATTTTGTATCTCAGACCGTCACGCTCGTATCCGAGCTTTGAGAGGAATGCATCCGACTCGCGTTGAATACGCTCCCAGCCCTCCTTGGATTTTGACTGATTGAAGGGATACGCCTCGTACCACTTGTCACCGAGCGCAAGATTCTCCTCGGTTTTGTAGTCGGTGGTCTGGATATGGAAACACCAGTTCCTCATTCCGTTCTCCTGAATAAAGGTGAATTCCTGCCAGGTGTGTGCCTCGCTCGTCCAATCGAGGAGCTCCATTTTTTTGTTAAGAATGTCGCAGGTGGGCTGTGCCGTCTGCTGAGCTCTTATCAGAGTGGAGGCGTAAATTTTGTCAAGCCCGTGAACCGCAAAGCGGTGAGCAAGCGCCTTTGCCTGCATATGTCCGAGCTCGGTGAGGGAATCGGGATCGTAAATGGGATCGCCGTGTCTTACAACGTAAAGAATCATTTTTTACCTCATTAAATGTCAAGATAGTTGGTAAACTGCAGAGGAAGACGCTCGCCGTATATGTGCGATATATCCGAAAAGGCAAGAACCTTTGGAGCGGTGTATCCGCTTTTATCGTTTGCAAAGTTGATGATGGTCACTCCCGAGTGGTTGATATCAAAGGTCGACCAGAACAATACGGGATTGATGCAAAGCAGCCTCGCAAGCCATGTGGTGCCGAATCCGTAATGACAAAATACCGCAACACGCTCGTCGCTCGGATTGACGATCTTGTATTTCAGCCCCTCCCGCTTGTAGCCGAGCGATTCCATAAAAGCATCCGACTCACGGGTAATGAACTCGTAGCCCTCCTTGCCCTTCGTGTGGCAAAACGGAAAAGCCTCGTACCATCTGTCACCGAGCGATAGAACCTCCTCGGTCTTGTACCTCGTGGGACTGATGCCAAAGCTCCAGCACCAACGGTCGTTGTTCTCGGGATCGTGAAAGCCAAAATAATTGTTTGCCGTCGCCTCGCTGCACCAGTCGAGTATCTCGGGCTTTATTCCAAGCAGCTCGCAGGCGGGTTGAGCCGTCATTTGCGCTCTCACCATCGGTGAGCAGTAAATTCTGTCAAGCCCGTGTACCGAGAGCCTTCTGCCCAGAGCCTCTGCCTGCCTTTTGCCTTTTTCGGTAAGGCTGTCAGGCGAGTAGGTCGGGTCAGCGTGGCGAATAACGTAAAGTATCATATTGCACCTCTATTTGGATTCGATAATATAAAAGTAGGGTGAGGTGGGGGAATTAACCAACCTGAATTCAGCACAGCAAAACCTCTTACGGTCGAGAGCCGAAAGCATTTCCTTTATCAGCCGTCCCTCGATCTCCCCCTCCTCGTGCCCCGGATAAACGGCAATCAGCAGTATTCCGTCGGGTGTGAGAAGATTGGTTGCGGCTTCGATCGCAAGGAGAGTCGTCTCTCGCTTGGTGGTGATGGTTTTGTCGCTTCCGGGCAGATATCCGAGATTGAACATTCCTGCTTTTATTTTGCAGGGTATATACTCCCCGAGCTTATGATGAGAGTCGCATATAAGTGTGCAGTTATCAATGACGCCTGCGTCCTCAAGCCTCTTTTTAGTGCTTTCGAGCGCCTGCAGCTGGATATCAAAGGCGTAAACGTGACCACTTTCTCCTACCGTTTGGGCAAGAAAAAGAGTGTCGTGTCCGTTACCCATCGTAAAATCGGCGCAGGTGTCGCCCGGACGGAGGTGAGCTCGAATAAATCCCTTTTGCAGTTCGAGTATATCAAGCATAATCGTTCCTTGTCTAAAAAGCCTCGGTGACACCGAGGCTTTTTGATTAGTTAAAGAAAATTCTCTTTTTGGTTTTTCCGCTCTCGTATATAGCACAGATCATCCTCATTGTGTCGTACGCACTCTCAACGGGGATAAACATTTCCTCGCCGCTGTCAAGGCATTCGTAAAAGTTTTTGATCTGCTTGCAGTGGTTAACGCCCCAATAGGATTTTACGTTGCCGTAGCCAAAATCCTCGTTGGGTTGCTCTGCAGTAAGTATTTCGCCGTTGCCCAGCTTGATCAGCGCCCTGTCAGCCTCGAGCTTGGCAACGCCGTTCTCACAGTGAAGCTCAATATATACGTCAGCGTCGTAGCCGTAGTAGTTAATGGCGTGGAAGTTTGCAAGAAGTCCGTTCTCAAAGCGGATAACACCCTCGGCGGTATCCTCAACGTCGATCTTTGCGTGACCTCTGTTTGCGATAGTAGCCTCAATCGACTCGATGGGAAGGTTGATGAGATAACGCATCATATCAAGGGTATGGATAGCCTGGTCGATAATAACTCCGCCGCCCTCCTTGTCCCAGGTGCCCTTCCAATCGCTGGAGCCGTAGTACTTGTCGGACCTGTCCCAGGTAACGTAGCATTTTGCCGAAAGAACTCTGCCGAGAGTGCCGTCCTCCAAAAGCTTTTTGGTGAGAACGGTACCTGCGTTATAGCGGTTCTGGAAAATACATCCGAGAACAACACCGCATTCCTTTGCGGTATCGATCATATTACGTGCATCCGAAAGCTCAATGGACATAGGCTTTTCGGTAAGGACGTGCTTGCCTCTTTTGGCGCACTCAATTGCAACGATGGGATGGAGATAATGGGGAAGGCAGATGTGGATTACATCAATGTCCTCGTTCTCAAGCATCTCAATATAATCGTAGTAGGCTTTGCATCCGAACTCAGCCGCTTTTGCATCGGCTCTGTCCTTTTTTACATCACATACTGCAACAAGGTGAGCGTTTTCGCACCTGTTGATACTTACTGCGTGCATCGGAAAGATATTGCCGCAGCCTATAATTGCCGATTTATACTGCTTCATGACATACCTCACAAAAAACATTTTTGTCACACATTGGCATTATACCACATCCGACACCAAATGCAAGTATATTTAGAGAAAAAACATTCGAAAATACAATCGAAATTACGATATTTTGTATACGAAGACTCAAAACGGCAAAAAAGTCACAATATCTCTTGACTTGACCTGAGTTGTGTGCTAAAATATTTTTAATCTAAAAACAACCCTCTTGATCAGGTGGTATAATGGCAGATATCAGTACCCTTAACGATTTTTTTGTTCGAATTTTTTATAAGATCCTAATTCACGAGCAGAGGTATATTTCTGCCCACGCAAAGGATCTTTCGGTCAGCGAGGTTCACGTTATCACGTCCGTTGCACGTCTTGCCGTTGTCAATAAGAGCACCGTTACCAATATTGCAAAGGATCTTTCGCTTTCTCCGGCGGCACTCTCTATTGCCGTCAGTACCCTTGTGCGTAAGGGCTATATACTCCGCAAAACCAGCGAGGAGGACAGACGCAGAGTATACGTTTTTCTTACCGAAAAGGGAAAGAGGATGCACGACGTGCACGAGGTATATCACCGCAATATGCTCTCGGGAATCGTTAGCTCGCTCGATAAAACCGAGATCGATCGACTCAACCATTCGCTCAAAAAGTTGAGTGAGTTTTTTGATTCCATTTAATTAACAGTTCCGGCACACGTAGCCCAACCGACATATCAAAAAGTCAAGCTTCAAACAGCGAGTGAAGCTTGACTTTTGTTTTGTATGTATGTTCAGCGTCGGAACGTCCTGTTTATTTTCTCAAAATAATCCGAGTTGATCGAGTCAATCGTTTCTTTTGTGGTGCGGAACTGCCACTTTCCGCTGTCATCACCCGGTACGTTCATTCTGGCATCTGAGCCGAAGCCGCACATATCCTGAAAAGGAATGATGACCGTATCGGCATTGGAACGCCAAACCGTCTCGATAATTTTGTGGCAGGCGGGCGCATGGTAACCGCCATCGCCCCAGTTATCGCCGTCAAATCCGCAGTAGTCGAGAGCAAAAGCACGCTCCTCGTGCGTTGCCTCCCATAGCCAGCCGAGCAGTGTGTTGTTGTCGTGAGTGCCTATGTATGCAACGCAGTTTTTGGGGTAGTTGTGCGGCAGGTGTGCAGAGTCCTCATCGGGAGTGAATCCAAACTGAATTATCTTCATTCCCGGAAATCCGCTGTCCTCGAGAAGCTGAACGACGTCCTTGCCGAAAACTCCGAGGTCCTCGGCAATGATCCTTGCATCAGGAATCGCTTTTGCAACCCTGTCAAACAGCTTCATTCCCGGACCCTTCATCCAAATGCCTTCCTTTGCGTTTGCGGCATCGCCCTTTACGGCGTAGAATGAGGCAAATGCACGGAAATGGTCGATCCTCAGCTCATCATACAGGCAAAGCGAGCTCCTTATGCGCTTGATCCACCAGCCGTAACCGTCCTTTTCCTGTGCGTCCCAATCGTAAAGCGGATTGCCCCAAAGCTGACCGTCCTCCGAAAAGTAATCGGGAGGTACACCTGCCACAAGTGACGGAGCACCGTCCTTTTCGTCCAGCATAAACAGCTCGGGGTGTGCCCATACGTCGGCACTGTCACGGGATACGTAGATCGGTATATCACCTATGATGCTGACTCCGATATCGTTGATCTGCTCCTTGATCTCCGTCCATTGGCGGCGGAAAATATACTGTACGAACCCTGCAAAAAGTACCTCGTCCTCCAGCTCGTCCGTCAGCTTGAGTGCATCCGAATATATTCTTCCGACCTTCCATTCCCAAAACGGCACACCGCCGTTTTTCTTGTTGAGCGCACGGTACAGACAGTGATGGAGCAAATCCTGCTCTTTTATAAACTCACTTACCCTTTCCTTTTCTCTGCGGTCAATCCGTGAGAATGCCGAGCGCAAAAGTTCGTGTCTTTTTTGCTTTGCAAAGGCATAGTCGGCGGTAAACGGAGAGCCGCCGTACTCGCTGCCCTTCGCCTCCGCCTCGGTAATATAACCGTCACGTATCAGCAGCTCGGGATTTATATACAGCTCGTTGCCCGCAAATGCGCTGTCCGATCCGTAGGGGGAGTTTGCGTAATCGACGGGGGTAAACGGGAGCACCTGCCAGCAGGAGAATCCCATTTTTTTGATTTTTGCGGCGAAATCAACCGCATCTTTACCAAAAACTCCGATCCCGTATTTCGAGGGAAGGGAGGATATACTCATCAAAACACCGCTTCTGCGACTCATTAAAACCGTCCTCCGTTTTGTGTTTTGATACATTATATCAGCAAGAGGAGCGAAAATCAATAGAACAGTATTTTGTTGCTTGTATTTTTTGAGTAAGGGTGGTATAATAAGGAAAAAGCAAACAGGAGGAGATGCAAATTGCTTAAAGATATCATTACTCTCGGAAAGAGCTCCTTTGCACCCGGGATGCATACCGAGCTTCGCGGTCAGCTTTCAAGGTCACGCAGAGTCACGCTCCTTTCGGGCAATCTTGTCGCCAATTCAAGGACCGATACGTCGGGTGTTTCATCACGTGTTTACAAAAACGGAACCTATGGCTTTGCTTCGATGGCAGAGTACAACGAGGAGGCTGTAAAGGCGGTACTTAACGCCGCAACCGAGAACGCCGCATTTATGGACACTCACGCCGGCTCGGGCAGACCTATGTTTCCGCCTATCGGAAGCAGCTTTATTTCGGACGGAAAGTCGGTGTGCGAGCTTGAGCAAAAGGCGTTTATCGACTTTGCCAAGCAGATAGACGATTATATTGCGTGCAAGTACACCAACCTCGTTTCACGCACTGTTGTGGCAACCGAGGATTCTAACGAAAAAATCATTGCCGTTTCGGACGGTGCAAGCGGTCATATCACTCTTGCAAGGTCCTACCTTTACGTATATCTCAGCGCCGAGTGTCCCGACGGTAAGCCGGTCGAGCTGTTCAAGGCGTTTGGGGGCGAGAGCTCGTTTGGAATCAACTTTTCGGATCCTGCCTCCCTCTATCCTGAGATCGACAAGCTGTACGAAAACCTTATGCAAAAGCGTGAGGGCGTTTATGCCGATGCGGGCGAAAAAACCGTTATTCTCGGCGGAATGATGGCAGGAATGCTTGCTCATGAGGCGGTCGGACACACCGTTGAGGCGGATCTCGTTCTCGGTGGAAGCGTTGCGGCACATAGCCTCGGAAAGCGTGTTGCAAGTGACAAGGTAAGCCTTGTTGACTTTGCACATACTGCGTTCGGAAAGCCTGCTCCTCTGCCCGTGTTTATTGACGATGAGGGTACTCCCGCAACCGATTGCAGCATTATTGAAAACGGCATTCTCGTAGGATATATGAACAATCGTGACACGGCTCACCGATTTGGTATGACTCCTTGCGGAAATGCAAGAGCGTGGGCGTTCTCGGACGAGCCGCTTATCCGTATGCGTAATACCTGCGTGCTTCCGGGCAGCGACAGTCTTGCGGATATGATCTCCTCGGTTGAGGACGGATACTATCTTATCGATTCGGGCAACGGTCAGGCAGATACTACCGGCGAGTTTATGTTTGGCGTAACTATGGGTTATGAGATCAAAAACGGAAAGCTTGGTAAAGCTCTGCTCGATACGACTATCTCGGGCGTTGCGTTTGAGATGCTTAAAACCGTTGATATGGTGTCGGATAATATCACCTGGAGCAGCTCGGGCTTCTGCGGCAAAAAGCAGCCGATGGCTGTCAGTATGGGCGGACCCGAGATGAGATGCAGAGTTATGATAGGAGGTCGGTAATAATGGATAGACTTATTAAAACAGCCGATTTTGCTCTCGGCTCTCTTAAAAATTTCGGTGCGGATATTGCCCAGTGTGTAGTCCGTGAGACCGAAAAGCGTGAGTTCAACGTTGACGGAGGCGAGTTCTCGCTTTTCCGCACGCTTTTTGACCGTAACGTAGGCCTTACTGCGTTTAAGGAGAACAAAAAGGGCAGTGTTGCCATAAACCGTTTTGACGAGGAGAGCATTACTTCGTCGGCTTCGGACTGTATTCTTGCCGCCGAGAGCTCGCCTGCCGATGAGGCTTGGGAGATATGCTCGGACGGAAAAACCGCTGATTTTGTTCACGGTGCGCCTACGCCCGACACCGAAAAGCTTTTCGAAAGAACAAAGGAGCTTCTTGCAGACATTAAGGAGCGTTATCCCAAAATACTGATTGAGCAGATGATCGTATGGCATACCTCTATCAAGCAGGTATATGCCAACTCGTTTGGCAACCGTTATACCGAAAAAAGCGGATATTACATCGTTTCGCTTATGTATTCGGGGCACGACGGTGAAAAAAGCAGCTCGTTTTACGGCTCGGACGTTACGCTTGATAACCTTGACACAAGGTTTATAGACTGTGCAAGGTTTGCAAGCGAGCTTGCCGAGGTAGAGCGTCAGATCGATACCACACCCGTTGAGGGTAAATTCGTGGGCAAGGTCGTTATTGCTCCCGGATGCCTTGCGGGCGATGTTTTCGGCGGTATTGTAAGCTGCTTTGCATCCGACGGCGTTCTTATTGACGGCAGCAGTATCTGGAAAGACAAGCTCGGTCAGAAGGTAGCCGATGAGCGCATCACCGTTTCATTCAGACCTTATGATGATCGCATCGTATGCGGCCAGAGATACACCGGCGAGGGCTATATAGCGGAGGATTACGATTTTATCAGGGACGGCGTGCTTAACAGCTTTGTTATAGGCAAATACGCCGCCAATAAGACAGGCAATAAAGCCGCACCCAACACCTCGTTTTCGATGATAGTCAAGCCCGGCGAAAGGTCAATCGACGAGATAATCGCAGACATCGACAGGGGTATTCTCGTGGGCCGCTTCTCGGGCGGAAGTCCTGCTCCCAGCGGCGAGTTTTCGGGCGTTGCCAAAAACGGCTTCCTTATCGAAAACGGAAAGCTCAAAGGTGCTATCAGCGAAACGATGATCAGCGGCAACCTTGCCGAGATGCTTAACAACCTCGTCGAGGTCAGCAGTGACGTTCTCAACGACGGCGGACTCGTCGTTCCTTATATGGTATTCGACGGAATCACGGTGTCGGGTAAATGACCATGAAAAAACGGATTTTTGCCTGTGTGCTCGCTCTTGCTATGCTTGCGCTGTGCCTGACCTCCTGCGCCGATAGCGAAGATGTGGAGTGCGGAATAGATTACAGCGTTTTTTCCCTCGGTGAGGATGACCGAATCGGCTTTTACGTGACCGATGAGGCAAAATACGAGTGGGAATACGAGCTCATTTCGGGTCAGCTCGACGTGGTATACACCTCGTCCGAGGAAAAATCCTTTGGTCTGTTCGGCATAAAGGGGACCTACTGCTATTACACCGTTATTTTTGATCCGGTATCGGTCGGCGGTGTCGAGATCGAGTTTCACCGTAAAAACGGACTCGGATCTCCGGTGACCTTTGAGCTTGAAATAACCGAGGACAAGGACGGAAAACTCCGTATCAAGGCTGAGGAAAAGAAATAACAAAAAAAGACTGTTGCAGGCGTGCTTACATAGTATGCCGACAACAGTCTTTTGCTTTTTTTATTATTTTCTTTTGCGAAGATAGGCAATAAAGCCCGTAATACCGGCAATCAGCGAGAATCCCACAAAAACGTACACTATTACCTTTCCTGCCTGTGCGCTGTCAAAGCCGTCGGGTATGGATTCATCTATGTCCGTGCTCACGCCGTGTGAGGAGTTTTCGCCTGTCGATGCCTCGGATGTCGAGATATCTACGTCGGTGCTCGTTTCGGGGTTAACGTCCGGAGTGCTTTCGTCGGGGTTGGGAACCGGGGTGAATTCGGCCTCGTCCTTTGCGAGCAAAACGATTTTTGCTATACGCTCGTATTCCTGCGTGAACTCGTTTTTGGCAGGTGAGGCTGCAAGATACATCGAAACGGTATTCATCAGTCCGGTGGCATCAACGTTTGCTATGCCCGAGATATATATCGAAAGCAAAAACTCGTCGATGGTATCCATTATGCTTTGCGCCGTAGATTCATCGCAAAATCCCGAAGGAAGCATAAAGGCTTCGAGCTTATTGAGCGAAAAATCTATCAGCGCCCTTACCGCCTCCTCCTCGTCCATGATGGGGCTGAGGCAGGAGCCTTTGAGCACCTCACCGAGGTGGCTTGCATATCCGTATCCGATAAACGCCTCGAGATTGCCGAACATAAAGCCGTCGGCGCATTCACGCGACTCAAAAACGTACTCCAGCATCATCTCGTGCGTAATTCCTTCTACAGTGCCGAGGGTTACGAAAAAGTAGTTGTTGCTCGAGGTGTACGCCGAGAACAGCGCACTTTTATCGAGAACGAGTCCGTCTCCGTATGCTATCGGGGTAAGGCTGTCGTTTTCCTTTGCGTCGTAGTCGAACAGCGCAAGGTTGAGTCCGTCCACCCATCCGTTTTCGAGCCAGGTCTTGCTGTCCTGCATATAGAAATAGTCGACCACATCCCTCGAAACGTAAGCGTTGATGTAAATATCACTGCGCTTTTCACGGACGGTGTCGGAAATCGATTTGACCATTCCGCTAATGAGACCCTGCCTGAAATCCACCCAATCGTTCCAATGCTCGCTCATATAAAGCTCGTTCTTGATTTTTGCGGCGGCAGACGACGAAACTCCGTATTCCTCACAGAATTTTGCAAGCGTTGTGCTGTCATAGCCGTAGTCGCAGTCCTCCGAGAACTTTGGATAGCGGATGTAGTCGAGGGTTAGGGAATCAATCGAATAATTGCTGATAAGAAAGTCGATATAGCTGATAAAATATTCCTTGAACTCGTCGTTTGCGGGGGAGAAGAATTTCGCCCTTACTCCCTCCTCCTTGCCGCTGACCTCGGTGAGCATCGAGGGATTGGTAACCGATGCGTACTCGTTGTAGTAAACGTCAACGCATACGTCGAGTGAAACACCGAGCTGGTTGCAGTATTTAACGTAGGAGGACAGGACGTCAAAACCATCAAATTCCTCTGCCTGCTCATATTCAAAGCTGTCGGGCAGGGGTAAAAAAGTGCCGTAGCCGTTGGTAAGCCTGAGCGAAACAGTGTTGAGCCCCGCATCTGCGGCGGCCTTTACGGTAGCGTAAACCTCGGCATCGTTCTTCTCG
The DNA here is from genome assembly GCA_045587745.1 of Eubacteriales bacterium. Classification (GTDB taxonomy): domain Bacteria; phylum Bacillota; class Clostridia; order Oscillospirales; family CAG-382; genus Coliplasma. The sequence continues at coordinate 10,272 of JAZNCU010000061.1, read as the reverse complement.
TCGGGGGTGTGGAGCGCACCTCTGAGCTCGCCCTCAACGGTCTCGGCAAAATGCCTGCGAATCTGTCTTATGCCGTGGCAAAGCTCCGAAGCACTGCGATAATCGTTTGGTACCTCGGCAGCCTCGTACTCGGCAATAAGCGCATCTATTGCCGCATAGTCAATATAGGCACATTCTGCTTTAAGAGCCTCGTACTCGGCTTTTATCTCGCTGAGCGTAAGCTCGACCGACTTTTTCAGCGAGCTTGCGCTGTACGTTAGCTTAATAACGTCCTCGTCAACCGAGCAGACAGCTCCGAGAGGAGCGTACATTGTCAACAGAGCTTTGTCGCCATCGGTGCCTGCCGTTACCGAAAAACCGCCCTCGACCTCCTCGGGCACTACAACGCCAATGCTGTCAACGTAGACCGTGTAACCGTATTGGGGAATCCCCTCAAACTCGGAGGAAGAGATAATATACTCACCCTCGCCCGTAACGGTTACGGCAAGAGTGTAATAGGGGTCAAACTCCGATTCGTCCGAGTAGACGAAAAGCCTCGAGGTCATCGTGTCAAGCCAAACGCTGTCGCCTACCGAGGCGTGGTCCTTGAACCACTGAACCTTTGTTCCGGATGCGGCTATTACCATACCGCCTTCGGGTACGGAGACGTCTGCGCTATCTGCGCTTCCGCCCTCGATTATCCTGGTGATAACGCCGTTGCTGTCAACGATAACGTTGTGTACCCATCGTGACTGACCCGTAGACGCAATATCACGGTACACAACCGCACCGTTAAGTCCGCAGGGCAGGTTGATGCCATCGGCATAGCAGTAGTTTACCTCCTCATCGGCAAAAACACAGCCGAATGACGGAGTAACTGCGAGCAATATAAGCATTACCGATAGTACTAACGGTAAAAATCTGTTCGTGCGGTGTGTCATATTTCTACTTCCATTCCGTCGTATGAGGTCAAAAATCCCAGCTCGGCAGCAACGGGAACAAGCTCGTCGTGAATGAGCTTTCCGTTGTGCGAGAAGTGATTGATAATATGAATAGTCTTTTCGGTTGCAACACCCAGATCGCACAGCTTGTCCCTTACTACCACGCAGGAATCGAGCCCGAGATGCCCTCCGCCGCTGGGAAGGATGACATAGGTGCAGTCGTAGCTGATAAGATCCGCCTTGATACCGTTCTCGGTCAGATATTCGTATACCGACTCGGGAGGAAGTCCCGTGTCGTGGAGATAGAGGATCGTCTTTTCGCCTTCCCTGATAAGGTAGACGAATGCATCCTGTCCCTCAGCGTGGTATGCAGGCAGGGGAGTGACCTCATAATTACCGAGTGTGTAGGTGGTAAATGCCTTGAACTCGCTCGGTGTAACGCCGATTCTTTGATCCTCGTCATCACGGCAGCCGATATAATGGCGGTATTTTTCCATAACGCTTCTGTTGCCGTAAAGCGAAATATGTTTTTCGGTCATCTCATGAGCATAGCACAGCTCGTGATGGAAAAACAGGTCGAGAGGCTGAAAATGGTCGAGATGCGAGTGAGTGACAATAATGTACTTTACTGCGGAAAGATCCAGACCGTTTGTCAGCATGTGCATATTGGTGTCGGTAGGAAAATCAATGAGCATATCGCCGTTTATCATAGCCTGGGAGCGTGTGCGTATGTTCCTGCCACCCGCTTTTTTTGCCTTCAAACAGTATTCACAGTTACAAAAAACGGCGGGCCAGCCCTCGGCGGCTGCGGTGCCGAGATATTTAAGTTTCATAGAATCTCCTCCGTCTATTGACATTTTAACATATATATTATATTATCAAGTGAACGAAAAATCAACACCAAAAGGCTCGATTTTGGTTTTTTGGGGTACCGAAAAAATAAAATTGAAATTATTGAAAAAAACTATTGCATTTTTGACTTTTGCGTGTTATACTGCTATTTGCGATATATCGGGGCGATTTGCTCCTAACGATATGAAAGTGAGGAAAACAACATGAAACAGGGTATCCATCCCGAATACAAGACCACTACCGTTAAGTGCGCTTGTGGTGCGGAATATGTTACCAAATCCGTTAAGGATAACGTCAAGGTAGATATATGCTCCAAATGTCACCCCTTCTTCACCGGTAAGCAGAAGCTTGTCGATGCAGGCGGACGTGTGGACAAATTCAAAAAGAAGTTCAACCTCGACTAATCAGGGACATACTGCAGCTCAAAGCGGTGCTTTTCGGCACCGCTTTATCTTTTTGACAGGAGGCTGATAACCTTATGAACGACAGCATTTTTAACGACGGCATCACTCCCGAATGTCCTCGGGCGCTGCTGGTTTCGGTGGTCACCGACGGTGACGAGGAATCGGCATCACGCTCGCTCGATGAGCTTGCCCGACTGCTCGATACCGCAGGCGGTACCGAGGTGGCAAGAATTATGCAAAACCGTGAATCACCCGATAAGGCGACTTATATCGGAAGCGGCAAGGTGCGTGAGGTTGCCGATTTCGTGGCGGCAGACGGGGATATTTCGCTTATCGTTTTTGACAATGAGCTTACCCCCTCGCAGATAAAAAATCTCGAAAACGAGATACCCGATACACGTGTCATCGACCGCACGATGCTTATTCTTGATATTTTTGCGCTCCACGCCGTTACGGGCGAGGGAAAGCTGCAGGTCGAGATAGCCTGCTTGCGTTATACCGCACCCCGTCTTACGGGCAGGGGAAGCGAGCTTTCCCGTTTGGGAGGCGGAATAGGTACGAGGGGTCCCGGTGAGTCAAAGCTCGAGAGCGACCGCCGACATCTCAAAAGACGTATTGCCGCACTTGAAAAGGAAATTGAGGATATCGAGCGCACCCGTGCCGTAAAACGCTCCTCAAGGCAAAAGCAGGGTATTAAGACTGCCGCAATAATCGGCTATACCAATGCAGGGAAATCCACTTTGCTCAACCGCTTGACCGATGCCGGAATACTTGCCGAGGATAAGCTGTTTGCAACGCTTGACCCCACTACCCGAAAGCTGACTCTCCCCTCGGGTGCAGAGATTCTGCTTACCGATACGGTAGGCTTTATCGACCGTCTGCCCACCCATCTCGTCAAGGCGTTCAAGTCCACTCTTGAGGAGTTGACCTATGCCGATTGCATCATCCATCTTACCGATGCAAGCGAGGATGTCGACGAGCGAAACCGTAAGCACGCAGTAACTGTTTCGCTGCTCGAGTCGCTGGGCGCATCCGATACACCCGTTATCGAGGTTCTTAACAAAATAGACGTGGCAAACAGGGACGTTCCGTTCCCAAAGGATACTGTTGAGATCTCGGCATACACGGGCGAGGGAATAGACCTGCTTCTCGAAAAGCTGGACGAGTTCGTCGCAAGCGGAAAAAAGAAGCTAAAGCTGCTCATCCCTCACTCCGAGGGCGGTGCGGTAAGTGAGCTTTATAGGCTTGCCACCGTGCTGGAGTGCGATTATATTGCCGAGGGTGCGCTTATCGTTGCCGAGTGCGACGCAAGGGCGCAGGGAAAATTCGCAAAATTTATTTACGAATAAAAAACGCCTCTTTCGGGAACAACAAGTACCGAAGGAGGTATTTTTTATGACACCCAAAGAATTACTTTATATCGACGATGCGCTCGGCCACGCCGAGGCGCTCAAAAAGGTTTGCGGAGATTATTCCTCCCGAATCACCGACCCCGAGCTTAAAAATTTCGTGCAGACCCTGGCACAAAAGCAGCAGACCGCCTTTTCAAAGTTTTACGGGCTGCTTTAAGGAGGAATTATGGACGATAAAACAATGATGGAAAACCTGCTTAACTCGCTCAAAAACTCCTGCGATCTTATGCTTCACGGCTCGCTTGAGTCGACTACGCCAAACGTTCATTCGGCGTTCACTTCGGCTCTCTGCGACACCGTTGCAATGCAGAGCGACGTTTATGCAAAAATGTCTCAAAAGGGATGGTATCCCATGCAGAATGCGGATGCACAGCAGGTGTATTCGACCAAACAGAAACACGCAAATCAGCAGTAAAACCGCAAATCAAAAAGCCGATTGAGCTCAGCGCCCAATCGGCTTTTTTCGTCCGCTTAAACCTCAAAAACAATACTGCAGAACGGAGGAAGGGTAACCTTACTTCCGTCAAATGCGAGATCGCTCTCGGGATAGTTGCAAATAAGGATTTCCTTGGGAAGATCGGTCAGCTCAAGCACTGTGGGGTAAGGCGAGAATGAGCATATTACCTCCACCTCGCTGCCCTCACACGTACGTCTGTAGGCGATAACCTCGTCACGGTCGGTGTATGCGGGGACGATATCGCCCAGGCAGAGCGTATCGCCGTATTTTTCGCTCTTCCTGAGACGGATCATCTTTTTGTAATAATTGAGTACGCTGCACTCGTCCCGTGCCTCGCCCTCGGCGTTGAAAAGGACGTAATCGGGGTGGGGCTTGAGCCAGGGGGTTGCCTCACTGAAGCCGCCGTTTTTGCCTGCAGTCCAGGGGAAGGGAATGCGTCCGTTGTCACGGGAGTAAACATTTACTGCCTTTATTGCCTCCTCGGGTGTGAGTCCGTCGGCAAGAGCAAGCCGGTAGTGGTTTTTGGTCGAAATATCGTCAACGTCGTCAATGCTCTCAAAAACCGTGTTGGTCATTCCCAACTCCTCACCCTGATAGATGAACGGGATGCCTCTGAGGAAGAACCAAAGCGTGCCGAGCATCTTTTGAGTGAGAGGAGACTGATACTCACGGGGAATGAATTTCTCACTCGCACGAGGATAATCGTGATTCTCGAAATAAACTGCGCCAAAGCCGATTTTCTGCGTTTCGATCTGGGATGCAAACATCTGGTCACGGAGCTTTGTTATCGGCCATTCCCAAGCCTTTTTGCAGGTGTGCCAGGCGTGTCCGTAGCTGTAAAGCTCGGAGTATGAAAAATCGAACAGAGTGCTGAAATAACCGTTCTCGCCTATGTATTCACCAAGCTGATCGTAGGGAACTCCGGCAGCCTCGGCAACCGTAATGCAATCGTACCTGTCAAAGGTCTCCTCACGCAGCTCTGTAAGGAAATCGCCTATACCGGGATAGTTACGGGTGGGCCCGAAGCAAGCCACCATTCCGTCGTCACCGTCGGGCGGAAGCGAGGAGAGGGTGGGTTCCTTTTTGATGTGCGTAATGGCATCGATACGGAATCCGCCAAGCCCTTTGTCAAGCCACCAACGAACCGTTTTGTACAGCTCCTCACGAAGCTCGGGGTTTTCCCAGTTGAGGTCGGGCTGTTTTTTTGAGAACAGGTGCATATAGTATCTGTCGCCGCCGACGTTCTCCCAGGCAGATCCGCCAAACATAGAGCGCCAGTTGTTGGGAGGACCGCCTGCGCTGTTTCGGAAATAAAAGTATCCTGCCTCCTTGGACTCGGGCTCGGCAAGTGCCTTTTTGAACCACTCGTGCTCATCCGAGCAATGGTTGAGAACGAGGTCCATAAGTATTTTTATTCCCCTTTTTCCCGCCTCGGCAATAAGCTCGTCCATATCCTCCATGGTACCGAACATAGGGTTGATGCTGCGGTAGTCCGAGATATCGTATCCGCCGTCATCCATCGGGGATGCGTATACAGGGCATAGCCATACGTAATCTACTCCCAAATCGGCGAGATAATCGAGCTTCGCCGTAATGCCCTTGAGGTCACCGATTCCATCGCCGTTCGAGTCGTAATAGCTCCTCGGATATATCTGATAGGCAACCTTTTTGTGCCATTCTTTTTTTGCGATCAAGCAAGTCAACTCCTTTCAGGAACAATGTAGCATATTTTCCAAAAGAATACAATATTAAAAGAATATATTTTCGCAAAAAACTATTGAAAACTTATGCCGCCTATGATAGAATGCTAAGCGTATAGGTGCGTGTATTGAGTCAATGCAATACCGTTTAACACGAAAAAACAATTTTTCAGGAGGATAAGTGTATGGCACTTACAAAAGAGCAGATTGCGGAAAAAACCGCTTTGCTGGAGCAGTTTATCGAGGAACATAAGGATATGCCGGGACCGCTCATGCCCGTTATGCAGACCGCACAGGAGCTTTTCGGTTACCTGTCTCTCGAAACAATGGAGCTTATTTCCGACAGACTTTCTGTTCCCGTTTCCGAGATCTACGGAGTAGCTACCTTCTATGCGCTCTTCTCGCTTACCCCCAAGGGAGATAACATTATCAGCGTATGTACGGGTACCGCTTGCTATGTTAAGGGCGCACAGGCAGTTCTTGACGAGGTTAAAAAACAGCTCGGTATTGGTTCCGGTGAGACCACTCCCGACGGCAAGTTCACAATTCAGGATACCCGTTGTCTCGGTTGCTGCGGACTCGCTCCCGTTATGACCATCAACAATGATGTTTACGGACGTCTCGTTCCCTCGGACATCAAGGATATTCTCGCAAAGTACTAATCCTATCTACGGGAAGAAGTTTATTATGACGATATCTAAAATCAGCGAGCTGCTTGAAGCAGATATCCTCTGCTGCGGCGAGTGCTCCGAAACGGAGATCATTTCGGCTTGCGGCAGTGATATGATGAGCGACGTACTCGCTTTTGTTAAAAATCAGGCAGCGCTCCTTACAGGGCTTGTAAATCCCCAGGTGGTTAAGACTGCCGAGATGATGGATATGCACTGCGTAGTGTTTGTACGCAACAAAATACCTTCCGAAGAAATAGTTGAGCTTGCCCGTGAGGCCGGTATAGTCCTGCTCGCAACCCGACTTAATATGTTCGAGGCGTGCGGACGTTTGTACTACAACGGTCTTGTCGGCTCGTAAGCTGAAAGGAGCTCCCGATGGGAGATGAATTGCATTTTCATTTTGATGTTGACGGCCAGAACTTCACCTCCGCAGGCGATGCCTCGGTTCAGGTAAAACGCAAACTCCGCCAGCTCGGGTTCGGTCCCGAGGTTATCAAGCGGGTTTCGGTTGCTATGTACGAGGGTGAGATCAATATGGTGATCCACGCCGGCGGCGGAGTGGCTGATGTGTATGTCACACCCGAGGTCATCACTATCGTCCTTACCGATGAGGGCCCCGGTATTGAGGATATCAGCCTTGCCATGAAGGAGGGCTATTCCACCGCGCCCGAGAATGTCCGTTCGCTCGGATTCGGCGCAGGTATGGGACTTCCCAATATGAAGCGTGATACCGATTCTATGGAGATCGAGTCGACGCTCGGCAAAGGCACGGTTATTAAAATGACAGTAAACGCTGACTGAGGTTACAATGGCTGATTATATTCATTCGGTATCTCTCGATCCCGAAAAATGTAAAGGCTGTACCAACTGCCTTAAACGCTGTCCCACGCAGGCAATACGTATACGTGACGGGAAGGCAAAAATCAATCCTGCACGGTGTATCGATTGCGGTGTTTGCATAGGCGTTTGCCCGTATAAGGCAAAAAAAGCGGTGTTCGACGGCTTGCAATCTCTTTCGAGATTCAAGTTCAAAATCGCACTTCCGCCGCCTTCGCTTTACGGACAGTTTGACAATCTTGATGATATTGACTACGTTCTTCAGGGCCTGCTCGATATGGGCTTTGACGATGTGTACGAGGTTTCACGCGCGGCTGAGCTTATCAGCGGATTTACCCGTTTGTATCTCAAGCGTGAGGGACTCGAAAAGCCGATAATCAGCTCTGCCTGCCCCGTTGCAGTCAGGTTGATTTCGCTTCGATTCCCCGATCTGTGCGATAATATCCTTCCGCTCCTGCCTCCCGTTGAGGTTGCGGCGGCGAGAGCGCGCACACGTGCGCTGGCTCAGCATCCCGATCTTAAAAGCGAGGACATCGGAGTGGCGTTTATATCGCCCTGCCCCGCAAAGGTCAGCTATATCCGCAACAGCGAGCATAGCAACGTCGATGTTGTGGTTTCGATGAGCGAGATTTATTTTGAGCTTCTCGGAAAGATGCGTGCGGCAAAAACACCGCTGCCTCTTGCCCGAAGCGGTATGATCGGTATCGGCTGGGCTTCCTCGGGCGGTGAGGCTACCGCCATCTTTAACGACAAATATCTTGCCGCCGACGGTATTGAGAACGTAATGAGAGTTCTTGACGATATCGACAACGGCAATCTTCCCTCGGTTGAGTTTATCGAGCTGAACGCCTGTCCGGGCGGTTGCGTAGGCGGTGCTATGACGGTTGCAAATCCGTATATCGCACAGACCAGGCTCCAGACTCTCCGCCGTTATCTGCCTGTTTCCCAAAACTGGGATTTCAGGGAGAACGACGACCCGAGCAGTATTCCCGAGGATTATCTTTCGGGACAACAAATCGAATATGCTCCTGTATCACGCCTCGCCGACAATATGTCGGACGCAATGAAAAAAATGGCTGAGATACAGCGTATATGCAGCACGCTTCCTTCTTTGGATTGCGGCTCCTGCGGTGCTCCCACCTGTGCTTGCTTTGCCGAGGATATCGTCAAGGGCGAGGTAAACGAGGAGGAATGCATCGTCAGAATGAGAGAAAAGCTTCAACAGCTTCTCGACGGGGAATAACCCCGAGGTTTTTACCAAAACGGAGATTTTTAATATGACGGTAAACGAATTTTGCCAAAAGGCATCACTCACGGTGCTTGCGCTTCCCAATCCCGACAGCGTTATTGACGGTGCTTATTCGGGCGATTTGCTCAGCTGGGTAATGGGTAATTCATCCGAGGGAAATCTTTGGGTGACTATTATGACAAATTCCAACATCGTGGCAGTTGCCTCGCTCGTGGGAATTTCGGCGATAATACTTGCCGAGGGTGTAAAGCCCGATGAAAATACCGTAGCTCTCGCTTCCGAAAAGGGCGTTAACATCCTTTCGTCCGATAAGAGTGTGTACGAGCTTTGCGTGCTTGCCGGAGCATTGCTGTGAGCCGTCTTTATTATGACCTTCACGTCCATTCCTGCCTGTCGCCCTGTGGGGACGACGATATGACACCTGCAAATATTGCGGGAATGGCAAAGGTCAAGGGGCTGGATATGATCGCACTTACCGATCACAACAGCTCAAAAAACTGCCCTGCCTTTTTTGAAGCGTGCCGTGAGTACGGTATCATTCCCGTTGCCGGGATGGAGCTTACTACGGCAGAGGACATTCATGTCGTCTGTCTGTTTCCAACATTGGACAGAGCGCTTGATTTTGACAGCGAGCTGGGCAGGTACAGGATTCTCATCAAAAACAAGGCGGAGATCTTTGGCGAGCAGCATATACTCGACAAGGATGATAACATCATCGGAAATGAGGAATACCTGCTTTCAAACGCAACGATGCTTCCAATAGAGCAGGCGTGCGAGCTTGCAAAAAGCTTTGGAGCGGCGGTCTACCCCGCACATATTGACAGGGATTCCAACGGCATTATCGCCACGCTTGGTATGCTTCCCGATACGCCTCGTTTTACTGCGGTGGAATATCATTTATCCGATAACCGCCAAAGCTTTGAAAAGCGTTTTCCCGAGCTTGAGTCAAAAAAGGTTATCTGCTCGTCGGATGCCCATTATCTTTGGGATATACACGAGCGTGAGAACTTTTTGGAGCTCGATGCTGATGCCGAGTCGGCAGCAAAAAAACTGATTGGGTACTTAAATGAAGGAATTATCGCTTAATATACTCGACATAGCTCAGAATTCCGTCAAGGCGAGAGCAACTCTCATCGGCATTACGCTGATCGAGAGCGATAGCAAGCTCTCCTTTGAAATTACTGATAACGGCTGCGGAATGACCCGACAGCAGGTGGATAACCTGCGTGATCCCTTTTTCACTACCAGAACGACACGGAAAGTCGGGCTCGGAATCCCGTTTTTGGTGCTTGCTGCAGAGCAAACGGGAGGCAGGGTGGAAATTGCGAGCCGCAGCGAGAAGGAATTTCCCGATGACCACGGAACGAGGGTTTACGCCGAGTTTATCAAAGACAGTATAGATTACACTCCGCTCGGAGACATAGTTTCCACCGTTATAACGCTTATTCACGGTGCCGACGGTATTGATTACGAGTTCAGGCACGAGATGCCGGACGGCTGTGCGGAGCTTTCCACAAAGCAAATGAGGGAGGTCCTCGGAGAGGGCGTTTCGCTCTCGGAGCCCGATGTGCTTGCCTGGGCAGAGGAATACCTCAGATCAATGTATGAAAAAAATTAAAATAAAAAAATTACCTCGAAAGGAACAGCAAAATGAAATCTTTGGAAGAACTTGCCGCCATCAGAGACAAAATGAAAAACAAGGTTGCGCTTCGTGACGGAGAAAACGATGTTAAGGTCGTTGTCGGAATGGCTACCTGCGGCATCGCAGCC